>JAIBCI010000008.1 GCA_019694255.1 Saprospiraceae bacterium
TAAAAATTTAATACCGTCTATACCTTTTGTAAATTTGATTTTAAATGTAGAAGAATCACTTTTCTTCCAGTAACTCAATTCATAATCACCTTCTTGAAAATGTATAATATTTATGTCATCATAAATTACAAGCTGATCTTTTTCAGTATTAATTTTAATTAATGATTTATATGGATGACATTTCACTTCATTATGATCATTCTTACATATATTACAATTACTTTCGAAGATAATAACCAGAGCCATAGTCAATACCTTGAATTGTGCCATATTTATTTGCATCTGTTGAAACATTGTTTATATTAATTACTTTAGGATGTGCATTATAACCGTTTACAGTAAATACATAAGGAGTTCCATCATTTGAAAATGCGCAGTCAGACGATTTAAACTTTGTATTCAGGAGTGTTAACATTTCATACTGTACTCAGATACCGGTGCACCATGTAAATAGCAGCCGATCCCTCTCCGACCGCAGTTGCAACACGACGGTTGGCACCGCTCCTGACATCCCCAACGCCGAATACACCCGGCACATTGGTTTCGAAAAGATATGGATCGCGATCAAGTGTCCAACCGGAGATTTTTCCTGCTGATCGCGGCAAATCCGGTCCTGTCACAATAAATCCTTTGTCATCTAAAGTAATAAAACCATCGCACATATTGGCATGAGGCGCCGCACCAATGAAGATAAACATAGCGGACATTTCCAAAGCCGTGATTTCATTCGTTTGAACGTTTTTAATATTCACTTTCTCCAAAAAACCGTTGCCTTCCACGGAGCTCACTTCCACACTGCTGATTACACGAATATTGGGAGTAGTTTCGATGCGGTCTATGAGATACTGGGACATCGCAGCTTTTAGACCCTCGGCAGCGCGAATTAAGATGGTAACGCTTCGAGCATATCGACTAAAAAACACAGCACCCTGCCCCGCAGAGTTGGCACCGCCGACGATACAAATATCTTTATTCCGGTAGGTAGCAGCTTCGCTCAGTGCAGCGCCGTAGAAGACACCTAATCCCTCCAAATCCGCAGCACCGGGAACTTCTAATTTACGGACGCTCATTCCAGTGGCAAAAACAATGGCATAACAGGAAATCTCCGTACCGTCAGACAGTGTTATCACTCTATAAGGGTCTTCGCGCCGGAAAGAAACTGCCTCCTGGGCAGTCAACAACTCTGCGCCGAACCTTTTAGCCTGAGCGACCGCCCGCAGTGCCAGATCTGCTCCGGTGACTCCTGCCGGAAAACCCAGGTAATTCTCTATTTTGGAACTAGTCCCAGCCTGACCACCCGGGGAACTGCGTTCAATAATCAGTGTTCTGAGCCCTTCTGAAGCGCCATAGACGGCATTGGCCAATCCGGCCGGCCCTGCTCCGATAACGACGAGATCATAAAATGGCTTTTGCGCTACGGTTTGAATGCCGAGTTTCTGGGCTAATTCAAGATGCGATGGATCGGTTAATGTAGAACCGTCCGGGAATAGAACAACAGGAAGTTTTTTCAAATTATCACTGAGCGGCTTTATGAGTTCTCTAACAGGTTCGTCCTGATCAATATCCACCCATTGATAAGGGATATTATTTCCGGAAAGGAATTCGCGGATGGCATAACTTCCATGACTCCATCGGGAGCCGGCAATTCGTATGCCTTCATAGGGTGGCTGGACTTCAGATTGCCAGTCGAATAACAGGTCATTGAGAACCGGAAAAAATTTGACTTCAGGCGGATCCCAGGGCTTCATCAGGTAATGATCAAGTCCTATTTTATTAATACTTACAATGGCGGCCTCCGTGTCAGCATAGGCGGTCAGCAAAACTTTTTTTGCATCAGGATACAAGGCAAGGGCTTTTTCGAGAAACTGAGTCCCTGTCATTCCCGGCATTCGCTGATCCACCAGGAACAAGGCAATGGCATTGTTGCGCTGCTTGAGTATACTCAAAGCTTCAAGACCCTCGCCACCAGAGCTGGCTGTCACGATTTTATAGTTATTGCGGTAGTACATCCGGAGATCTCTTTCCACAGCAGAAAGTACTTCAGGATCATCATCAATGCAAAATAGGACTGGTTTGGTCATAATAGACATTTTTGAAATTGAACATTATTACTTGGGTGGTTGAAAGGGTAATCTAACCTTGAAAATTGTCTTGCCGGGCACCGAGTCAACCGTGATATTTCCCTTATGCTTTTGTACGATGATGCCATAACTTGTGCTCAGTCCCAAACCCGACCCCTTTCCTGGTTCCTTGGTGGTATAGAAAGGATCGAAGATGTATGGCTGCACTTCAGCAGGAATGCCCGGACCGTTGTCTTCAATCTCGACTACAACTCCATTTGGTTCTTTGTGCGTTGATATTCGAATTTCTCCCTTACCTGACATGGCATCGACTGCATTATCGAGCAGATTGGTCCATACCTGGTTCAGCTCACTACCGTAAGCTGTGATAGGGGGCAGGTCTTCGCAGAAATTTCGGTAAACAATTACTCCTTCCTTCATTTTACTGCGCAGGATGATGAGGGTGTTGTTCAGGCCATCGTGCACGGATACTTGTTGTAACGGAGCCTGTCCAAGAAAAGAATAGTTTTTTAGTGCAATTACGATTTCAGATATTCTTCCAGTCCCTTCGCGGATTTCACGAATCAGCGAATAAAGGCTAAATGAATAAGAAGCCCATGAAAGAATAAACCCGATATGAGCACGATCAATTCCGGCCAAAAATGCATCAAACTTTTCTTTGGTATATCCCATCGATACCAAAGCAGGCGTAATCTCCCAAGCTTCGGACAATCCGATTCCGTCCAACCAATCCTCAAGATCTGACTCCAGATCGGATCGCTCAACAGGATGTAGTATGATGTTTTCATTGGAATATTTTTTGGCTTCGTTAATCAGCGAAGACATCAACGAATGTTCTTCTGAACTTAAGGTCAAAGCATTGAATTGTTCCCGTAGCGAAGCAAGTTTCTCTATGACATCGAGCAATTGCTGAGACGCTCTATTGGCAGCTGCAGCTGGATTGTTAAGCTCGTGTGCGACACCCGCAGCAAGGGTGCCCAAAGTTGCCATTTTTTCACTTTGGCGCAGATTCCTTTCAGCCTGCCTTTGCAGGGTAATGTCCGTACCAAAGATGAATACCGACTGACTCCTGAGGTCAGAACGGTAATCCAGAATAAATTGCAGCTCTCCAATATGTGCTTCAGTTGCAATTACTTCTTCTGCAGAAATTATTCTTTGCCATTGTTGATCTGAAATCTCGTGACACAGCTCCCGCCAGTTTTTTCCACTGAGGTCTTCACCGAATACCTTCCTGGCCGCAAGATTAGATAATATGACCAATCCATTGAAATCCAGCTTCAACACAGGTCCCGGATTCATATCCGTAAACCTCGCATATTCTGCCAACTTCTCGTGATTTCCCTGCTCCTGATTATCCGGTGTCATGGCCTGATTTATTCAAACAAGTCAACTAATATACGAATTGTTAGTATGATCGGATCTCTGGAAAGTAAAAAATGGTGGTCTGCTTTTTTAAGATGGGTTATTCTTAAATTGACAATTCCATTATTCTATGCTTCCGTGCGAAAAGCCTATTCTTAAATTAAATTTTACTCCGGCGCTGTAAGCCAAGTAACACCAGTGCAAGACGGAACAAAAAAATCATAATTAAGTGAAATAGAATAATTCCAGAGGGAATTTGAAATCCACTTACATTATCCGAGAAACAACAAAGTGAAGCCAATCGTATCATAGACGCCATGTGCAATAATAGGTATGGCAAGTTTTTTACCATTCATGAAATACACCAGGGCTTGAAAAATACCAATAAATCCCGCAGAGATAGCACCATTTATGCCCTGATAGGTATGGACAAAACCAAATCCTATCCCTGTCAATAAAATGATGAGGATCTTTGGAAGTATCGTCTCACCCATCAGATCTATGAATCTGTTGATCAGATAACCACGAAATACGATTTCTTCCAGAAATGCAGCAGTTGTCCATGACAAGGTTAGTCCGATTATATATTTTGAAACATCACCCTCGATATTAAAAATTTCTGGAAGTCCTGGGGCTGCAAAACTTGACGCAATTGGATTTACAAAATTCTGGTCTATGAAATAATAGGCTATTGCTACAGCAATCCCAAGTAAAATTTTAGGTACAGTGAAATCTTTAAAACCAAAACCAATTTCTCGCCATTCAATTTTTCTTACCCCCAAAGAGGTCAAAGCCAGAGGATAAAGTATAAATCCACTTGCAAACATTGAAGATACTGAAACGGCAACAATATAGAATATACCAAGTTCGGCAGCAGCCCCTTTTTTAGTTTGTAGAACTGTCTTTAGCTCCATTGTAATGTAAATATAATGGAACCTACAATCATTGGTAATTCAGTCAATTTAAAATTCAAGTAAATGGCGTTTTACTACAAACATCTCCTAGCGTAATTTCCCATCCTTCCGAAACAGCTCCATTAACTGGGGCGCATTGATGATCGATCGGTGCGCAGGATCATTAGAAGCAAAAGGATAACCATTCTGGACACGCAAATGATAGGGCGAAGCATTGGATTCAAGCGGCAGTGTAAGGACGATATTGTCATTCGTACTGGAATGTAAAGGTGACCAGAGATAGCCACCGTAAATTCTGATGGAGTCATTGGCTACTGCGACAAAGCCACGATTATCATTGCCGGATGGCCAGTTAAACAGACTGTCTGCACGGTAACGAAGCTCCAGCGTGGTATTCGCAGAATCATACGATTTGATATCCTGATATTTGATCAACTTCTTCTGCAAGACCGACTTGCTGATGTCGAGTGGTGCGTGAGGAAGGCTGTCAAAAGTAAGATAAATCGAGAAGTCTTTGTATTCCGTCACTACGGTATCATCTTCTTTGCAGGTCGTGTATAGCAACAGGATGGCGAACAAAGAGAGATAAGGAAGTAAAGTTTGTTTCTTTTTCATTGATCACGGTGAATTGAGCCACATGTACAAATATAGTATGATCAGGTATTACTTCGGTGATCTTTGCATGGACAGGCAATGTCTCTGTCTCTGTGATTTTACTCATTGGCATTGAGATAAGCGTTATGGTTCGCACGACCCGTTAACTCACCTTCGCTTATACTTTTGGGCGCGAAAAGAATTGTTATTGATATAAACATTCATCGTTAATTCTTCCCTTATGGATTTTGTTGCTTTATTTTGACCTGATTCTTTGTCAATGGCTTTTCTTCCTTATCTTTTGTGCTGTCAAATAAAAGAAATACCGTATTGATTTGATAATGATGTTCCATGGTAATAGCCAAATCAATAGGGGTATTATGCCGACATGAATTCTGTGTATTTTTCAGGACAAATAATTACTTTCGGCACAACAAAGAAACTCGTGACCAGGCAGTTCACCTGTCCTTTATCCATCGTAAGGAGTCATTTGCAAATAGGTAATTACTCATGAACGCTTTGAATTGCATAGCGAGTTAATAAAAGGAAATTTGAGTATCATATTGTATTGTAGTGAAAACTATACTTCCTAATAATCTACGCTCTAATTGAATCCTGATTTTGCTTTCTATCCTATTCGATGCGGTGAAAATAGATTTACTGTCTGCTATTGACTACTTATTATTTGCCTGTTTCTGCTGATCACGGTTGATAATTGTTGCAATCTGCTCGACTTTCAGGTTTTTACCAATAATCATGCGGTCCCTGTTAAGAATATAGATCTCCGGGGTGATGTCAACGAAATACTTGGCATAAATAGAAACATTGGACGGATCACGGACGTTGACCCAGTCCTGCATGCGGTTCTGCAACATAAATTCCTTCCATTCATTTTCTGTAGAATTAAGTACGATGGCAAAGACGCCAATATTCTTTTCTTTCCACTCATCGATAAATTTGCGAAGCAGAGGTGTCTCCTTTTGGCAATGCTCACATTTGGTGTCGTACATAAACACAATAATGTAGGGCTCTTTCATCTCGTAGATCGATTTGGTCTGACCGAATGGATCCTTGGATATAACATCCGGACCCTTTCTGTTCAACAGACTTGCCCTCATTTCAAATGCTTTCTTCTTAATGTCTGCGAGCTCCTTATCATTATACCAGGTGGCGAGTTCTTTGGTCATGTATTTGTCGATGATATGCACAAATACCGCTTCACCGTCCATCACACTGGTCTTTGTTGGCTGATATTTGATAAGCAACCAATTGGAGATGAATTTGAACATTTCCTGATTAACAAGTGATTTGTCGATCAAAATGTCTGCTTGCGCAATCAGTGAATCCGGATTCTGCATTGTCAGATCATTCATGTACGTCTTGATTTTGTTGGCAATCACCGGTGTATAAAGCAAGCGCTCATCCCGAAAATCAAAATTGTCCCAAAACTCATTTCTGAACATCCTTAGTTGTGCACTGGTGTCCAGGTCGCCATTGGTCTTGCGCACATCGTGGACCTCCGGATTCTGGCCGGAGTATTTGAACTTTACATAAAAACTATTGGGAAAACGCTGGCGATCCTTGTCTAGCTGCGCCTTGCGTTCCGCTCCCATCTGATCGTATATTTTCTTACCTGCCAGGTATCGTGGATCATTTGGATCCAGACCGCTGATGACCTTGCTGACCGAATCATACAATGCTTCATGCCGCAACTGCATCTTAAAAGAGGCATACAACATCTCATTGTCTGTGGACCCTTCAACCGTGGCCGCACCAAAAAGGTCAGATCGCTTCGTACGAATCACAAAATGCTGATCTGCGTCCGCCAGAAAATGAAGGTTGCTGTAATCCGGCAGAATTACGTAGAAATATCCCGGCTTGAGCGGAGACTTTCTTTTAAACTGAATCAAACCATGTTCATCCACCAGGGTCGAGTCCGCCAGGTAATTCTGATCGGCAAATGCGCCAATAAGCTTAACCTTCCCAGGCTGTATTCCTTCCACAAATATCCTGATGTCACAACTGTCTGTCTGCGCGACCAATCGTGCTGCGCAGAACAAGATTGAGAAAATTGATGCAAAAACTGCTTTCATACGCTTGCTAAAAGTTCTTTTTTGGTCGTTCAAAAATACTATGGTTCTTGCGCAACAATATAAAGGAAATGTTAAAATATTGTTTATTAATACTTTGATTATCAATTATTTATACATATAATTAATTAGTATTCTTAAAAAGTACAGCTTAATCATAACAACACGGTCATCCGATAGGTCACATACCCTTCCCCGATTATCAGGGCAAATTGACGGACCGATCAATTCTTGCGAAAACCCAAACGCGGCCTATCAAAGGCCTTGCGCCGGTCGTTCTCAGGCAACAGGTCCTTGAGGTCTTCGGCCATAATTAAGCGGGTGTCAAAGCCTTCCAGTTCTGTTGGACTCATACGGGAAAGTCTGATATTCTGATTGTGGATGACTTCCTGCACAATGGTACGCACCGTCCGCGCATTACCAAAAAACTTATCCTTGGATTGGTGCAGGTAATCAAGGTAATTAAGCAGCTGCGCCTTGGCGATATCGTGCATTTGCAGATTCTGATCGGCAAACATCTTCATCGCGATATCCATCAGTTCGTGCGGCAGATAATCTTCAAATTTGAGGATACGGTCAAAGCGGCTGCTGAGGCCAGGATTGGATTTGAGAAAGGTCTCCATCTGATCCGTATAACCGGCCACGAAGACAAAGAACTGCCCGCGCTGATCTTCCATCCTTTTGAGCAGTGTCTGTATCACTTCAGCGCCGTAATCCCCCTGCCCGCTCATCGCCTGCGTCAGCGAATAAGCTTCATCAATAAACAAAACCCCTCCAATTGCCTGCTCTACCTTTTCTGCCGTCTTGATCGCGGATTGTCCAAGATATCCCGCCACCAGTCCCTGACGATCAGTCTCAACCATGTGTCCTCGTTCCAGAATACCCAGTGCTTTAAAAATACGAGCGAGAATGCGTGCGACAGTGCTTTTCCCGGTACCCGGATTACCAAGAAAGACCGTGTGCAGGTAAAACTGGTTGAGCACTTCGCGGCCCGCTCGCTGAGCATATTGCACGATCTGTACAAGTTCGTGAATTTCCTTTTTGACCTGCGGAATACCTATCAGCGCATCCAATTCTGCCAGTGACTCTTCCAGAAGACGCTGATCAAGTGGAATCTTGGGCCTTGCCTGCAATGGTTCGATCTCCACACGGTGCACATCATCCAGTGTGACGAGCGATAATTCTTCGTTGGATATTTCCTGAAGCTGACCCTGTGTAATAATCCTGATTCCAAGATTGATCTTGACTTTGTCAATCAGATCAAATACAAAACGCGCGTTGCCGAAGGTATTGTCACGGTTGCGAAATGCATTGAGAATGATATGCTGCAATTCCTCTTTGGCATCAACGGTCAATTGAATGCCTTTTTCATGGCACGCATATTCTGCGATCTCATAAAGTTCCTGTGGAAGATAATCGGGAAAATTATAGTAGAGTTTGATTCTGCTCTTTAGTCCGGGATTCGAATCCAGGAAATACTTCATTTCCTTGGGATATCCCGCCATAATTACGGCCATGTCGCCCTGTCCGTTGGACATTTCCTTAACCAGGATCTCGATTACCTCTCTTCCAAAATCCTTGCTATCATCATTGGTCCGGGCAAGCGCGTATGCTTCATCGATAAAGAGTACACCGCCCCGTGCTTTTTCAATGACCTCTTTGACTTTGGGCGCAGTCTGGCCAATATATTCACCGACGATCTCCGCCCGGTCTACTTCGTAAACATGTCCCTTGGTGAGCACCCCCATTTTCTTGTACAGCTGTCCCATCATTTTGGCGACTGTAGTCTTACCTGTTCCCGGATTGCCAAGAAAAACGGAATGCAAAACGATCTGATCTTTCTCTTCAATCCCGCGGTCCTTACGCAAGTGTAGAAATTGTATGTATTGTGCGTGCTCACGCACCTTGCGTTTCACCTCCTTCAGACCAATAAGATGATCCAGGTCCTGCATCAACTCATCGAAAGTCCGGGTCTCTGTCTCTTCACCGGCAAGAATCACAGGATCACTTAAGTGTGGCAAGGTAATTTGTCCGATTCCTTCTTCAAATTCGTCCTCGACGTAGAAGGACATCATGCCCAGCAGTTCATCCATAAAAACCACTTCACAGGTATACAAGCCATCCCACCAGGAGCCTTTGACATTAGAGCCCCATCCTGCAATGATTGTAACCTTGTCATCTTCCCTTCGGACCGGAACAAGCCTTACCAGCTGACCTTTTAATTCGCGGGCCTCGTTGTGAAATTTGATAAATAACTCGCATTGCCAGTTGGATTGCAAGCATTTGTTGCGCAACACGACTTCTGCAAAGATGTAACGCGTCTCTTCTCCTTCGAATGAAGTATAGTATGTTCTCTCTGTTTGTTCGACCTCATCAAAAGGGCCTTCAAAGAGTTTGAGACTTACCAGTTCGACATAAGGATTGGTGCCATCATCCTCATGCTGTCCTGCCTCTTCAACGTAGAAGTATTTTGTGGCAATTTTCTCACCATCAACCCATGCTTCCCAATAGTACGTTCCTTTTTTCCAGAAAGAGCCTTCTTTTTTATTGCCCCAGCCTTCGCGGATAAAAACCAGCTGATCGTACTTCGAAATACGGCGTCTGAAACTGAGATTACAAACTTCCTTCCGGGATTTGATGAGACTAAAGCAGCGCAGCTCGATGTCTGCTTCCCAGAAATCTTTGTCGAACCACTTGTTGTAAAAAGAAAGTTCCGCATAGATATAGGTCGTTTCGTACCGGTCGAAAACCTGCCGATATTTTTTCTTGTTGTCTGCGAGCCACTCCGTGCTGGCGTACACCTTCAGTTCCTTGAACTTGTATTTTTTGTTTTCGGATAAAAGATTATTCTCGTCCATTCCACAGGTTGAAGATGTAGTGTGTGCAGTCCGGCGGAATAATATGAGGTCATCAGCCGCCGCAGGCTGCCTTTAATTTTTTTATGTAAACTTCCCAAAGGTCCTTTTGTTCACCCACCTCATCGTCATCACAGAAGTCTGTGATTTCCAGAATGGTTTCGTTGGTGATATCCGTCTTGTAGATGCGGAATTGCAGGAATTCACCGTCACGGCCCTCCCACTCGTATTTGACCAGCTCATCCTCTATGTCCATCACCATTTCACCCACCTCATCGGAGCCTTCCCAGGAAAAGGTATAAACATCTCCTACATTATCAACGCGGTCGCAGAACCAGCGGACAATGGCGGTAGGCTGTGTAATGAAAAGGTATATAATAGACGGCGAAGCCCTGAACATAAATTCTGACTGAAACTGTACTCTCGCCATGATGTTTGCTATTGCGCGGTATCTTAACCGGGGCAATATTAGGTGCTTTGCTGAATTTTTTAGCTTTTTATGAACTTTTTTTGTGGACCCGGCATTATTGTTGTTTGTGAAAGATAGGTCGAAGCAGCCTTTCTTTGAATCAGAAAATAAACCAGATCCGTTATTTTTACCTTTTTAGCCTTTAAATCAGCAACTTATAACTATTCATTACCATGCGTCAGTTAAAGATCACGAAGTCGATTACGAACAGGGAGAGCCAGTCACTCGAAAAATACCTTCAGGAGATTGGCAAAGTAGATCTGCTGACTCCCGAAGAAGAGGTTGAACTCGCCAAGCAAATCAAGCAGGGAAACCAAATCGCCCTCGAAAAACTGACCAAGGCAAACCTTCGCTTTGTGGTCTCCGTAGCAAAGCAGTATCAAAACCAGGGCCTGAGCCTTTCAGACCTCATCAACGAAGGCAATCTGGGGCTGATTAAAGCGGCCCAGCGCTTTGATGAAACCCGCGGATTTAAGTTTATTTCATATGCCGTTTGGTGGATTCGCCAATCCATCCTGCAGGCACTCGCCGAGCAGTCGAGGATAGTCAGACTTCCTCTCAACAAAGTGGGCTCCCTTAACAAAATAAACCGCGCGTTTAGCGAACTCGAACAGGAATTCGAGCGCGAACCGTCACCGGAAGAATTGGCAAACCTCCTCGAAATTCCCACAGAAGAAGTCGAGACGACCCTTGGTGTGGCGGCCCGCCATGTCTCCATGGATGCTCCTTTTGTCGACGGCGAAGACAACAGTCTTCTGGACGTATTGGAAAACAACACAACACCGGCCACGGACTCCTCTCTTGAATTCAAGGAATCGCTGAGAAGGGAGATTGAAAGGGCATTGGGTACCTTGACAGACCGTCAGGCGGATGTCATCAAATTGTACTTTGGGCTGGGCATTGAACACCCGGAGTCGCTGGAAGATATTGGTGATAAATTTGGCCTCACCCGCGAGCGCGTGCGGCAGATTAAGGACAAGGCGATCAATAAACTGCGTTCGACCACACGGAGCAAACTGCTGAAGCAATACCTCGGAATATAAGATTTTTATTTGAACTGAATACCATTTCAGATTTCAGTAATATTTAGACACAGGGGACTATTACTTTTAGAAGTGAATATTCTTCTTGTGCTGTTTACCAAAATTTATTTTTTGAATTTAAAGATCATTAGAATAATTTCGGAATTACAGTCTTCCCAAACTCTTCTTCCCAACCCGTAATTAATCCATTCTCCCACCACCGCAAGTGCGAAGAATTTACCAACTTTGCGGCAAAGATGACCAAATGAATCAGGCAACAATACAAGCTACCGAAGCAAGTCTGGCGCAATGGCGCGAACAGGAAAAGAAAGCGCTGGAACTCAGTAAAATCGTAGGCGATCTCAGTTTCGACCGTTCCATTGACCTCATACTTTTTCGCAGGGATCTGCACGACGTGCGTCCAAGTGAATTGCTACAATATCACAGTTTTGCCATCAACTATACTGACAAGCAAATTGATGTTGAACTGACGCTGCAGATCGCTGCTGAAATTCAACAATTACAGGACCTCGGTCCTTCCCGGATCGACATTGGCAAACTGGCCACGGAATGGCTTGAAGCAGGTCAACCTGTCATGGGCACCTTCATTGCCGGCAGACTTGCGGAAGGCCGGAAGTCCGGTGAACATGAAAGTTCGCGCGACGTGGTGCTCTACGGTTTCGGACGGATCGGCAGATTGGTGGCTCGCCGACTTGTAGCCACTACCGGTCGAGGTGAACAGCTGAGACTTAAGGCTATTGTTCTCCGCCCAGGGATGAAGGACCGAACCGAAGAACTGTACAAGCGCATGTCGCTTCTGGAGAGCGATAGCATACATGGTAATTTCCGCGGGACGATCCGCGTTATTCCCGAAGAATCCGTGGTTGAAATTAATGGCAACCGCGTACACATGATTTTTGCTTCAGACCCTTCCGAAATTGACTATACCAGCTATGGCATTCAGAATGCCCTTCTTATCGACAATACCGGTATGTGGGACACAAAGGAGAAACTGAGCGCCCATCTGCGTCCTGGCATTTCTCAGGTCATTCTGACAGCACCCGGTAAGGACATCCCAAATATCGTTGTTGGTGTCAACCAGGATATCGTCAATACCGAAACTGATAAGATATTTTGCGCAGCCAGCTGCACCACCAATGCCATCGTGCCGATCATCCATGTGATGGACAAAACCTACGGCATAGAAAAAGGACATATTGAGACGGTACATGCCTATACGAGCGATCAAAATCTGCTGGACAACTTCCATCGCAAACCAAGACGTGGACGTGGTGCACCGATTAACATGGTGATTACCAGTACCGGTGCAGCCAGTGCAGTTGCCAAGGTTCTTCCGCAACTCAAAGGTAAGCTCACCGGCAACGCTGTGCGTGTACCCGTACCCAACGTCTCCCTGGCTATCCTCAACCTGAGTCTCGGTCGGATCACCAATACGGAGGAAATTCTTGAATCACTTCGCAAGGCTGCCTATTATGGCGAGCTGGCCGAACAACTTCAATACTCCACTTCCAATGAATATGTCAGCAGTAACGCCATTGGTTCCACGGTAGCGAGCGTGCTTGATGCACCTTCCACCATATTGTCCAATGATGGCCGTACTGTGACCCTGTATGCCTGGTACGATAACGAATACGGTTATACCTGCCAGGTCGTCCGGCTCGCCAAATATGTCGCCAAAGTGAGAAGGTTTACTTATTACTGATCAAGTGGATGCTGCCACAGATAAATTAAGAAAATGGTTACCCTTTCTGTTGGGTACCTGTACTGCTTTGGGAATGTATGCCGGATACAAGATGCAGGGACCAAAACAGTGGCCGCAGCCTTCACCCCAACTTCAAACCGCACTACCCTATCCAACACGACAGAAACTTGAAGACGTACTTTCTTACCTTCAGTCGAAATATGTCGACAGTCTTAACCATCATGAGGTCACTGATTTTCTGATCGAGCAATTGTTATTTGCACTGGACCCTTATTCTGAATACCTGTCACCCCATGAGCTGGTTAATCTCGAAGACAACTTTGACGGTCTTTACCAGGGTGCAGGCCTAAGCTTCAGAATAATTGGCCAACAAGTTTATATCGGCGAAATGGTGCCCGGCAGTCCTGCACAAATTGCAGGTCTGAGATCCGGTGAAATCGTCCTAAAGATCAATGACCACAATCTCGAGGAGCAGCTCTTCAATATTGATTCAATCATTGCATTTGCCAAAGAGGATCCTGACAAAATACATTTGAGCGTGCGAGCTTCGGGCGAGCGCTTGGCGCGAAGCCTTACCATTGAGAAGACTGATTTACCTAACCGAAGCACAGGACCGGTCTTTTCAATGGATGACAAGACATTTTATATCCGCATCAATAGTTTTACTGAGACAACCTACCGCGAGTTCATGAAAGCTGTTGAAGAATATGTCTATCACCGCAATCACGAAAATCTGATCCTCGATCTTCGCTTCAATTCAGGAGGAATCCTTGGATCTGCTGCAGATATTCTCAATCAACTTACTGAAAATCCCGATGTTGTCATGTTCTACACGCGTGATCGCAACGATCAGAAGCGCGAATACAAATCAACGGGAAGGCCTTTTTTCAAATTTGGAAAAATTGCTGTGCTGATTAATGATGAGACAGCCTCTGCATCAGAGGTTTTGGCTGGTTCATTGCAAGATATGCATCGCGCTACAATCATCGGCACACCGTCATTCGGAAAAGCAACGGTGCTTGAGATTTTTCCACTGGCAGACGGGAGCTCACTGGAACTTGCGAACGCGCGCATCTATCTTCCTTCCGGACGGTGCATTCAAAAACCATACAACGTGAGACCCGACTCCAATATGCACTGGCTGAGTCCATACCAGGCCGATACTGCAGTGGTGGTCAGCGGCAGCAATTGTTATCCTTCAGGCCGCGGTGTCATCCCAGATATTCTGTTGGAAGCTCAACCTGTGCCTTCTGATGAAGACAAAAAGATTACAGAACTTTCCAGAGATTTTACTCTGCTGAATTATGATGCACTCTCAGATTTGCTTCAGAAGAAAAACGCGTCTTCCCTAATCAGCACCTTCGTGCTTCGGCAATGGATTAATCGCGATAAGGATCCTTTCTTACTTCGTCATAAGGATGAATGTATCCGCGAAGTACAAGAAGCGCTTTTACGCTATACAAGTGGTGAAGACGCGGAAGAGGTATCATTGTTACGAAACGATGATTGGGTGGAAACGGCCATGCAGATCATTAACAAGAATTAGATTCTCAGGAGCTAAAAATTCATAAATTAGTTTTACCTCTGCAATATTATTCTTAATGAAAGATCCAATGATCACCACAATTTAGTGGTTAAAATCCCTTTCTAATTTTATTCGAAGACCTCTTTAAGCCATTCAAAAAAAAATATACCCTGAACCAATGATAACATACAATAGTAAGTTAAATAAATAAACGATAATTTTTTTTAATCATTAATTTATTTACTTATTATGGCTAGCATTTCTAACGCTCAATTGGTTATTACGCGTGACAGACCCAAAAAACTCTCTAAGGTCAAAGTAACTTGCAATGTTCATTTTTCACAATTAGAACTTTGCATGATGAAGGCCTGTCCGGATGGACGACTATTCAGACTTCGTTGTTCACTTTGGGGTGAAGACATTCTCTTCGACGACAATCTTTTCACGATGGCCAATGTTAACTTTTATCCTGATGCTACCCCAAGTGCACTTGAAAGTGCAATTTTCGAGGTGACGCTTGGAGATGGCGTATTAAATGAAGACTTTGGAAGAGATGAAATTTATGGAAAATTAGTTCTTACCAATATTTCATCCAACACCAGTGTAGTTAAGAAGACAAACACAGTTTCTGGTTGGTTCTAGTTACAACTTCTTGAAAAATGGAGGCAGCCAAAGGCTCCTCCATTTTTCAATCATTAATTAATGCCGGTTCATTCTTTTAGAAGTAAATTTCTGCATTGCACTAATCTCTCGAGCATTAAATCTAAGAATAGAATTTGCAATGGGGAATTTTACGAGGCACGATTGAATTTTGATTTCTTAATTGATGGATAGAAGTACCGGGAAATTCCGAAGGAAAACAAAGGGTAATATCTGACATAGGAACCACCAGCCCATTTCCATCCAACCGAAAAATCGAATCTCAGATTTGAGTTGATGATATGCTGAATTCCCGGGTGAACTTCAAGGTAAGCGGAAGGCGCTAAAAAAATAGATTGGGAAGAAATAGGCTGATCATTGAGCAACACTTTGGCTCGCCCATAACTTTTAAAAATAAGTTCTAAGTACAAATTCCAGTTTGCCTGTTTGAAATTTCTATAAACTCGCGGATAAAGAAGGTATCCAAAAGACAGAGAAGATTGAATAGCAGGGGCAGATCTGACAGATATGATCGCAGGGTCAATGAACCTATGCAAGGCCGGATTATCTTTGGAAAAAGAAAATGGATAAATACCGCCAAGTGTCCATGAAGAAGCGAAGTGCTTGTTTAGAAAGGTCAGAATCACACCGGCTCCAACCCCTCTGTTGTCATCTGTTAAAGATGGTTCTGCTTCATCATGAGGAACATTGATATAGCTTGCCTCACCAAACAAGGCCATCCGAAAGTGCCTGTTTCTGTTGTCCATTGAATAAATACGATACTTGGAATAAAAGTAAATTCCATTCAAAAGATAAGGGTATTTGACCCCGCGTTTAATTTTTTTTACTGAAAAAATAGAGCCGGAACTATTTTGCAAATGATCAATGAAATCGATCGGCCAGCTCGTTCCATGATGATTGGAAAATGACATTATGCACGCCACGGACCAATGAGATGTGAGACCATAAAGTAACTTGGCGGTAAAGAGATTCCTGTATTGGTCTACTTCACGATACTGTTGATCAGAGAAAGACAATCCTATTACTCCTTTGGTTAAAGAACTCGCTGGCTCGGCATGAATAAAAAGTTCCTACCCTTTTACGTGAAAAATTATTGTAAAGAAAATCGGAAAAAATAAATTTATCTTTTCTGTAAAAGTAAATCGGCATTTAAAGAACATCTGACGGTTTTATTTTTAGCAACCAGCTCCTTATATTGTTGGTAGATTTTTTTATTTTGGTAATTGCGGCCCAATAAAATAAAACTGTAACCCTCAGGCTGCCAATTTAAAGGATAATTTACAATATGATACTGGCGACTATTGATAGACAGGCAAGGCCATGATTGATTAGCGCACACGAGCTGTGAATCAAGTGTAAGACGCCAACATAGCGAATGTAGAGAAAATCCAGCATTTTTAACTTCCTGCGCAATCAATTTAAAATCGGGGCATTCAGATCCATGGATAAAAATTGTACAAGAAGTATTCTGAATATCTGAGTATATACTATCCACATTTTTAACCAGTGACATCCGCTTCACGACCGAATTCATACATGCCGAACAAGTCAGTCCATCAATTTCCGCAGTCAAATAATTATAGTGATGCTGCGCCGATATATTAGAGATTAATAAAATAAACAACAATCGGGCAATAGTATTTTTCACCGGTCAGTTATATTTTAATGCGATTTCTTAGTTTTGAAAATAAATTCATGCTAATAATTGGTAGGCTTAATACATATTATTCAGCGACGAATTTTTGAATAAAGGACCCATGTTCTGTCCAGACTTTGATCAAATATACCCCTGCACTCAGACTTTCAATATTAATATATTCTAACAACGCTGTTGAAGAATATATTACCTGATGACCAAAAAGATCATACACTTCGATACTACGGACTTGATGCAATTTATGCGTACTTTTAAAGGAAAGAAATAATTTATTATGAGCGGGATTGGGAAAAACCTGCATATCTCTATTATTGAAATTTTCAGAGGTTCCCGTCAAATGATTTACTTTATAACGAACAAGTACTTCGTTGTCCAGAATCAGATTAGTGCTCCAGATAAACTGAGCGTCCTGTCCAGGATGATCAAAAATGTTTGTAAAATTAGTATATGCGGGTTTGTTGTCCACACCTACGACGTTGTTGGCGTAAATGCTGGCCGCAGGCCATTGCGAATCGTCAAAATACGGCATCATCCATTCTGCAGGACGCTCCCAGTGGAGTGCGTAGTATTTGGTACCATCATTCGAACCTTTTGTCGGGCACTGATCGGAAAGCCGCAGTGATCCACTCTCTTTAGGACACGAAAGGTCCACGACCGGCGCCGTGTAATATGTCTGCGCTTTCCAGCTACTGTCTGTTTTGCCAATTATGTTACCGAACGAATCTTTGAATACCGCAACCATTCCGCCGTCACCGTTATAATACGAAAGGCCGCTGTTATTTTCTGACCCCAGACCGAGATTCTCTTCCCAGTCGACGAGCAACATGGCTACTGTAAACGGCCTTTTTACCTTGAAGCGGATGATGTTCGAATTGAACGGTGTATACGGCACATTGTCCTTACCCACAGGTACACCATTGATGTACATTTCAAAATAATTGTCCGCAAAAACAAAGGCGGTGATTAGTTCGCCCGATGAATCAATGTCAATGATATCCTTGCCATTCAAACTCGCCAGCGCCTCCAACTCTGACTTAAAGTTTTTGCCGGTGCAGGAATTGTTCAAGTCTGAAGCAAAAGGGAAACGTGCATTGTCAAAATTCGTCTTGGAAGGAACCGTCCATACTTTCTTGTCCGTGGAAGTAATTGATCCCAAACTGGTAACTCTTCCTCCGGTACACGTATAGATATTGCTCATAATAGTCGTCGCTGGTCCACGGGTTACAGAGCCTGTACCTTGGTATTGAGCATGTGCTATAAATGGTATCAATACGATAATGCGAATAATGAACTTTAAAATGGCGTTATTAATTTGAATAAGATTCATGATTTATAAATTATCGTTGTACCGGACTTTTGATGCTTCTGATCATTGCGAAATCAGATGATAAAGTTCTCGACCACAGCTGCAATACCCTGTCCTCCCCCGACACAGGCAGTAACAAGTCCATAACGTTGTTTACGGCGCGCCAGTTCATTCAGGATGGTCATCGTAAGTCTGGCTCCACTACAGCCGAGCGGATGACCTAAAGCGATCGCGCCTCCGTTGACATTGACCTTTTCGGGGTCCAGTCCTGCTTTACGAATGACTGCAATGCTTTGGGCGGCAAATGCTTCATTGAGTTCAACCAAAGAAATATCGTTGAGTGTTAATCCGGCAGATTTTAAAGCCAGTGGAATAGCGGCGCAGGGACCGATACCCATATAAAGGGGATCCACCCCGGCTACTGAACAACTGACGATTCGCCCAAGCGGGCTAAGACCGTAATGACGCACTATTTCAGCACTCATCACTACGACAAATCCGGCCCCGTCTGTGGTCTGGGATGAATTGCCCGCAGTCACTGAACCTCCGGCGGCAAATACGGGTTTCAAAGCAGATAGCGCTTCAATGCTGGTATCGGCGCGTATACCTTCATCCTCGCCAACGACAAAATCTCTTTCAGCGCGACGCCCATCCTTGAAGTAAACTTCATGCACTTTGACTGCACCAAGCTCCTTTGCAAATAAGCCTGCGCTGCGTGCTGACTCAGCCTTTGAATGTGATCTTACAGCAAATTCATCCTGTGCCTCGCGGCTGATTTTATATTTTGAGGCGACAGCCTCTGCCGTCAATCCCATTCCGATCACATAGTCAGGATGTTCGACAGATACGTCGTAATTGACTGCGAGTTTGTACCCTTCCATTGGGATGCTGCTCATGCTCTCGACTCCTCCGGCGACGTATACCGAACCCATTCCGGCGCGGATCTTTGCCGTCGCGATAGCGATCGTCTCGAGGCCTGAAGCACAATACCGATTGACCGTCATTCCGGGTACAGATTGTCCAAATGCACGAATTGCGATTTGCCTTCCAATCTGCAGTCCCTGCTCTCCTTCGGGATTGGCACAACCAACGACCAGGTCATCGACCATTCCCTTGTCCAATCCAGGCAGACGGTCCCAGAGTTGTCTCAAGCAATCGACGGCCAAATCATCAGCGCGCATGAATCTGAATCCTCCTCTTTTTGCTTTGGCAAATGCTGTACGTTGACAAGCTACAATCAATCCTTCTTCCTGCATATTGTATCTGTTTGCGTTATGCAAATGTAGCACAGTCAAATTTTGCAGCCCGACTATTTCTAGACGTTTGAAATGAACACTTCATCAATATAATTGAATAATGAAAAATGACAATCGCTCATAAGATAAGCAATTTACATATTTAATAACCTGACATTGTGCAGACCTCAAACCATTCTGATTTTAATAAAAAAATGAAATCTGAAAGTATTACCTTGATTGGTTTAATTCCAAATACATGCTTGAGTCTGTCCATGCTTAAATTATCCTGTAATGGTAATAGCGTGAAATGTACATTCAATGATTTCAACTGATTTTCTCAGTCTTGTTCCATTGGCTAGAAGAATTTCCATTGTCGACAATTCCGGAAAACCACTTCCATAATTTCTGCGGCCATCTTTTGTCCATACACGGTCTTTCGATGAGTAAATAGAATGCAGCACTGACGATTAGAATCAACAATAGAAGGATGACCGAAAAATAAATATAATCCAGAATAAAATGCCCGGGACGCCACATTCTTACCAGATAATATCCGAATCGCATGATCATTTGATTGTGAAAAAGATACAGTGAATAGCACATTCCACCGATCGCAGTAACCCAAGGCTGCACAATCCAACTTTTGCCGGGCGGTGTAATCAGTGTATTGTAAAACAAAATAAATACAAACAATATTTGCAATGAACTCCACATCAACTTAAACCAGGTATGCAAAGGCCCCATATAGGTTATGTCAGTCCATGCCATCAATACAAAAGCAAGAATACTGACAACACCTGTTGACATCCACTCGTTTATTCGGTCCAGGATTGGCCAGCGCAACTGGCGTGCCTTCATCCACGCAAGTGAAATCCCCAGTAGAAAAAAATGAAAATACTCATAGAGTGATATTATGGATGGCTTCGGCAATTTGGTAAGCAGTGAAAAAGCAAGCGTCAACAGCAACAGATAACCCAGGGCATTATTACTTTTTCGGAAGACAAAATAAAACAATAGTGGCGCAAGAACATAAAACTGAACCTCGATCTCCAGGCTCCAGGTAACATTGTTGACCAGCGGCTGAAAATCGCGATGATATAAAAAACCGTGCGCGTAGAAAAGCGAATAAAAAAAATCAGGAATGAAATCACTTAAGCGAACACCGTAACTCATCCGTAGCTGTAGCCATAAAAGCAGCAAAAGACTTAGAAGATAAGGTGGCTCAATCCGGGTAAGCCTCCGAAAGAAGTAATCTCCAAGTGCAACCGGTTTCTCACCGTTAATTCTCCAGCGTGCGAAAGGCAGCGATACAACGAAGGCACTGATGACAAAAAAAACTTCAACACCAAAATATCCTTGTTGAAGGATCCTGTGCCACCAGGAAAAATTGAGTGCATCTTCGGGATAAAAACCCTGCAATTCTTTAAATAAATAACCGTCAAGGTGATATAGAATAACCATTGCGATCGCCACGAACCGAAGCCCGTCGATCTCAGGAATAAACTGGCCAGAATTTGTGACCCTTCGAAGTGATGTAATGATGGATCGCATCAGAAACCGCAAAATTAACCACTCTGCGCATCGGGCCTAATATGAGTTTAGCAATTTGAACAAATCTGAAGACACGAATACCCACAAGTGGATCAAATCGAAATTGTGAAGCTTCGTTTCGCCCTTGGTCTCCCTCCTATTTTGCGCGGAATAGAGTATTTTTAGGCTTCGAATCCGGACTTCCAATCATATGATCATGGGTTATATTTATAAAAGATTATCATTCTGTTTTTTGCCTTTACAATACACATTGTGCCTTCTGTTTATAGGTAGCGGGGAGGCCAGTACCCAACGACTGAGAACACTGACAGCGTACCCACCCAAGGCCTACACTGTTATTCCAAACGGATGTAATATTACGGTCGACGCGGGACCTGACATCACGATTTGTGCCGGCACCGGCAAGCAGATCAACGGAATTGTAACCGGAGGATATAATTCCATCACCTGGGATCCGACAGACGGGCTGAGTAATCCGAATATCGCCAACCCTGTTGCAAATCCAATGTCCACAACAACCTACACGTTGATCGCACGGGGCACCTCAGGCAATCTGTTTTTGAACGGCGGTTTTGAGACCGGTAATATCGCCCCATCAACTTCAGCTTATACAGGCTATACCAATATCAATAGTTTTGCAATGTCCACCGGGGGATACATGGTGATGAGTGTTCCGCAGATCGCAGCCCAGTTTGGGTGTAATCCTCCGATCGGTGCCTTTACCATGGCCATTACACCAACCAGTCCAAGCGTCAATTTTCTTTGTCAGACCATTCCGGTCAGTACCAATACATTGTACAAGATCAAGTGGAAATGTTTTGGCATCCCTTACATTTTTGGCGCTCCTCCTGTCGTTGAGCTTAAAATTAACGGAAACTCTGTTGGTACACTGGATGTCGCCAGCGGACTTTGCGTAGAGAGTGACGCCGATTTTACCTGGAACAGTGGCACATCATCTTCGGCAAACCTGTGCTTTAGCAATATCGGCGGGACAGGCACCTTCAGTATGTTTTCGATCGATGACATTGAATTTCGCGAGTGTTGTGAAGTGAAAGATGAAGTTAAAGTCACGGTATACGAATTGATCGCAGATATTGCCATGCCGGATGAAATCAACTGCAATAACGCACCATTGGAACTCGATGGGTCGGGTTCCAGTTCTGGCCCGAATATCAAATATGAATGGACAACCAAAGATGGTAAAATTGACAGCGGCGACAAAAGCAATAAAGCGAAGGTCAGTACGCCCGGCACCTATAAATTAAAAGTCATCGGAGAATTCGGTTGCGAGAAAGAAGTGTCGGTTACGGTAACCGGCAACACTACTCCACCCGATGCCAGCGCCACCAATACAGATATTGATTGCAAAAATCCGCAGGCGCGGATCGAAGCGAAATCAAAGAAGATGATGGTAATGTATGAATGGTCTGGACCCAACGGATATTCATCAACCAAACCGACTAATTTTGACATCCGTGAACCCGGTGACTATATCGTCACGGTTACCGATGATTACGGTTGTAAATCCACCGCAAAAGTTACAGTCAGGGATAATCGAACGGAAGTTTTTCTTGAACTCCGCGGAGATACAATCCAATGCGGCGAAGATAGTGTAAAGCTCAGTGCGTCTTCAGTCAGTCCGAAACCAAGTTTTAGCTGGAAGCACAAAGACAGCATCATCGCGAAGACTCCGGTAGTCACCGCAAGAGATACTGGATGGTATTACATCACGGTGACCGATTCACTAGGTTGTTTTGTGTCGGATTCGTTTCGTTTGTTAAGTTTTCAAAGCAGCGTTCCGATCGATATTCTTGGTGGCGAAATCAATTGCAGAAATTCAAACGTGCAATTGACACTGCTTACAGATACCAGTGGCACCACACGTTGGCGTGGCCCTGCGGGATTTTTGTCCATGCAACACCAACCCACGGTACGCGACAGCGGATGGTATTATGTAGAAGTCACCACCGCAGGTGGATGCAAGGGGATTGATTCAGTCTATATCCCCAGCAATCTGGCGCTCCCCTCTCTACAGATTGATCCGTTAGATACGCTCAGTTGCAACCGCAGCAAGGTCACCATTCACGCCAAAAGCAATACCGATGTGCGGTTGCAATGGATGGGACCCGGAGGATTCATGAGCGTGGACAGCATCGTCAATGTCAGCGATTCAGGTGAATATATTGTCATCGTTGAAGGCCTCAACGGCTGCCTGCAATCTGCTAGCGTCCGCGTTACGCAGGTACTCGATACGCCGGCCCTCAGCCTGATTGCCGACACACTAGACTGTCTCCGTCAATCGATCACATTCAATGTCAACAATGATGACAGCAACACATTTAACTGGACCGGGCCCGGCGGATTCATTTCCAATCAAAGAAATCCACAAATCACGGTTCCCGGGGAGTATATCGTTACGGCTGTCAGCAAGCATGGCTGTGCACGAACCGGAATCATCAACATTGCGATCGATACCACGCCACCTTCTATCCAGATCATAGCTGATACCATCTCCTGTCTTCGTCGCAACATACAACCAAGACTGATTGCCGATGCGGACATTAACGGATACAACTGGAGCGGACCCGGAAATTTTAGTTCGAACCTCAGGAACCCTAACCTGAACACCCCTGGAATTTATATTTTGCAGGTAACGAATTCTCATGGTTGCATCAACAAGGCATTATTGTCTGTATTTGCAGATACGTTGCCGCCTTCTGCCAGTCTTTCAGCCGATGATATAACTTGCAATAAACAGGCTTTTTTGAAGATCATCAATAGCATCGGTGTAAGCTCACTTCGTTGGAACGGACCCAGTGGATTCAGCAGTACACAAGCCGGTCCACAGGTTACTGTACCCGGCTGGTACTATCTCACTGTAATTTCTGCCAATGGATGTTCCTATACGGATTCAGTACAGGTAATTCAAAAAGATGTTCTGCCTGATCTGACTACCCAAGATGATACACTCACTTGTGCAAACGCCTCATTATCACTTTATGCTGATTCAAAAACAGCTGGTGTGAAATATCAATGGAGCGGGCCAAATAATTTTTCTTCCGACAGTGCAAGACCACATATTACACTTCCGGGAGTCTACACCATCAAGGTCATAGACCCTAATGGTTGTGAATTAAGCAAACAAGTCAACATACTTCAATTCAATACCAAGGCTAATTTAATTCTCAACAATACAGATTCTTTGACCTGCAAATTCAACCAGACTTCAATTAAACTGACCGCAGATCAAAATGCAGGAAAAATAGTGTGGACAGGTCCAGGTAATTTTACCAGTAACGGTACAGACATTCGTGTCAATAACGGTGGAACGTATATCGTACAATTCACCAACGAATACGGATGCGTCACGACAGACTCAATCCAGATCATAGACTATAGAATGTTGCCGACAGTACAAGTTGCTGATGACAGCATCAATTGCGCGCGCCGTAAAATTAAATTGTCTCTGATCGCCCTTGATCCGCTGCTAAAATTCAGTTGGGCTGGGCCTGGAGGATTTGTCAGTACAGACCGCAATCCCGATATCACCGGTGGCGGTACTTACATGGTGACCATCACCAATGCCTTCAACTGCGAAGTCATTCGATCGTTAACAATCAAAATGGATACTACCGCACCGGATCTGAGTCTGAGTGCCGATACCCTCACCTGTCTGCGTCCAACGGTACCTATCAAGGCCGGCACAAGCCTGCAGGGATTTAACATTGTCTGGACAGGTCCTAATGGATACAGCAGCATGTTTCCACAAGGCATCGTCAAAGACGCAGGTCTTTACACATGCACACTGACAAACCCGCGTAGCAAATGTCAAACTACTGCCACCATCGTCGTCCAAGAAGATACCAACCGTATTCGATCCCTGCAGCTGGATCATGCGGATGCCGCCTGCGGCCTCCACAATGGATCTATTCAGTTTGTCAATATTACTGGAGGCACGCCTGGATATCTCTACTCTATTGACAATGGTTTGAATTTTAGTGATCAAAATATTTTTGGCAATCTCACTTCGGGTCTTTACAATCTTGTTGTGAAAGATCGCAATGGTTGCGAGTTTCGACTTACACAAAATATTGTAAATGCACCTGGCGTAGACATCAGCCTTCCACCTTCGATTGATGTTCAGTTTGAAGACGGCACACCGATACTACTGACAATTGTCAGTGGCAACGCTTCAAAATATTTCTGGTCTCCTTCAGATCAGTTGAGTTGTTCGGATTGTGCCAGCCCCCAGATACGTGCAAACCGTGAGCAGCTCTTAACGGTTGTCGTAACGGATCCCAATGGTTGCACAGACACTGCCAGTATCCTGATTCGTGTGCGCACCGAAGTAAAGGTATTTGTACCCACCGTATTTTCTCCCAACGGAGATGGTGTCAATGACTATTTCTTTCCGAAATTCACTATACAGGATGTATCTGTAGAACGTATGGCAGTGTATGACCGATGGGGAGAACAGGTATTTGCGAGAGAAAATTTTACTGCCAGTTCAGAGAAGGATGGCTGGGACGGTAGCGCACGTGGCAAGCCACTCAATCCTGGTGTATATGTGTACTTAATCCAATACCGGGAAGGACAGGACATCAAAATATTACAGGGTGATCTTACTTTGATCCGTTAACTGAAAAAGTGTACTTGACGAGATGATCCCTACTGATTTTCTTCAGGACGCACTGCAGCGTTACTGCGAACAGCACAGCGAGGCACTACCCTATTATCTGACAGAGCTCGAGCGAAGAACACATCGCACTACGCTTGCCCCGCAAATGATTAGCGGACATTTGCAGGGAAGACTACTCAGTTTGTTGTCGCGGCTCAGACGTCCCCGTTGCATTGTTGAGATCGGGACTTTTACAGGTTACAGCGCGGTATGTCTATCGGAAGGTCTTTCTTCTGAAGGCATACTTCATACCATTGATATTGATGATCAGTATCAGCCTTTCTACGATTACATCAGGGAACAAGTACCGCAATCACATCAGATCAAATTCCATAGCGGTGATGCTCTTGAAATCATACCGAAGTTACAGGGACCATTTGATCTCGTCTTCATTGATGGGGCGAAGAAGGATTACCTCCGCTATTTTGAAATCATCGAGGAACGGTGTAGTCCCGGCTGCCTGCTCATCACAGACAATGTCCTTTGGTCAGGCAAGGTGCTCGATGCACAGGCCGACAAGGAGACTTCGGTGCTCAAGGAATATAACCAAATGCTGCTTCACCATCAGGACTGGAATGTCACCATTATTCCTTTCCGGGACGGCATATCTGTAGCGGTCAAAGTGAACTGATGTGGACCTGGAAAGAACGACATCAGATTCATGATGAGGAATGGAATGCGTATCTATCGGCATCATTAAATCCCTGTATAGAATATCTAAGCTGGTATCTCGATACTTGTGCAGTAAACTGGGGTTGTTTTGTTCACCAAAAAAAATCGATGCGACTGCCTGTCGCGTGGACTAAAAAAGCTGGCCTGATTCCCGCGGTTACCCGTCCTCCCTATCTTCAAAAGATCAGAATCATTGGCAACGAACTCCCAGACGTTGAAGATACCCTTACATTATATCAATGCATTCGTCAACACTTTCGCTGCGGCACACTCGACTGGGAGTATCATCTCCCCGACAGCAGGATTCGTATGAATTATATTCTGGAACGAAGTCATTACCGTCTCAATCAAAGTCATACAAGGCACTTGAAAAAGAGTATGCAGAATCCATTGACGTATCGGATGTCAGAAGATCCTGAGGAGTTGTTGTACTGGCTCGACCATAATGGGGAGCGCTATGTCTATGAAAAAGATTTCAGGAATGATAAATTTCGTAGTCTGGTCCGCACACTCTTAAAGCACCAACAAGCGTTTGTGCTTTTTGCGGTGAATGCCATGGATGAAATTCAATCCGCAGGTATATTCACCCGCGGCTTTGGTCGCCTGCTTTTCTTTCTTTCATTTACCACTGCCGCTGGCCGTAAAAACGGTAGCATGGTCGGCATTCTGAACCACGTAGTCCATGAAATCATGCAACCTGGAGAAATTCTGGATCTCGAAGGCTCGGACATTCCCGGCGTGGCTTTGTTCTACGAAGGCTTCAATGCGCAAAAAGAACCTTATTTTGAGTTGCAGTGGAGCAGACATTTATTGTGTAAAGTCGCAGAATTTGTCAAAAGAATGCGCTAATCAGAGAATTAATCTTTATTAAAAAAATGCGGTGTACCCAAAATGCACCCTGGGTTTTGAAAAATCAAAACTATTGCCCTTGCTACGACTCACTGCAAAAAACAAGCCGAAGGCCCCGGCCTTGGTTCGGAACTGCATACCTGCACCCATGCCCGTATAATGACTCCAGGGCAGATACGTATTGTTACTAATTATTTTCATGTAGGCGTGGTCAACAAACAATGCCAGATAACTTGACCGGTCCAGCAGGAAGCGATATTCAAAAGTTCCAATGAAATATCCGTCGGACGCAAAACTATTATCGTTGAATCCGCGCAACGTTTTGATACCGCCAATGCGAATTAGCTCGTTCTGAAGTACCCTTCCCCTGGAGTAGATACCAAATGCCTGGCCTCGAAATGCCATCACTTGACGTTGTGCAAACAACCAGTAGTAACTTCCTTTCAAAAGACCATTGGCCTGAAGCCCCGAACGATTGAGACTATCATACTGTGCTTTGAGCTGACCCTTGTCATCCCGCCGCAAAATGGTCGGATCTTCCAGATATTTTTTATTGCCTGCGGTCAGTTGTACATCCAGCTGCAAACCCTGTGTCGGATTAAACAAATCATTGAGTGTATTCTTCTGATAGGCAAGTCCATATGACAGATGTCTGAAATCAAGAGAGGATGGCAGTCTGCCGCTGATGTTAGCATAGGCAGTATCAGGCTGAAGAATGTAGGAGTTATTATTGAACAATAATACACTGATTTCTTCGCGAAATCCGATTTGTCGTCGCAATCGCAGACTGGTCTGAAAATTAATATAATCGTTACCGTATTTGTTGAGATCGAAGTTGAACCTGATGCCAAACGGCAATAATTTGATAAAAGGAAAATCTGCAAGGACATTTAATGTTGGCGAAGATTCCTGCAGATTTTCATAATGCAGATAAAGTCGCTCACCCCAGCGAAACGAATTATACAGATCCACGCCTGCCTGTCCTGTTATCCGAACCGAGCGGCTATAACCATCATTGCGTTGATTGAATCCAAGCAACAAATCAAAACTATTGGCTGGTTTTTTCTTGAGATACAGATATACTGTAGCACGGTCCCCAAAAAAATTCAGTCTCGGAGCGTACTGCATTTCCAAATAAGGCAATTGTCTCAGCACGACAGGTATCCTTTGATAAATTCTCTGATCAAAAGCAGCCCCGGGTCTTAGATTCACGAGCTGCATCAGGTATTGATTGTTGACCACGATAAGATTTCGTTGGTCCGTCTCCCCGAAAATAAAACGTGGGCCGGAATCATATTGCAGTCTTGCCTGCAATGTATCTCCGCACATCGTGTCAGGTAGCAGCCTGATCTTCGCAAGGGGATAACCATTTTGTATGGCTCGCGCAATCACGAATTCTTGAAGTTCAATCCACTGCAGCGGCGAAACATTTTGTAGCTTTCTCCAGTTAGCAGGTAATTCAAACGAACTATCTGTAAGGAGTCTTAACCCAAAAAATTTCCTGTATGGTCGGCCGTAGGTAATCAGCGTATCGCCTCGCCTGACCGACGAATCCACATCAGATAAAAAAAATCCTTCTGATACCTGCTTCGCAATATGCTGGGCGAACCAGGCGCTGCGCGCCGCACTGTCCTTTGGCAATATGATAGCTTGTTGGCCAGTGGTCTGCTGTACATCATGAAATAGCCAAATTGTCTGGGAGCGGCTCGTGAAGACATTAAAGACAAGGCATACAATTAATGCGAGCCATGTATTTTTATGCCAGCAAAAACGAATGGTACATTCCGGTATATATATCCACATCCCTTACTGCAAACGCAAATGTACCTATTGTAATTTTCATTTCTCGACGCAATTTAATACACTGAAAGCGCTGCTTGAAGCCCTGCACACCGAGATCATGAACCGCGCACTAGAGATTCCAGACATCCTTGTAGACACGATCTATTTCGGAGGCGGCACTCCCTCCGTACTCTCACCAACACACATCGAGTCTTTGTTGCACACGGTCTATTCCCGCTATCCAGTGCAACCGTGCGCCGAGATCACACTGGAATGCAATCCTGATGATCTGAATCGCGAATACTTGCAGGATCTCCACAGCATAGGGATCAACCGCCTGAGTATCGGCATACAATCATTTTCCGATCGCGATCTGCAATGGATGAATCGCGCACACAATGCAAATCAGTCCAAGGAGGCACTCACGCTTGCCGCAGCGACCGGCTTTGACAATATCAGTTGTGATCTGATTTTCGGTATTCCAGGTGCAACCGATACAGAGTGGCTACAACATCTAGGCATACTTTATGATAACGGCGTACCACATATATCGTGCTATGCTTTGACCGTCGAAGAAATGACCTTGCTGGAACACCGCATCCGCCATCAGCAAATGCCCGCACTCAGTGAAGAGGACAGCATACGTCAGATGTTGCTCATGTTTGATTCCATGACGCATCATGGTTACGAAGCCTATGAAATCAGTAATTATTGTCTTCCCGGTCATCGCGCTGTTCACAACAGCAATTACTGGAAAGGCCTTCCATACCTGGGTTTCGGGCCCTCTGCCCACAGTTACTATGGCAATACAAGACGTTGGAATCTATCCAATAATCAGCTTTACTCCGATGCCGTGAAGAACGGAAAATTATATTATGAAAGTGAGACGCTGACCCGCCGTGACCGCTTCAATGAATTTCTGATGATCAACCTGAGACGCATCGAAGGCATTCGCATCGCCGAACTGGAGCAGGACTTTGAGGAATATGCGCGGGATACACTCCTTGAATTGAACCGGCTCCAAAGCGAAGGGTTGATCGCCGTAAATGAAGAAAGCTATACCCTGACCAAAGAAGGAAAATTGCTTAGCGACTCGGTCATTCGGAATTTGTTTCAGATTTGATTTATAGATTTCACAAGGATTATTTCAGACCTGCTTGTAAACTTTAAATGGAACAATAATTCCGCCCCTAGGGGGAAATAGTAAGTAATAAGTAGTAAGTGGTAAGTAGTAAGTAGCAAAGTGTAAATTTATTTTCGCTGAAAAATTGTAAGCACAATTTTTTTAGAATTCACTGACCTTTGGTATTGCTTTTATATTCAAAATAAAAACCCCGAAGGGGTTTAATATTTGTAGCAACGAGTTTAGCCTGTTGTAAAGAATTATGCACCACGAATTTTTGGCGGCATTTTTGCGTGAAGCGGGCAAAAATGATGACAAAAATATAACCTATTATATTCATGATGTCACCTCTTCAGGGCTCCGGATTCTTATAAAAAATAAGGTCTATGTATAAATTTGGCACAAGTCATACCAAAGCTCCATTGGTTAAAACTTACGCTAACATTGGCAAATCATCATATTGAAACAGCCCGCTTCAGAGAAGCTTACGTTATTTGATTAAAAAAAATAATCAAAATATTTAAAAAAAAATTCAGATCTGATTTGCCGTTGATTAGAATCAAAAACTTCACGCCCTTTAAAGTAGAAAATTAATCCTTATGAAATTCAATACCCTCAAATGGCATAAAATAATTAGGATAACAGGATATTGTATTCTCATCCAATATTTTAAAATCGATTCCCTGAAAGCTCACTTGCAATACGGATTCCAGAATCATTACTTCAAACCTGTTGTTGGTATTATGCTCATCTTTCACCAGCGTAGGAATATCGGGAAAAATCCTATTTCTCACATAAATCTTATCGCAATGGGGCAGATCAATTTTCACCACGCCATTTTTGTCTGATTCGAACGATAGCTTTTGATCGCCAACAAAAACCAGACCTTCCATGTAAGATAAAAGATGAGGATTGGGGGCTTTGCAGATAATCTGATATCCCGAACCTGATTTCGATTGCTGCTCAATCTTGAAATCAGTCCCAGGAACCTTATCGCTTTTGAGTTTAAGAGTATCCCCTTCAATTGTAAAGCTGCCCGTGGCATTGCGGTCAGCGGCGCCATAGCTGTAAAAAAATTGAAATTTTCCATCTTCAGTAAAATTAAAAGCTGACACCATTTCCTGTCTCCTGAATACATACTCTCCCTGAATTTTGGGCTGCGCCATTAGATTGAATTGAATTAAAAATAGTGGAATAAACAATATTTTCACTTTCTAAAAACTAAAGCTCAAAGTACAAATAACCAACAAAATTAGTGAATTAAAGAAAAGCTGTCCTTAAAATGGCTGATTAAATTTAAGTTCTACCTTTCAGCAGTGGTTATTCGAAATTCTATAGCTGGATTTTTCTGACATTAAAGCCGGTTACAATTATAAATATTTTCAAGCAGTGATTTCGTATTGCAAAATCGATTTAAAAATATTGCATAATGAATTATGCTAATGTATTTCTGAAAGGATTATGCCGCCTCAATGGGGTTTGTTGAAACTATGTAAAGATGATGCTACAAAAATAATGCTCCTCCTGAGATGGTGGATATCGGTCGTATTATGTTTTTTCTACGCAACACGTCAGATGAAAATTCTTTCTTACCCATTACGAACTAATCATTTCCCAGACCTCACCTGCTCCCAGGCCCATGCATCCCGCATGATATCCGCAATATTAAACTGTGGTTGCCATTGTAGTTGCTCAGAAATCTTGCGGTTGTCGGCATACATGGCAGGCAAGTCGCCTTCTCTGCGCGGACCCAGTGAATAATTGAGTGCGACGCCAGACACTTTTTCGAAAGCATGGATGGCTTCCAATACGGTAACTCCTTTGCCAATACCCAGATTATAGGCTTCAAAAATATTCTTCTGCCTTCCCTCCAACAAGGCATCAAGCGCCAGAACATGCGCCCTGGCCAAATCCATTATATGTACAAAATCGCGTATGCAGGTTCCATCACGCGTATCATAATCATTACCGTAAACAGTTAAACTATCGCGTTTTCCGATCGCGGTCTCTGTGATAACCGGGACGAGGTTAAGCGCCACATTGATGGGGGACTCACCAAGGAGATGTGATGCGTGTGCACCTGCAGGATTAAAATATCGAAGTGATATCACTTTGCCCGTGGCGCCTGGTGCATTGCAGGCATCCATCATGATCTGTTCGCACATTTGTTTGCTCCTGCCATAGGCAGAACCCGTCGTCATAAACGGCAAATCCTCATGAACAGGAAGCTGGTCGGTCTGACCGTACACTGTGCAGGAGGACGAGAATACGAAAGCCGGTGTGCTATAGTGTCCGGCGATCTCCAGTGCGGCAATCAAGCTCTTGATGTTATTACTGTAATACTTCAATGGCTCAGCTACAGACTCACCGACCGACTTTAGCGCGGCAAAATGTATGATTCCGTCGAAGTGTATACCCAATTCTATGATCGTTGCAGCAGCGTGATCCTTAGCGAGATCAACGTTAATATTTTTAACCGCTTGACCTGTTATCGCTTCGACCCCACGAAGACTCTCCTGGTCTGAATTAATCAGTGAATCTATACAGACCACTTCATAACCGGACTGTATCAGTTCCACAATCGTGTGGCTGCCAATGTATCCGCACCCTCCGGTGACGAGAATTGTTCCCTTGGACATGATGTTTATCAGATTAAGAATTTACCATCGCGGTAGATTAACTCCCCATCTGCAAATATGCTGCCACCGTTTTTCATTTCGGTGATCAGATCCCAGTGAATCGCCGATTTATTTTTTCCGCCGCACTGGTAATAGGACTGTCCGACTGCCATATGGATGGTGCCACCGATTTTTTCATCAAAGAGAATATTGCGTGTCGCACGCTGAATGTTGTCGTTCGTACCAATGGCGACTTCGCCAAATCTTCGACCGCCCTCTGTAGTCATCGCACGATCAAGGAATGACTGTCCTTCTTCTGCAGTCCAGGCGATGATTTCGCCCTTTACGACTTCCAGTCTTATACCCCCGACCCTGCCTCCAAAAATACCCGTCGGATAATTAAAATAAATGCTGCCTTCGACGCTGTCCTCTATGGGACTCGTAAAGACTTCTCCGCTCGGCATATTGGATTTGCCGTCAGAGTTAATCCAGGTTCTGCCCTCCACAGCGAAAGAGATACTCCAGTCAGTATGACGGTATTCCATTCTCTTGACTTTACTAAGATAATCTATCCAAACAGACTGACGACGGCTTAGCGCCTTCCATGAATCCATTGGTTCTTCCTGATCGATGGCGCAGGCATGTGCTACGAAATTTTGATATTCCGTGATGCTCATCGCTGCCAGCCGGGCTGCTTCAGCGGTAGGATATTGACAGAGTGAACGCTTCAGGCTTCCATTGCCTAACCGCTCAAAGTAAATCTCCTGTATCGGCGCGAGTGCTTGTTGTCTTATGCGCTCCGCTTCCGCGCGATCTGATGTGACAGGCACTACTTCAAACGGTGCACGAATCACCAGGTATGCATCGCAAGTGCGCATCAACTCCAATCGGTGCGACGGCACAAATTGAAGTAGATCATCTGATCCGTTTTGAACAAGATAATTCTCCTGATCCTCGTATTCGATATCCGTAACTAGTCTGGCTCCCCGGTCAATGCAGACCTTAGAAAACTCCCTAACCAGATCATGCGCGAGTACGGTAGTTCGCAAATACACCAGTTCGCCCGGCTTGAGGTATAATGAGTATTCTCCAAGAAGCTTCGCATATCGTTTGTCAAAATCAGTCATGGTGCTACCAATGTTTACTGCGATAAGGATAACGGACCATGTATTGTCTGCTGATCAACTCGCGAAGTTTGGATCGCAGCAATTCTGTGTGCTCAAGGGATTTGGCGGATATGAATTCCATCTCCACTGGATATAATTCTCTTAAGCGGGACTTTATTTCTTCTTCAAGCTCATTGCGTGTGGCGCTGTCGAGAAGCTCATCAAAATTCTTTTGACGCCAGGCATCCATTTTATTGAAAACCATCATGGTGATCTTGTCCCCTGCGCCAATACTCTCCAACGTCTCTTTGACCACTTTGACCTGATCCTCAAATTGTGGATGGCTGATATCCACGACATGAAGCAGTATATCCGCTTCGCGCACGTCATCGAGAGTTGATTTAAAACTTTCGATCAGATGATGCGGAAGTTTGCGGATAAATCCAACTGTATCTGACAATAAAAAAGGCATAGAATCCCATACCACCTTGCGCACGGTGGTATCCAGGGTCGCAAAGAGTTTATTCTCGGCAAACACTTCCGATTTGCTCAGCAAAGTCATCAGTGTTGATTTACCGACGTTGGTGTATCCTACCAGGGATACCCGGATCATCTCATCCCGGTTTTTGCGTTGCGTCGCGCTTTGAAGATCGATTTTTTCGAGACGTTTTTTCAGCAGACTAATCTTCTCCTTCACAATGCGTCGGTCCGTCTCGATTTCCTGTTCACCGGGTCCACGCATGCCTATTCCTCCCCGCTGTCTTTCCAGGTGAGACCACATTCCGCGAAGTCTTGGATAAATATATTGCAATTGCGCAAGCTCCACCTGTGTCTTTGCCTGGGCCGTCTGTGCACGACTTGCGAAAATGTCGAGAATGAGAAAACTCCGGTCAACGATCTTGACCTTTAGAATAGATTCAATGATATTCTGTTGTTTGCCGGAGAGATCATCATCAAAGATCACAAGATCAATTTCATGATCCTCAAGATACCGCCTTATTTCTTCGAGTTTGCCGCTGCCAATATAGCTCCGGCTGTCAGGACTTTTGAGTTTCTGGGTAAACCTCCGCACGGTCTTTGCGCCTGCAGTTAATGCGAGAAATTCTAACTCATCGAGATGCTCTTCCACCAGGGCTTCGCTCTGGTCTGGAAGAATAATTCCTACCAACACGGCACGCTCCTCGGGATTGGCGCCGTTTTTCTTTTTGGGATCGACGTTCCAGGATGAATTGATCAAATCATTAATTCTGTAAGTGCGTCAATGATTTAGCGTAGATCGCTGTAACCCCCCAGGTTAACCACATTCTTAAATCCCATGGATTTCATGTAGTCTGCAGCCTTACCGGCGCGAACCCCGGCGGCGCAATACAGATAGTAAGTCTTAGACTTGTCCAGTTTCAGCGTTGCGCGCTGAAAGTCACCACTGTTCCAATCGTAGTGCAGTGCCTCCGGGCGATGGCCAGAATTCCACTCATCATTGGTACGTACATCGATAAGAATGCCTGGCTTCTTTGCTAAGAGTTCAGTGACATTGACCGGCTTGGATTGACCTGAACATTGTGTGAAACCAAAAGCCAAAGAAATGGCCATTAAAAAATAGAAAAAAGTCCTAACGAACATCTTGCAAATTGTTTGAGGGATAACAATAAAACAGTCATTTGGTTGCAACGATGACCAGGTTCAGAAAGTAGTAATTTTAAGCCCGTCACTGTGTTTCCGAGCTTGAAATCGTGTTCTTGATATAGCATTTGCGAATTGAATTTTCTGTAAAATGGCCAGCACATTTCTACAGATTTGTAAGTACTTTTATAATTCCAAACACGGCTGAACTACCCCTGTCTCTAACTTGTTATAATTACAGTATTCTTTTAAAAATCAAAATGATGGTTTTATCTGGTTTTTGTAGGCCAGTTATTGTTTAATCTGAATTACTTTCAATCCAATTTTTAAAAAGGCAGCATTATGAAAAAAACAATCATCCTTCTTTTCCTCATGGCCTTTAGCGGGTTGAAGGCGCCTGCACAGCTCAGCAACACGACTTGGCACGTGTACAACCCGTCTCAGGTATTGGCTTATTATATCAAATTTGGTACGGACACGGTATTCTACAGCGACGATTTCATGATGTACAGTCCGCTTTCCATTTATAAAGTAAACGGCAATACCATTACTTTCATCGACATTCCGGTACTGCCTGTCGCATGCCCTGATGTCGATACAGGCCATTATAAATTTGACGTCCGCAATGACACATTGTTGTTCAAATATGTATTTGATTTGTGCGCCGGAAGAGCAGAGAAACTGACGTCATGGCACTGGATCCGCGCTGAAACAAAACTTCATAATACCTATTGGAATCTGGTCAATCCCTGGGGAGACCTCGTCTATAAGTTTCATTTCGGCACGGTTGTGGGTTCTATCAGCGCTGATAAAAAGACTTATGAGAAGCTCTATGCCTTTTATGAACAAGGCAACTCACTTTCGTTCATTGATATTCCGGGCGTATTCATGGAATGCCCGGGTCTCAACCCTGCTGCGTTCTATACTTTTGACATTCGCAACGATACCTTATTTTTTACAAAGCTTTCAGACGAATGCCCTGTCAGAGTGGAGCTCACCTCCGAATTTTACTGGGTTCGAACGCAGTCAGGGGTCAGCATCCAAGACAATAAGGAGGACGTTCGACTGTTTCCAAATCCTTCCTCTGATGGTTTATTTTATTTGAATGTCAACGAACCCGGATTCGACCGATTGACGGTGCTGACGCTGGAGGGTAAAATCATATCTGAAATGCATTTTGTCCATGATGAAGACAATGAGCTTCAGGTCAATCTTGCCGACATTCCACCTGGAGTTTATGCATTGTTACTTCATGGCAATCGGGGAATTAAATCTTTCAGACTCATTAAACAGCAATAAGAACCTAACCTTGAATTATGCCTGAGTGTCTTTAACGTTTTCGATTTCTAAAAATTATTTACTGCAATTCAATGTGATATTTATTAATTTTATGGCCATGAAGAATCTTTTTATTTCCGTACTCATTACAACGTTTGGTATTACGGGACAAGTTCATGCCCAAGGCTGCATTCCGGATACCCTGATCCTGAGCAGACAGGGTCAGATTGACAGTTTTGCAATCAGCTATCCCGGCTGCCATAAAATTCTTGGAACCATTATCATACAAGAAAGCAATACCGGACAAATAACCAGTCTCCAGGGACTGTCTCAGATCGACTCCATACTCGGCGGACTACACATCGGCGTCTGGGACTGGGCTAATGGATGTATTGGAAGTAACTCTTCCCTGTCGAATTTAAACGGATTAAACCGTCTCGCTTACATCGGCAAGGAATTATACATTGAATGCAATCCTTCACTCATCAGTCTATCCGCCTTAAAAGAATTAACTGAAATTCAGGAGCTTACGATCAGAAACAACAATTCACTCCTTACGTTGAATGGCCTGGATAACATTTCTTCGATTGGCGGTCCTCTGACGGTAGACAACAACGCCTCTTTAACTGACCTAAGCGGATTTCAAATGCTGGTGGCTGTCGACGGGGGATTGTCGGTCTCGAACAATGAGTCCCTCCTAAGTCTGGACGGATTGAATAATTTAATTTCAATCAATCAGAATTATTTGTCCATAATATTCAATAAAAGCCTCAGGAGCCTTCAGGGGCTGGACAAACTCGAATCAGCCGGAGGACTGATTATCAATAACAATGCTTCACTGACTGATCTCAGCGGAATTGAAAATTTGACTGACATCCAGGGCGGAATTTCTATTTTTGGCAATGCTTCCCTGGTCAGTCTGAAGGGCCTGAGTCTGCGGAATAATTCTGTAAGAATCATGACCATTCACGGGAATGATTCGCTCAGGAATCTTGACGAATTGGCAAACCTGACTGTGATTGAAAGTGACTTTTATCTAACTCAGAACTTTTCACTTACCAGTATTTCCGGACTTAGAAACCTTAAATCCATTGGTGGGAGTTTGATTCTGGATGACAACAAATCACTGAAGAGCCTGAATGGCTTAGACAATTTATCGTCAGTAGAAAGTAACTTATACATTGCCAACAGCTCGCTGACGAGCCTGTCAGGCCTAAGCAAACTCGCTTCTATAGGCGGAGTAATGACTTTTAAATTGAATGATTTACTCTCAGACCTGAAAGGATTAAATAACCTCAAATCAGTAGGCAAAGGCGTAGATATATCATCAAACATTTCTCTTAAAAATTTGAATGGTTTGGAAAATCTGTTTTCGATAGGAGGGTTTTTGAAGATAAATGAGAATGACTCACTGGCTAGCTTGCAAGCACTCGACAGTATTCATTCTAATACAGTTACCTTACTATTCATTGAGAAAAATCCTTTGCTCTCGACCTGTGAGGAGTTCAGCATCTGTTCCTACCTGCAAAGCCAAAAGCCAAGGACAATCAGAGGCAATGCCCCCGGATGCAGGAGTATAATGGAAGTTATTTCGGTCTGTCAAGCTACAGCGGTTGATAATCCTAACAATAACCATCATGAAATTGAGGTATTTCCCAATCCGAGCGAAGGCATGATCATCATTCAAAGTGATCAATCGGAGCTATTGAAATATCGCATTTATTCACCCGCAGGGCAAATTATGAAAGCGGGACAAGTACATTCCAGGGAGCAATTTGACTTTTCTTCTTTACCGGAAGGCATGTATTACATCGAGATCATTGCGGGGAATGAAGTGATGACAAAAAAAATAATGATGCTGACAGAAAAATAATCTTGTTTTTACAGCTAAGTACAATTGAAATATAGATTGTCAATGCTTCCAAGAACTACTTGGATAAAAAAATGGAAAGAAAAAAATAAATGGTCCTGATGCAATTCATAACTTGCCTAATTGCACTTAATGGTTGATCTCAGTTTTTACTAAAATTACTTTCTGAAAAACAACCGATATATTATTATAAGGTATG
>JAIBCI010000032.1 GCA_019694255.1 Saprospiraceae bacterium
TCATTGATTCCAAATTCAATGCATGGAAAACCACAGCCTCTTTCACGGGCGGTTGCAATGGTGTGCTCACCAATAATGGTGCCTCTGCGCCAAATCATTGTGGCGGAACAGCCACAGTGACTTTCACTGTCACTTCGGATTGTGAAGCACCAAAAACCTGTAACGCAACATTTACGGTTAATCCTGCACCCGCAGTCGTCATCACCTGTCCGGCCAATGTCACCGAAGTAGCTTGCCAATCTCAGTCTACTATTGATTCAAAATTCACTGCATGGAAAGCTACCGCCTCCTTCACTGGTGGTTGTAATGGCGTACTCACCAACAATAATCCAGCGGCGCCTTCAGCCTGCGGAGGTGTGGCTACAGCCACCTTTACTGTTACTTCTGATTGCGAAGCGCCGAAGACCTGTACCGCTACTTTCACCGTAACGCCGGCTCCGGCAGTAGTCATCACATGTCCTGCTCCGGTTACCGAAGCAGCCTGCCAGACACAATCTGCCATCGACGGCAAGTTTGCGACCTGGAAAACCACCGCCTCTTTCACCGGTGGCTGTAATGGTGTACTTACCAACTCCGGTGGCACCGCACCAGATCATTGCGGTGGAACCACAACCGTCACTTTCACCGTCACTTCAGATTGTGAAGCACCCAAGACCTGTAACGCCACGTTCACCGTAACGCCGGCGCCACCCGTGGTCATAACCTGTCCGGCTAATGTCACTGAAGCGGCCTGTCAGACGCAGTCTGCCATCGACGGCAAGTTTGCGACCTGGAAAACTACAGCCTCTTTCACCGGTGGCTGCAATGGTGTACTCACCAACTCCGGTGGCACCGCACCAGATCATTGCGGTGGAACTACAACAGTTACTTTCACCGTCACTTCAGATTGTGAAGCACCGAAGACCTGTAACGCCACATTCACGGTCACGCCAGCTCCACCAGTGGTCATAACCTGTCCGGCCAATGTCACTGAAGCGGCTTGTCAGACACAGTCCGCCATTGATAGCAAGTTTGCTACATGGAAAACAACAGCTTCCTTCACCGGTGGCTGCAATGGCGCACTTTCCAATTCAGGTGGCACCGCGCCAAACCATTGCGGGGGCACCACAACAGTCACTTTCACGGTTACTTCCGATTGTGAAGGACCAAAAACCTGCAACGCGACATTTACGGTAGATCCGGCACCACCTGTCGTCATTACCTGTCCGGCCAATGTCACCGAAGCAGCTTGTCAAACACAAACGGCTATTGATGCTAAATTCGCTACATGGAAAAACACTGCCTCCTTCACTGGTGGCTGTAATGGCGTACTCACCAATTCCGGCGGCACCGCGCCAAACCATTGCGGTGGCACCACAACCATTACATTTACGGTCACTTCCGATTGCGAAGGACCAAAAACCTGCAATGCGACTTTTACGGTAGATCCGGCACCACCTGTCGTTATTACCTGCCCTGCCAATGTCACCGAAGCGGCTTGTCAGACACAATCCGCCATCGATGCCAAATTCGCTACATGGAAAAACACTGCCTCCTTTACCGGTGGTTGTGGTGCATTCATGACCAATTCGACAGGCTCTGCCCCGAATCATTGTGGCGGGTCTACTTCGATTACATTTACTGTGACCTCCGATTGCGAAGCTCCGAAGACCTGTACTGCAACATTTACGGTAGACCCGGCACCAGCCGTCGTTATTACCTGTCCGGCCAATGTCACCGAAGTGGCCTGTCAGGATCAGGCAACCATCGACAGTAAATTCAATGCCTGGAAAACCACAGCCTCCTTCACCGGTGGTTGCAATGGTGTGCTCACCAATAATAGTGCCGCTGCGCCAAATCATTGTGGTGGCACAGCAACGGTTACTTTCACCGTCACTTCTGATTGTGAAGCGCCGAAGACCTGTAACGCTACCTTTACGGTAGACCCGGCACCAGCAGTCGTTATCACCTGTCCGGCTAATGTCACCGAAGCGGCCTGTCAGGATCAGTCTGTCATTGATTCCAAATTCAATGCATGGAAAACCACAGCCTCTTTCACGGGCGGTTGCAATGGTGTGCTCACCAATAATGGTGCCTCTGCGCCAAATCATTGTGGCGGAACAGCCACAGTGACTTTCACCGTCACTTCGGATTGTGAAGCACCAAAAACTTGCAACGCAACATTTACGGTTAATCCAGCACCAGCGGTCGTCATCACCTGTCCGGCCAATGTTACCGAAGTAGCTTGCCAATCCCAGTCTACTATTGATACCAAATTCAATGCATGGAAGACCACAGCCTCCTTCACCGGTGGTTGTAATGGCGTACTCACCAACAACAACCCCGGATCACCTTCTGCTTGTGGTGGTGTTACCACAGCAACTTTCACCGTCACTTCTGATTGTGAAGCGCCGAAGACCTGTACTGCCACATTTAGTGTATTGCCACCACAAGCGGTTGCCATAACTTGTCCCGCCAACGTCACCGAAGCGGCCTGTCAGACACAATCTTCGATTGACTCAAAGTTTGCGACCTGGAAAACCACCGCCTCTTTCACAGGAGGTTGTAATGCTTCCATGACGAATTCTGGTGGAGCGGCACCTAATGCTTGCGGAGGAACAACGTCCTTAACATTTACGGTCACTTCTGATTGTGAAGCACCTAAAACTTGCACTGCCACCTTCACGGTCACCCCAGCTCCCGCTGTAGTTCTTAACTGCCCTGCGAATGTTACGGAAGCAGCTTGTCAGACGCAGTCTGCGATTGATACCAAATTTGCTGCATGGAAATCAACTGCCTCCTTCTCGGGAGGTTGCAATGCATCCATGAATAATTCCGGTGGCACCGCGCCACCTGCCTGCGGCGGAACAACCAGCATAACATATACTGTTACAAGTACCTGCGAACCTGACAAAACCTGCACGGCAAACTTTGTTGTGTCGCCTGCACCTGCAGTTGTCATGAATTGCCCTGCTAATGTCACTGAAGCAGCTTGTCAGTCCCAGTCTGCCATTGATTCGAAATTTACAGCCTGGAAAGCGACTGCTTCCTTCACAGGCGGCTGCAATGGTATGCTTACTAATTCCGGTGGTACTGCTCCGAATCATTGCGGTGGTACGACCAGTATAACTTTTACTGTTACCTCCGATTGTGAGCCAGCAAAAGTTTGTACTGCTACATTTACAGTTGATCCAGCTGCGGCAGTAATTCTGAGCTGCCCTGCCAATGTTACCGAAGCGGCATGTCAAACACAAACGGCTATTGATAGCAAGTTTGCTGCCTGGAAAACCACCGCCTCCTTTACCGGCGGCTGTAATGGCGCGCTTACCAATTCCGGCGGTACCGCTCCCAATGCCTGCGGCGGCTCAACTTCTATAACATTTACTGTAACTTCAGATTGTGAAGGACCAAAAACTTGCACAGCTACATTTACGGTAGATCCAGCACCAGCTCTTGTTGTCACGTGCCCAAGTAATGTAACTGAAGCAGCTTGCCAAACGCAAACTACCATTAATAGCAAATTCAATACATGGCTTACAGGAATTGTAGTCAGCGGAGGATGTAATCCAGTGGTGACAAACAATAATTCAGGGGCACCAAATGCCTGTGGAGGTGCAGCAACAGTAACCTTTACAGTAACCAGTGGATGTGATGTACCAAAATCGTGTACATCTACATTTACGGTAAGTCCGGCACCAGCATTAGTGATGACATGTCCAACCAATGTTACTGAAATATCTTGTCAGTCACAATCAGTTATTAATTCCAAATACAGTACCTGGCTGGCAACAGCAACATTCACCGGAGGTTGCAATGGTGTGCTCACCAATAACAGCCCCGGCGCCCCCAATGCCTGTGGAGGATCTGCTACGGTTACATTTACAGTGACCAGTGACTGTGAACCTGTCAAGACATGTACAGCAATTTTTACAGTAACAGCGGCACCAGCAGTCAACATGACTTGTCCTGGTAATGTTACGGAAGCGGCCTGTCAGACACAATCTTCGATTGACTCAAAGTTTGCGACCTGGAAGAATACCGCTTCATTCACTGGCGGTTGTAACGGCGTACTTACCAATTCAGGAGGAACAGCACCGTCATTCTGCGGAGGTGTAACAACGATCACATTTACAGTAACAAGCGACTGTGAAGCGCCAAAGACTTGTACCGCTTCATTTACTGTTACCCCTGCACCGTTGGTCACGTTAACCTGTCCAACCAATACCACCGAGGCAGCTTGTCAAACACAAGCGACCATAGATACAAAGTTTGCTGCTTGGAAGAATACAGCCACATTCAGCGGTGGTTGCAATAGTGCCATCAGTAATTCTGGCGGAACCGCTCCTCTCGCCTGCGGAGGAACTACTTCAGTAACTTATACTGTAACCAGTTCATGTGAACCAAATAAAACCTGCACTGCAAGCTTTACCGTTACAGCGGCACCTGCAGTAGTTCTAAATTGCCCAATAAACACAACAGAGGCAGCTTGTCAGACACAAGGCGCTATTGATTCCAAGTTTACAGCCTGGAAAAACACTGTTACGTTTAGTGGTGGTTGCAATAGTACCCTCAGCAATTCTGGCGGAACCGCTCCACCTGCCTGCGGAGGAAGCACTTCAGTTACCTATACTGTAGCAAGTTCATGTGAACCAAATAAAACCTGCACTGCAAGCTTTACCGTTACAGCGGCACCTGCAGTAGTTCTAAATTGCCCCACCAACGTAACCGAAGCAGCCTGTCAGACACAAGCAGCGATCACTAGTAAATTCAATACATGGCTAGCGACTGCCAATGCAACCGGTGGATGCAACACTGTGCTTACGAATAATAACAGTGGCGCACCGAATGCGTGTGGTGGCACTGCAACAGTTATTTTTACTGCAACATCAAGTTGTGAAGCGCCAAAAACTTGTACGGCGAACTTTATCGTGAGTAGCCCTGCACCGGTATCCCTAACCTGCCCGACAACAGTGGTCGAAGGAACATGTCAGACCCAGGCATCCATTGATGCCAAATATGCAACATGGTTGGCAACGGTAAGTGCCACGGGAGGCTGCAATGTCGTCTTAAGCAACAACAGCACCGGAGCACCGAATGCCTGTGGAGGATCCGTTACCGTTGTGTTTACTGCAACATCTTCCTGTGAAGCACCTAAGACATGTACTTCTACTTTTACAGTTGCAACGGCCCCACCAGTAATACTAACCTGCCCAGCCAACACAACGGAAGCTGCGTGTCAGACACAATCCGCTATTGACAATAAATTTAGCACCTGGCTTACTACAGTGACAGTGACAGGAGGTTGCAATACTTCAGTTACCAATAACAATACCGGTGCGCCGAATGCCTGTGGTGGAACAACCACTGTGACCTTCACAGTAACCAGTGGTTGTGAAAGTCCAAAGACCTGTAATGCAACCTTTACCGTAACCACAGCTCCTGCAGTTACACTAAATTGTCCTGTTAATGTCACTGAAGTGTCCTGTCAGTCACAGAATGTTATTAATTCTAAATACAACACCTGGCTCGCTACCTTCACTTCGAATGGTGGCTGCAATGTGGTACTGAGCAATAACAGTTCCGGATCCCCGAATGCCTGTGGTGAAATAAAATCTGTAGTATTTACTGCCACCAGCAGCTGCGAAAATCCAAAATCATGCACAGCGACATTTACTGTCAGTCCGGCTCCGGTGGTTGTGGTCAATTGTCCTGCTAACGTTACGGAAGTGGCATGCCAGACACAAACTGCCATCACAACCAAATTCAACACCTGGAAGAACACAGCCGGATTTACTGGTGGCTGCAATGGTATACTTACGAACAATGGCAATACGACACCAAATGCCTGCGGAGGAACAGCTACTGTTATATTTACAGTCACCAGTGACTGCGAACCTGCTAAAACTTGTACAGCAACCTTTGCAGTGGCCGCAGCACCTGCGGTAGTACTTAATTGTCCTGTGAATCAAACAGAAGCAGCTTGTCAGACGCAATCTGTCATTGATACCAAATTTAATACATGGAAGAATTCAGCTACTTTCAGCGGAGGATGTAATGGGGTTATCTCTAATAGTGGTGGTTCAGCCCCAGGATTCTGCGGGGGAACAACAAGCGTAACCTATACCGTCATCAGCGATTGCGAAGCGCCTAAAACTTGTACTGCTACATTTACCGTAACTTCTGCACCTCCTGTAGTTCTTAATTGTCCATCCAATCAAACAGAAGCAGCCTGTCAGACGCAATCTGCCATTGATTCCAAATTCAATACATGGAAAAATTCCGTAACATTCAGTGGTGGATGTAATGCTACAATTACCAACAGTGTTGGAAATGCACCTTCATATTGTGGCGGAAGCACTTCGATTACGTACACCGTTTCGAGTGCTTGCGAACCGCCGAAGACCTGCACCGCAACTTTTACTGTTACCAATGCTCCAGCGGTAGTACTTAATTGCCCTGCTAATGTTACTGAAACTGCCTGTCAGACACAATCTGCCATTGATTCTAAATTCAATACCTGGTTGGCGACAGCAAGTACGTCAGGTGGTTGCAGTCCGGTACTTACCAACAACAATGCGGGTGCCCCCGCAGCTTGTGGCGGTGTGAGCAACGTTGTATTTACTGTTACAAGCGGCTGTGAGGCCCCCAAGACATGTACTGCGAGCTTCACAGTAACTTCTGCACCTCCCGTCACACTAAACTGTCCTGTCAATCAGACTGAAGATGCCTGTCAAACACAAGCCAGTATCAATACCAAATTCAACACATGGCTAGGCAGTGTAAGCGTTAGTGGTGGATGTGGTACCGTATTAACGAACAACAATACTGGCGCTCCGGCAGCTTGCGGCGGATCGACAACAGTAACTTTTACTGTAACAAGTACATGCGAAAGTTCGAAGACCTGCGCTGCTACTTTCACTGTGCTAAACGCTCCTGCAGTGATCATTACTTGTCCTAATAACGTCACTGAGGCAGCATGTCAGGCACAATCTGCTATTGATGCCAAATTTGCCAGCTGGCTTGCTACTTTATCTACATCTGGTGGCTGCAATGTTGTAAAGACGAATAATAATACCGGAGCTCCGAATGCTTGTGGAGGAGCTACAACGGTTGTATTCACAGCCAGCAGTGACTGTGAATCACCCAAGACTTGTAGTGCTACATTTACCGTAACAGTCGCTCCTCAACTTGTGGTTAATTGTCCTTTTGGTGTGACTGAAGCAGCCTGCCAAACACAAGATTCCATCAATTCGAAATATGCAAACTGGCTTAGCAGCATAACCACAACCGGTGGATGTAATGTCAATATTACCAATAACAGTTCCGGCAACCCCAATGCCTGTGGCGAGATCAAATCGGTGACTTTCAACATCACGAGCAGTTGTGAACCTCCGAAAAATTGTGTATCTACCTTTGCCGTGAATGTTCCATCGACCATGGTACTGAATTGTCCCGTTGACAAAACCGTCACAGCATGCTTTACCCAGACTGAAATTAATGATCAGTACAACACATGGCTGCAAAGTGTAACCGTTACAGGTGGATGCAATCCGGTTATTACGAATAGCAGTACCGGTGCGCCCAATTCTTGTGGAGGCTCCAAAACAGTGACCTTCACGGCAACGAGTGCATGCACTGCACCAACAACTTGTAACGCGACATTTACAGTAACCATTCTTCCTCCGCCAAGCATTATATGCCCTGCTGCAAAAACAATTGATTGCAATGCTTCAACGCTGCCAACCAAGACTGGATTTGCTACCGGGCTAGATGGATGTAATTCAAACCCTGTAATTACGTATACAGATGTAATAACACCGGGTAGTTGCAACAGCAATTATTCAATCAACAGAAAGTGGGTAGCCACAGACAAGTGCGGAAATACAAATAGTTGCACGCAGATCATTACGGTTCAGGATACATTCAAACCGACATTTACTGTCCCTGCGGATATTACAATTTATAGAGGCTTAGCACCCGCAGGTTACCAATTGCTTGTGAATTATGACTACAACAAGGGTAATTCTTATAAGTCGCTTGAACCTTGGCTGTTCTCTCAAATTACTTGCAAAATGGATTCAAGTACCGTAACTTTCAAAAGAGATTCCGGCGTTGCAACTGGCACAAATGCGCTGGCAACAAATTCTTTCGCAGGCAAAGGTCTTGTTTCTGTAGACTCCCGGGATACTGCTTATTGGCACTACAAAATAGCAGGAAATCAATTGTCTAGTTTCTACAATTACGAGGTTTATGTTCAAGGATTACGTGTCAGCAATGGTAGTGCCAAAACCTTATTAATGGATTATAGCCTCAATGGTATTAATTGGATCAACTTCAATTCCACCCCAATGGTTAAAAATGTCTGGACTGAGAGTCGTGCTTTAATACCGAATGTATCTAAAGTTCAGAAACTGTATGTCAGAATCAGGTATAAAGATGCCAATGATTCACTTACAAGAGAATTTAGAATTGACAACTTCCAGATGCGTGGATACCAGGACGCTGATGGATGTGCGTATGATGCTTCTCCTAGCAAGACCGGATTTCCGTCGAACGTTTTACATCCTTGTGATCCGAATCCTACATCAACTTATTCTGATTCCACAATTTTGGCACCTTGTGTTTCTTCAATTTTTAGAACCTGGACGGTTACCGATGATTGTGGAAATGTCAATACTTCTGCAATCAAGCAGGTTATCACAATTAAAGACACGACAGGGCCAATTCTGACATGTCCTACTGGAAATCTCCTGAGCAAAAAAGCAGACACACTCAAGTGTTTCAAAACGATGGACTCACTTCTTGATGTAAAAGCCATTGATGCCTGTACACTTGATTCCGTTACAATCAAGAATAACTACAACAATACAAATACGCTCAAGGGCGAGAAAATTCCTGTTGGAGTTCATTCGATAACCTGGACAGCAACGGATCAATGTGGTAATACATCCACTTGTAAATATCTCTTGAATGTGTACGAGACTGAGCCACCGATTGCCAAATGCCGCGATATCGTAGCGTATTTGGATGTATCCGGCAAATACAAAGCATCCGTTGACAGCATAGACAATGGATCTACTGATAACTGCGCCATCAAGACCAGAAAGCTCAGCAGGGAGAATTACGACTGCGATGATATTCCTACAAGAACTGTGATCTATACCGTCACAGACTCTTCGGGTTTGTCAGATACTTGCCAGGCTTTGATCACCTTCAAGGATACTGTTGCTCCGACCATTGTGTGCAAAAACATCACGATTACTATTCCTGCGACGGGAATGAAGACGATTACCGCAGACAGTTTGCTGACCTCTGCTTATGATGCATGCGGAATTCCTGTCAACGGCAAGAAGATTTCGAAAGATACGTTCACCTGCAGAAGTCCTAAAGTAACCTCTGACACGGTCACTGTAACGGATAAATATGGCAACAAGTCCAAGTGCATCTCAACAGTAACCATTTCAAACGCAGATGGTGATTGTGACGGAGTGCAAGACATTTGTGACGTATGTCCAAAGACCGATGATACTGTTGACAATGACCATGATGGCAAACCAGACTGCAATGTCATTCCATTGTATGCCAATATTTTAGCAGGCTGGAAGTGCAATCAAGGGGGACAACAAAAGGTCTATATTTCTGAGATTGTAAATGGTGTCTGTACGACCAAGTGCGTCTTTTATTCTACATTCAAAGCTACCCGGACAAATTATCAGTGGCTTGGTCCTTGCATAATGTGTGGTGGCAATCTTAAAAAAGATCCAAATCAGAAGGATACGCTATCTCAGGAAGTTTTCATTTCTGAAGGAGATGGAATATCCAGCAGACCTGATTTCAAGATCATTCCGAATCCAAACTACGGAACTTTTGAAATTGTATTTGATCAGCCGGTTGAAGACGGAATAATTGAGATATACAATATGCTCGATGAAGCTGTCTGGAAGAAGAAAGTCAATACACCTACCGACAGAATCAAGCTATCCGAAAATGATTTCAAACAAAATGCCTCCGGTATTTACTGGGTTGTTTTCAAGAATGAGCATAATAAAGTTGTTAGGTCGTTGATGATTACCAAGTAAACATCTTTTAAAACAATTAAAGAAAAGGCAGTAATAAATTACTGCCTTTTCTTTTTCATGTAAGAAGGTTTTGCAAATTAAAAAAAGTTGAGCGTCATCTCATGTTCTTTTGATTAAAAAAAAGATTGCGTGCCCATTCAATTTGGATCAACTTTATTCAATCACTTTTAGAAAATTTCTTTCTGCAAAAGAAATTTCATGTGCGAACCATGATGACTAATAAAAATTAATGCACAATGAAATTTCATTGCTTAAACATCGATTTACTATGACTTAATTCGACATTCATTATCCTGTTTTATTGATTTTCTTGTGACCTTCGAATGAAACGCAGCTTTTTAAATGAAAATTCAGAAGTATTTACCCTTCAGCAGATAGGTTCAAAAATTGCCGAAAAAAAATGTCTGCCAGTACGAAATAAGGTGATGGAATTGAAGATTTTATTTCCGATATTTTAAATAAACGCAAATGGCATCAATGTCGTCTTTGGGAATCCTTTGCGTAAATTCATGTGTTTCATTGCGTATTTTCATCATCACGGCGTAGTTCCTGATCTGCAACTCCGTAAACCGATCTCCGCCATCCTTACTGGTGTAATATTTGCCATGACAACTGGCGCAGTGCTTGCCATAGAGGCGGTAGCCCCTTTGGATAAAATGATCAAATTCTTGTTCTTGAACAGCCTGGATATTGGCAGGATAAACATAATCATTTTTATGCAAACCACAGGCCAGCAAAAGAGAAAGCGCCAAAACAGATCCAACTGCTTTTATCATTTGATTAATATTCTCCACCTGCCTTTCTTAAATTAAGCTTTCTGTTATTTGACAAAGGTAGTTTCTCTGGTGCATGCGATTCCGGATAATTTTCAGTGAGGGACTGCAAGAATCGAATTATATCATTCTTTTCAGTTACTGTCAAGTGCAAAGATGCCGCAGATAAGGTCTGCTTCCCAAATAACAATCCTCTTCCTTCTCCGCCTCCCTGATCATAAAAGTCAATCACTTCAGACAGACTCCTGAAAACACCATTGTGCATATAAGGTCCTGTACTTGCAACATTTCTCAGCGAATTTGTTCGAAATGCACCCTTCATCTCAGATACTGGATTTGACCCAAATCGGCCCATGTCTCTGTCTACCTCGAGATATCCGGAATCGGCCGGGACGCCAAGGACTTCAAACTCAGTCCCGATATAAGGTGGCTTGCTACCATTAAAATGTGGCACAAAATGACAGGTACCACATTCTGCCTTACCCATAAAAAGATTAAATCCCCTTACGATTTCTGCAATAGGCGCAGTTGAACCGCGCATCATACTGTCAAAACGCGATAGACCAAAATTGAATGTTTCCAAATAGGCAGAAATAGCGGAGCTTAAATGAATGAATTGTACTTTTTTACTGCCCGTTTCTTTAGCAAGCCTTTTTAATGAAACAGCGTATTCGGGAATACTGAGGACTTTGCCAAGTATTTCCGATTGACTGGAATTCAGTTCCAAAGGATTTGAGATCACATCCTTTGCCTGATTAAACAGGCTATTATGCCGGCCGTCAAGCATCAGAAGATGTGAAAGATTGACATTGATCAGGCTTGGCGTATTGCGCGTTAAAAAAATATCCTGCCCGAATCCCTGAGCAGATCGTACCGTTGTATCAGTAAATGCTTGATGATTTTTATGACATGAGGCACAAGCCCTCCGATTATTGGCAGAGAAAACCGGATCGTAAAAGAGCAGTCGCCCAATGCGTCTGGCCTCTCGCAGGCTGTTCGAATCTTTAAGACTTCGGTAAATACCCTGCATATCCTGCCCTTCATAAATGCCTTTATCAAAAATATGAGCGACTGAATCCGACAGACTAAAATCCATATAGCTAATGGAATTCAAGCCATAGCGTCGAATCAGTCTCTGGTTTTCACCAAATAAAGGATCAACAAAATTTCGAATAAATGTAAAACGATCAAATATCTCAAAGCCATCCGCCTGGCGATCAAGCCAGGTCGTCATATTATTAAACAGATCCAGATAATTTTCTGAAAAAGGATATTGGTCTTTTTCGGCATTATGGGCCCTATAAATTGGCAATACATGATGGACCATTTCCTTCAGTTCCGGAATTACAATTCCAGTATCCGGACACTCAAAATGAGTGGTATAAAGCGCAGCCAGATTTAACAGAAAGAGCCGGTTGGCAAAATATATGCTGCCAGGCTTTAAGACTTCGGCCATTACTGAATCCTCAAAAAATGATTTAATCCCTTCACGTGCCAAATTAAGATTAAGCTTAACGGTTGCTTGTCCATTAATCGAATCCTCGAGTGCTTCTGCTGCAAGTGACAGTCCGCCTCCAATTCTTCTGTAAGGGCGTTCGAATTTTTCAAATACTTCTGTTTCCCATTCTACGGGTAATGGACCGTTGATTTTCTTATAAGCCAGTGGCTCAAAATACCTCAGCCAGAAATCTGCAGCTTTAACCAACCGCCGACAGTCATTGAGTTCTGCTTCCCATACCTGCCTACTCTTTCCTTGAGACCAACGAATATGATCAATACTTTGATAAAGGCTGTCCAACTTTGCCTCAATTGCCCGAACCCGTAAGCTGTAAAGGGCTTTGTAGGAATTTTGATGTTCCTCATTTTTCCAACAAAAACCTGCGAAAAGCAATAACAATATGCTGTACTTCATAAAAAGAGTCCTTCCTCTATGAAAAAAACGAACAACAAGTTTTAAAGTTCCTTTGGAAAAAAATGTTCCTTGTACTGAAGATTATTCCATTCAAGATCAATCCATCGCTCAATTTCAGAAGTAAAACCCACAATGGCACAAGTCGGGATCTCCACATGAAAGGAATCTTTAACGGAACGACAGAAGTATTCCACTTTGGGGTTGTGGCCAAATAAAGCAACATATTGATATTGCGCATCAACTTCCCTCAGCGCTGCCAGGTAATCCTCCTCGTCACCGTAATACAGCGAATCTTTTATCACAAGCGGCTCACTAACTTGCATTGCGTCCCGAAAGATGCCGGCCGTTGTAAACGCCCGCACCGCAGGACTTGAAATCATTCGCGCCGGACCCTTTACCCGGGAGGCCAGTATCTGAGCCATGACGGGTGCATCCCGGTATCCCCTATCATTCAAAGGTCGGTCCTTGTCCCTCAAAGCGACGCCTTCCCAACTCGATTTGGCATGCCGTACAAGAAAAATTGTCTTAGACATAACAGGTGATTTATTAACCGGCGTAAATTTAGGGTTTTATTCAAGCGAACCTCCTGTTTTTCAGACAGATGAAAATTATTCTGGACCAGATTGAATTTGACCTCCCCGAGCCGATCTTTAAGGTCGTTCAGGGTGCATTGCAGTCCGGAAAAGTCAAAAAGGCCATTGAAATCAGCAAAAACTTATGGAATTTCCAAATAAAATTCGATGACGCACTGGTCGAAACGGAACTCAGGTTTGGTAAAAACCAGGCCAGCAAAGTGGTTTGCGCCTGCGGGAGATCCAATCCCAGACATCCATGTATTCACGCCTGGATAGCTTCTTACTGGTATTTTTGGGAAATAGCACGCCATAGAAAAAACAAGGAAAAAAACCCGGGTAATGCCAAGACGGTGGCTGAATTGATGTATGCCAACCCCAGAGAGCTTCAAGCGATCGTAAAACTATTTTGTAAACTGGATAAAAAGAACATTGACTGGGCTTCCGTCCTTCTTACCCCTGCAATACGCAGCCCTGAATTATACCACTATCTGCAGCAAAAGTTGAGTGCCTTCGACCCCCAACAGAATAAAGGATCTTCATATCTGTCCAGATTATACCGGGAGCATATTGAGCTTGGTCAAATGTTGTACCACAATGCGCTGGAGGATTATGCCGAAGGAAATCCAGAGCCCGCCATAATAAAACTTCTCGTGCTCAGCATCAGATTCAGTCGATGGCTTCAGCATTACGAAAAGTTCAATCATACAAGACTTTTGCTACTGCTCAGTAATATTCATAAGGCTTTTGAAGAGCTCCTAAAGAGTTTGAAAGCCCCGGATCTTCTTGAGAAAGTTCTTGAACTGACGGTTGCAGAATTAACAGAAAAGGAATATCCGGTATTTCATCATGAAGAAAATCTTTACATCACACTATTGCACCTAAAAAATAACGTTGTCAAGTCTTCTTCAGTTAAAAATCTAATCTATCTAAATATCAATTCAGGACGGGCAATTGGTTTTATACCGGAACAATTACTCTTGCTTGCCGTTCAATCACTCACAAGCAAGGAATGGAATAAAATCCTGCTTTCTTCAACTGTCTTGAATCTAACTTCCCCAGTCTGGCTAAGATTCTTGGATAAAATATCAGAATTATCCATGACTGCTGCCCATTTTGGTCAGATTATGACGGTGTATGAATCCTTACCTTATTATGAGGTACGCTGTAAAGCGGCTGACCTGCTCGTAACTGAAAGTATCCATCACAAAAATATCGAGGAGGCCAGGTTACTAACCAGACGATTCTCATTAGAACTCACCCAACCCGGCATGGCCCGCTCCTACTTTTTGCTAGAAGAATATTCACCTGAAAAAATAAGATCCTTTATTGAGGATTATAAAAAATTACACTCAAACGATTCTCACGAATTTATCTTGCTTCTACTCGAAGAAAATGAACTCTATGAATTACTTGCGGATGAATTGGAAAATGAAGACAATATTGAAATAGTCATGAAGTATGACCGGCATCTTTTCAATCAGTTCAGTAAAAAGATGCTCAATAAATACCTGGTACTTTCAGGTCAATTTCTAAATCAGTTTGCCGGTCATCAGGCATATGAATACTTAGACCGTATACGCAAACACATCAGCAAATACGGAACCAAGGCCCATAGCGCTGAGTTTTCTGATCATGTTCAAAAGTTATTTCCTGAACGAACCAATTTACAAAATTTAAGTTAGACTAATATGAAAAAAATATCATTTTTACTTTTGCTTGTCGGGGTCCTTGCTGCTTCGTGCAAACCGACAAAGAGCACACAACCTCCGGAGTGGCTAAAGGCACTGAGCATTTACGAAATTACGCCGAAAAATTATTCAGAAAAAAGAAACATCGCGGCGATTACAGAAAATATTTCCAAGATCAGATCACTGTATGTATCAGCGATAGCGCTGACACCTGTCACGCCGGTGGACATCATGAACTCCAGCTTCAATCCCAATGATCCTTACGCATCCGTCAGTTTTGACGAGTTGGACAAAGAACTCGGCACGGAAGCAGAATTGAAAAAACTGGTGGACGAGATACATGCAAATAAAATGAAAATACTCCTTGAATTTGATATCAGTTACACCGGTGTCAATCATCCATGGAGAACGAATCATGTAGACTATTACCTGACCAATGATAAGAAAAAAAATGATCTTTACAACAGGGATTTTATTACGCTCAATTACAGCAATAGCAAGCTCCGCAAAGCCATACTAAAGTCTATGCTGAGCTGGAAGTCAAGATTTGACATCGATGGGATCATTCTTTTAAACACTGCCGCCCTGCCGGCTGACTTTTGCGAAGAACTCAGCAGCTACCTGAAGACCAAGGATTTTCTACTGGTGAGTGGTTCCCAATGTCCGGATCAGGTCAAAACCAACGTATTTGACAGTTATTTCAATAACAGGCTGTACGAGGCACTCAGAAAAATTTCAGACAACGCTGCAAAGACCTCCGATTTCAAAAGCATCATAGACGAAATTTCAAGCCTCCCGTTCAAAGGAACCGTCATTAATTTTTCACGCAATGCACGAATAAATGAAACAGATGTATCTGAGGCGCAGTTATTCCCGTATTATTACAAACTACCCAATGTAATCAGTATTCTTATCGGCGGCATTCCACTGGTACTTAACGGACAGGAGGAACCCATGTTTGTGAAATACGATGTAAAGAAACCAACGTATGTCACAAGAGATTATCAATATAACGTCGAACTCTACCGAGGATTGTTTATACACCGAAAGGAGAATGGGGCTTTATTCTCCCTTGAAAACAATATGCCTGAACTAATTTCTGATTCTGAAGAAGTACTTGCGTTTGAGCGCAAGATTGGATCCGCCAGCATTGTATTAATGGCTAACCTGACTGATCAACAGGTCAGTTATCGTATCTCCAGAACGTACAATCAGTATGTAGAATTTTTTACAAGAGCGCTTGTGACCTTTGACAACCAAACTGAATATCGCCTTGGACCTCACCAATTCCTCGTGTTGACCAATAAGCACTGATGGAGATTCAACTTTGGTGGACCGGAAAGACACAACTGAAATTTATTTCAATGGGTCTTGAAGAATATTTGCAAAGGCTCAGCCACCTTTGTAAGTTTAAGGTTCACGAGTTTAAAGGAACCCGGGGTTTGCAGGATCCAGCCCTTATCCGAAAACGGGAAGAGGAAGAAATTAGTTCACGTCTCCTAAGCGGTGATTACCTGATCCTGCTCGATGAAAAAGGCACCATGCGCAGTTCCACAGAACTGGCAATGCATCTTGACAAACTCCAACAGCAGACACACGGCAGAATTATTTTTCTGATCGGAGGTGCCTATGGTTTCACAGATGAATTTCGTTCAAAGGCCCGTGAATTGATTTCTTTTTCTTCTTTCACCCTGTCTCACCAACTGATCAGACTTTTCCTTGCTGAACAACTTTACAGGGCATTTACAATTATTAAAAAAATACCTTACCATAATGATTGATCCGCAAACACTTGTCTCTGTAGGGATCCTGATCGTTACCGCCTTGATTTCCATTCCGGGCTTTTCGAATTACGGAATCATTGAAGCCTGCAGACATTATCCTTACGAGGAATACAGGAATAAATCATATTATCGCTGGCTGACCTGCGGATTCGTTCATGGCAGTGTGATGCATCTATTGTTGAACCTCTTCGTACTCTGGCAGTTTGGATTCGTCATCGAAAGGCTGTACACTTCAATGTTCGGACTTACCCAGGGAAGAATGATCTACTTTACAACATACCTGTTGATCATGGTGCTGTCGTGTATACCGAGTTATATTAAAAATAAAAACAATCCCAATTACGCTTCCATAGGAGCTTCAGGGGCGATATCAGGTATACTATTTATATACATCAGGTATTTTCCGTGGAACACCTTGCTCATTTATGGAATCGTTCCATTGCCAGCGATCATGATGGGTGTACTTTATCTTATTTATTCTTGGTGGGCTGCAAGAAACTCCAATGATGGCGTTGACCACGAAGCACATTATTACGGGGCCATTACAGGTTTTTTGTTGTCCTTGATTATTGACCAGGTCCCCAGATTATTATGAAAACACAATACTTGCTTCTTCCGCTGATTTGTCTTGTTCTATCCTGTATCAGGATGCCACAACAATACAACATCATCTCACCTGGTATCTGGCGCGCGAGCCTGGTACTAAATGATTCCCGTGAAGTCATTGTCACAAGAAGCATTGACAAGGTCGTTACACGTGATGCTAACCCCGAATCAACGAAAACATTAATTCCTTTCAACTTCGAGGTCATCTACCGAAATGACAGCAGCTTTTATATCGAGGTAATCAATGGCACCGAGAGAATCAGGTTTGATTCAATAGAATATGGGCGGAATATCAAGACAGGCAATGACACCATGGTTATTTATTTGACGCCCTACGCATCGGTCATCCGATGTATTTATGAAAACAATAAAATGGCCGGTGAATTTATAATCCTTGACAAAGTCAATTACAGCATACCGTTTGAAGCTAGTTACGGGCAGTCCTATCGCTTTGTAAAAATTCCGGAAAAAAGCAACTTGCAGATCAACGGTTCATGGAATGCCATTTTTGCAAAAGATTCTTCTGATCAATTTAATGCAATCGGAGAGTTTCAGCAAAATGGACAAAAAGTCACCGGTACTTTTAGAACTGAAACTGGTGATTTTCGCTATCTGAGCGGAGAAATCAGTGGTGACAAACTGATGCTTTCCACATTTGACGGTGCCCATGCCTTTTTGTTTAAGGCAGATATCAGTGATACGCTGATGACCGGCGTATATTATTCCGGCAAGCATTATCAATGCTCCTGGGAAGCCAGAAGATCGGATCATGATCCTTTGATTCACGCGGATTCAATGTCCCGGGTTATCAGCATACTACCACTGGCACTCAATTTGCAGAATTCCGAAGGCAGATGGGTCAGCCTGAATGATCCTGCTTATATGAATAAGCCTAAAATAATTCAGATAACTGGTAGCTGGTGTCCGAATTGCAGAGATGAATCAGAATTCCTTAGAGATTTCATTAAGGACAATCCGGATGAGGATTTGTCATTTCTGGCGGTGGCCTTTGAAAGAGGTCATAACAGGGAGCGATCACTGGCGCGCTTAGCAGAATATAAACGTGCGATGAAGATACCTTATGAAGTTGTTTTAGGTGGTACTGCCAACAGGGACACAGCTTCCGCGTTATTTCCTCAGATTGATGGAATCAAAGCATATCCAACGATGCTTTTTGTTGATAGATTCAACCATATCATCCATGTTCATACTGGATTTGATGGCCCGGCCACATCCAGGTTTAATTCATTTCGGGAATACTTTCATAAAAGTGTTGAAGAACTAAAAAAAATAAAATGAACGCTAAGATCGTATTGATCACCGGCGCAACATCAGGGATTGGACGCGCTACCGCCCGTCTTCTTGCGGAACGTGAATATGCACTGATCCTGACAGGACGTCGACAAGACAGATTGGATGCTTTAAAAGAAGAGTTATCATCACGCTATCATGCATCCGTTATCACCAGATGCTTTGACGTGCAAAATTATGATTCATGCCTGGATGCAGTGCAATCACTCCCTTCTGAATGGAGCCCAATCGATGTTCTGATCAACAATGCCGGCTTGGCACTTGGACTAGATCTCATTCAGGATGGACAACTGGAACACTGGGAGACGATGATCGATACGAATATCAAGGGCTTGTTGTACATGACAAAATTGATTTCTCTCGGTATGACAGAAAGAAAAAGCGGTCATATTATCAATATTTGTTCAACGGCGGGCAAAGAGACTTATCCAAAAGGCAATGTATACTGTGCTACCAAATTTGCTGTAGATGCACTCACCAAATCCATTCGTCAGGATCTGTATACTTACAATATCCGTGTAAGTCAGGTAAGTCCCGGACATGTTGAAGAAACTGAATTTGCAATTAATCGGTTTGAAGGCAACAAGGATCGTGCGAATATTTACAGCGATTTTAATCCACTCAAGGCAGAAGATGTCGCGCATTGCATTGGATACATCCTGAGCGTACCGGCACATGTTGCCATACATGACGTCGTGCTCACAGGAACCCAACAAGCTAGCGCCACACTGGTCAACCGCACCGGAAGGATCTTTGACAAACAATAAGTTCAGAAACACATGCCATACGTTTCACTCAGGGACGCGCTCGATGATCTTCATCGCCAAAATCAACTTCTTGTGATTGAAGACGAAGTCGATCCCAAGCTGGAAGCAGCTGAAATACACCGAAGGATTTATCAGAAAAAAGGTCCAGCCATACTCTTTGCCAATCTGAAAGGCAGTGGTTTCAAAGGATGTTCCAACCTTTATGGTACCAATGAACGCTGCGAATATCTGTTTCGTGACGCACTCAAAGGACTTGAATTGCTTATAAAAATCAAGTCAGACCCGATGGATTTTTTCAGGCGGCCGCTATCCTATATTCAGCAAACACCTTATTTCACATCCGGACTTCCGCGACAAAAAAAACATTCGGAAATTCTTGACCGCCAATGCCGGATGGAGGACTTGCCCGCGATTGTTGGCTGGCCCGGGGATGGAGGACCCTTTATTACATTACCCCAGGTAATTAGCTTTCCGCCAGGAAGTAACGCCGTAAAAGATGCCAACATCGGAATGTACCGAATTCAAATGTCCGGAAATGAATACCTCATCAATGAAGAAGCAGGACTTCATTATCAACTGCACCGCGGAATTGGCATTCATCACCGCCTGTACAATGATTCTGATGAACCCTTCAGGGTTACCATTGCAGTTGGCGGACCACCTTCTCATGCGCTTGCTGCAATATTCCCATTACCCGAAGGCCTAAGTGAAATATTATTCACAGGTCTTCTGGGGAATCGCGCTTATCGATACAGTTGGCATGAACAGTTTTTTATTCCATCTGATGTTGACTTCTGCATTACAGGTACCGTTGAAAAAAATAAACTGAAACCGGAAGGACCTTTTGGTGATCACCTGGGATATTACAGTCTGAAGCATGATTTCCCGGTGATGAATATCCATCGCATTTATCACAAAAAAGACGCTATATGGCATTTTACTGTGGTTGGCCGTCCACCACAGGAAGACAGTGGCTTTGGATATCTTATTCATCAGATGGTTCGCGAAATCGGCCGCCAGGAATTTCCTGGAATCCGCGAGATTCATGCTGTGGATGTCTCGGGAGTGCATCCCTTGTTGCTGGCTATTGGTTCGGAAAGATATATGCCTTTCCGTGATAAAAAACCAGAGGAAATACTGACACAAGCCATGCATCTTCTTGGCAAAGGTCAGACTTCACTCGCCAAATATGTCCTGATTACAACCAATGACGACAATCCTTCGCTGAGCACACATAGAATTCCGGAATTTTTACAATACATTCTGGAGCGAATTGATTGGTCGCATGACCTTCACTTTATGACGGAGACTACCATGGACACACTGGATTATTCCGGATCATCCTGGAATGCAGGATCCAAGCTGATCATCAGCTGTCACCGTGAAAAATTGAGAAACCTTGATGAGAACATCTCAATTGATCTGCTAAATATTCCAGGAATCCGCAAGCAATTTGTATTTCTTCCAGGAATTCTGCTGTTGGAATTCAAACCTTTTGCAGATTATAAGCAGGAACAAATTGATATAGAAATTCTTTGCAAGCTTCTTGAAAGTGTTTCGATGCAAAACTTACCGCTTGTAATACTCGTCGATGATCTCAATTTTTGTAAACTCAGCCTGGACAATTTCCTTTGGGCAGTTTTTACAAGAAGTAATCCTGCGAAGGACATTTATGGTGTGCACTCCTTCACGGACTATAAACACTGGGGATGCAAAGGTCCACTGGTCATTGATGCGCGGATTAAGCCGCATCATGCACCTGTGTTGGAAATAGATCCTGAAGTAAGCAGGAAAGTGGATAAGCTATTTATGAAGAACTCCGCGCTCAGAAAATTTATCTGATGTACAAACTGCCGGAAGATTTTATACGTCAGTGCAAAGATTTGCTGGGAGATGAAGCAGCCTCATTTTTCGATTCATTGCAGAGACCCCCATTGATATCATTCAGGTTGAATCCGTTCAAAAAGGAAACAGACCTGACAACATCCAATCGGGTAACCTGGGCAGAAAACGGATACTATCTGGATACCAAGCCCGCATTTACACTGGATCCTTTCTTCCACGCAGGACATTACTATGTACAGGAAGCGTCGTCGATGATACTCGAGAGCGTTATCCGCGCACTCCCACTGCAGTCTGTCTCGTCTATTCTTGATCTGTGTGCAGCACCCGGAGGAAAAACAACGCACCTGCTCGACCTTCTGCCTTCAGAATCGTGGATTCATGCACACGAGACCATCCCGGGTCGTGCAGAAATTCTACGTCAGAATGTCGAACGCTGGGGTCGCAGTAATGCCTGCATCACACGCGGAAACATCAATTCAATTATACGCAGTGGAAACAAATATCAGTTAGTCCTTGTAGATGCACCTTGCAGTGGCGAAGGTATGTTTCGCAAGGATCCTGTGGCTTTGCAACAATGGGACAGCAGCAAAATGAGACATTGCAATCAGCTGCAAAAGGACATCACCCGGCAAGCTGTAACCCTGCTCGATGAAGGAGGCTTTCTTATTTATTCCACGTGTACTTTCAACCGATTGGAAAATGAAGACGTTGCGCTTATTCTGATGAAAGAATTTGGATTACAGCCTGTGTCCGTTTCAGGATTACCAGACGAGGTTCTTCGTTTGCCCCAAGATTCTCCGGTACAAACCTACCGGTGCATGCCACATCGCATGGCGGGTGAAGGTCTGAGTTTTACCGTACTTCAAAAACCTGGTACGCCAGGAAATTATGCTAATTTAGCAAGTCACAAAAGAACGACCAAAGTCCAAAATTCTTTCAGTTCTACACTTATCGAAACGAATTTTGACCTGCAACAAACGCAGATCAATGAAAATCAATACGCCATTCATTGCAATCACAGCGTACACGTAGGATCATTACAATTGGCAGGCTGTGATGTGTTGTCCGCAGGCATCCCACTGGGACATCTGAAGGGCAGGGATTGGTTTCCTGCGCATGGTCTGGCTATGAGTTCTGCGGTGAGTCGTAAATTTGTTAGAATGCCTTTGGATAAATCCCAAAGCCTTGATTATCTTCGTGCAGACAGTGCCAGAATACCACCGATTCAGTCAGATGAACAATGGTTACTGGCAGCTTATGGATCAGCAAACCTTGGCTGGATAAAAAATATTCAGGGAAAGGCTAAAAATTATTTACCTAAAAACCAGAGGATACACTCCCTCTGAAAATTGATGATGAAAAAATACTGCTTCATATTATTACTGTTACTGGGATTCAAATCCTACGCTAACCGCATTCCTCAGATAACACAATGTGATGTTCGTATCGAGAATCAGACATTGGTTGTTAGCTATGAAATGTCTGATGCGGAAGACTCACAGCTTGAAGTTCGTTGCAGAATTATTTTTAAAGACGGCCCCAACCGCAACAAAGAAGTAGCCATTCAATCGACCCAGGGAGATATCGGATGGCCGATCACACCTGGCAGTAACAAATCCATTAGAATTATTCTGGAAAGAAACACAGACCTTTCCGCCGCGCTGACAATTATACTTTCTGCATATGACCGACAACCTTTACGGATGGAAGAATTGCTGGCTGATGTCAGCGGTGAAAGAATAAAAAACGACATGCTCGCGCTTCAGGGCAAAAGAAATGAATCAACTGACAAAGCTTTCAAAGAACAAGCCAGAGCTTATATCAGAGACATCCTCAGCATCAAAGATTACCTCAACAGTTATGAATCTAAAGTTGGATCGCTGACCAATATTAATTATGAATCGACCCGTTGGGGTACCGCCCAATCAGATTCGCTGGAAATCATCGATGCACATTATGACAGCTATGGCCAGGCACCGGGTGCGGATGATAACGCCAGCGGAACCTGTGGCGTCCTTGAAGCTTATCGGGTACTTGCACCATATGCTTCAAAAAAATCGATGCGTTTCATTTTATTTGACCTTGAAGAAAACGGACTGGTTGGCAGCAATTTGTATGTCAACAATCAATTGCCGGTTTCGGATCATATTGACAATGTCATCAACTTTGAAATGATCGGTTATTACAGTGAAATGAATAACACCCAGGATCTTCCCGCAGGATTCAATATTCTATTTCCTGATGCGTACAACAAGGTGATTGCCAATAATCGCAGGGGTGATTTCATCAATAATATTGGCAACACGACATCAAAATCTCTCATAGGTGCTTTCCAAACGACTGCAGAGTCTTTTGTTCCAGAATTAAAACTTCTCAGCCTCGAAGTTCCGGGTAACGGCAGTATTGCACCGGATCTCCGCAGAAGTGATCATGCCAGTTTTTGGGATAAGGGTTATCGCGCACTGATGATTACTGATGGAGCCAATTTCCGAAACAAGAATTATCACACTCCCCGAGACAGTGCACAGTATTTAGATTATGCGTTCATGAACAATGTGATCAAAACCTCCATTGCAACCCTGGCACTACTGGCCGGCGTTGAACACGGTACATCTGCAGCCATAACCTTTACGCCCTCCGTCTCCACGAGAGATCTTAAGAATTCATTACTGGATTTATATCAGGGTGGTCGTACAATCTATATTACGGGTCAAGACAAAGATGATATCCAAGAAATAATACTCATAAATTCTACCGGACAAACTTTCCGGATGAAGCTGCCACAGGGTCAAAATCAATTTACAATAAATAGCAATTATCCGCCCGGGATGTATTTTATTCTGTTTAATGCAACAAACTCAAAACTAATTCATAAAATATTTGTTTCGGAATAATTGTGAACAGTGTGCGGGTCATCCTTCTTTTAGGCAGCAATCTGGGTGACAGACTTAACAATCTTTTAAAGGCCTTTAATCTGATTCAAGAAAGGATCGGAAATGTGTTGCGTCAGTCTTCAGTTTACGAAACCGAACCCTGGCAGATGAACAGCTCCCTTCGTTTTCTAAATCAGGCTGTGATGATCCAGACTGGCCTTGCCGCCTCTGAGACAATGAACAAGCTGAAAGTTATTGAGCGCGAAATGGGACGTACCAGTTCTCTTCATTATACTGATCGGATTATTGATCTCGATATTGCCTTCTGGGGAACTGAAGTCATTGATGAAAAGGACCTGCAGATTCCACATCCGCGAATACATTTACGTAAATTTGCACTGGTTCCGCTGGAAGAACTGGATCCATTGTGGATTCACCCCACATTGAATTGTACCGTACAGGAGTTGCTCCGGTCATGCCAGGATATTTCCAATGTTGAACTGTTTAGACATGCGTAAAATTCCATACCAATATATTTGCATTGAAGGCAACATTGGCGCCGGCAAAACGACACTCAGCAAAATGCTGGCAGAAGAATTAAACTGTAACCTTATTCTTGAAAAATTTGCTGAAAACCCTTTCCTAGAATTTTTTTATAAAGATCCGGAGCGCCATGCATTCACTGTAGAATTGTCATTTCTGACAGAACGTCACAAACAATTGCAGCAAGACCTTACGACCGGAGACCTTTTTACAGAATTTAATCTGGCTGATTACTCGCTCATCAAAAGTCTGCTCTTCGCCAGACAAAACCTCAATTCTGAAGAATTTAAGTTGTTTCAAAGTATTTTCAATATTCTGTCTGCAAAAATTCCAAAGCCAGATTTAATCCTTTATCTCCACCGCCCGATCGAACGCGTGAAAAAACACATCGAAGCAAGGGCGCGTGAATATGAGCAGACCATTCAGGATAGCTACCTCGAAACCATCCAAAACGCTTATCTGGATTTTTTCAAAACACAGACGCTTTTACCTGTGGTTATGCTCGATGGAGAAAATATGGATTTTGTCAATAATCCGCAGCACCTTGATGAAATTAAAAAAATACTTTTTCAGAATTTCAAACCAGGATTACATCATTTAAGAATCATTTTTTAAAAAATAAATCATGTCGCAATTTTTTAAATTTCTCTTCGCTTCCTGCCTTGGCACCTTCCTCGCGCTCATTCTGCTTTTCTTCTTTTTACTATCACTGGGGGCCGGCAAAGTCGCCAATGAACTGAAAAATAATGATAAGCATGTTATGGACAATACAGTCCTTAAAGTGTCTATTCCCGACCAGCTTCCGGAACAAACGGACAACATTGCAATGAACGATTTTCGCCTGGGCGACAACCAGATCCTGGGCGTACATGATTATGCTGCAGCCATTGTTAAAGCGGCCAGCGATCCAAAGGTCAAAGGGATGTACATACAAGGACAAATGAATGCCCATGGATACGCTACGTTGAAGATAGTCCGTGATGCAATATTAAAGTTTAGGGAACAAGGAAAATTCGTTGTGGCCTTCAGCAACTACTATGATCATAAGAATTACTACATCGCTTCTGCGGCCAATCAGGTTGCCATGCACCCTTTGGGATTTTTGCAGCTCAATGGTTTTGGTGCATCAATCCCATTCTACAAGGAACTCATGGAAAAAATTGGTCTGTCATTCAATATTTACTACGCAGGAGAATTCAAATCTGCGACAGAACCATTCCGTTTGGCTAAGATGAGTGATCAGAACAGGCTGCAGCTTCGGGAATATCTCAACTCACAGCTCGACCTGTATGTCCAACAAGTTGCGGAGACCCGTAAGATTGATGCTGGAATTTTGCGCACCGATTTTGATCAGTTTCAATCCTATACGGCAGACAAGGCCATTGAACACAAGCTGATGGATCAGTTATGTCATGAAGAGGATTTGTTTTCTGAAATCAAATCCAAACTATCGCTGGACAAGGATAAGTCAATTGACTTTATGTCTGTTGAAGATTATTTCAAAGCCACCGGAAAAGATGAAGACTACGCGGCTAAAAATAAAATCGCTGTGCTCTTCGCCGAGGGGCAGATCACGGATGCCAAAGGCAATGAAGGTGAGATTGGAAAGAAGTATCTGAAAATCATTCGCGATATCCGCACCAATGACAAGATTAAAGCACTCGTAGTGCGTGTCAATTCTCCGGGTGGTTCAGCAATCATGTCCGATGAGATTCTCAATGAGCTGGATATGACACGTGCCGCCGGCAAACCGGTTGTCGTGAGCATGGGTGACTATGCCGCTTCCGGCGGTTACTTTATCGCCTGTCATGCCGACAGTATTTTCGCCAGCCCACACACACTCACTGGATCGATCGGCGTATTTGCGATGATCCCTAACTTCAAAACGATGACTGATGAGAAAATAGGCGTTGACTTTGACACCGTAGGAACGGGGCCAATGTCCAATCGGTTTAGCCTGGCATTTAAATGGAATGAGACCGAAGGAAAGATAATGCAGGAAAATATTGACCGCACTTATCAGGCATTTTTGAAAGTTGTTGCCGAGGGCCGCAAAATGGATATCGAAAAAACAAAGGAAATTGCCAAGGGAAGAATATGGGCCGGACCAAAAGCTGTTGAACTCGGTCTTGTCAACCGGCTGGGCGAACTCAGTGATGCAATTCATAGCGCGGCAAGTCTCGCTTCAATCGACAAATACCGCATTGCAGAATATCCGCAACAACCGGATCCGATTCAGAAAATCATCAACAAGATTCAGGGAAAAGACGAGGATATCTCTTCATCAGTGCAAAATAAAATACTACGCGAACAACTCGGTGAAATGTATCCGGTCTATCAGGAATGGCAGCAGATCCGACAGTTGAAAGGTGCACAGATGAGACTTCCTGTTAAGATCACTTATTGATGACAAACTTAAACATAACGCTTAGGCCATGGAACGAGGAGAAAGATCTCGACAACATGGTGCATCTGGCAAATAATCCCCGCATCGCTGAAAGACTGATGAACAGATTTCCCCATCCTTATTCAATCGAGGACGGCAAGCGATTTATTCAGTCCGCCAATGCTTCAGATCCCCCGCATGTATTGGCGATTGATCTTTTGGGTCAAGCGATCGGAGGTATTGGTGTGCATCCATTGGACGATGTCTTTGCGAAAAATGCTGAAATGGGTTACTGGCTCGGCGAACCTTTCTGGAATAAAGGCTATGGATCACTTGCGATCAAAATGATGATCCGTTATGCATTTGACCACCTGCCAATTCAAAGAATTTTCGCACGACCATTTGGAACCAATACAGCCTCTCAGCGGGTACTTGAAAAGTGCGGCTTTCAGCTGGAAGCCAGATTAAAAGATACTGTATATAAGAACGGCAAATACGATGATGAACTGATTTATGCCGTGCGGCGATAAGATGTTCGGAACATCAAATCCGTAATAGTTGACACGCTTTCTAATTTAACTTTAGTACATGTTAAAACATTTTTATAGATTTTTGAATCCTAGATTTCAGAATTTGACCCTTGAGTATAAAGTTGAATTCAAACCTAGATATGGATTTGGCAAACCACCACATGATGCATTATTTCAAATTATTGACGCAAATAGAGCGCAATACAAGAAGCTGATCCTAAAAGCCCTGTTGTTAAAAGAATTTATTTGGACAATTAAAGATTCAGAGAGAGAGAGAGAGAGAGAGAGAGAGAGAGAGAGAATCTTTAAATCCAACTTGGAACAACGGATTTTTACCAGGATTAGATATTGTCGGGATTTATACTTTGCTAACTGAATTCAAGCCGAAAAAATATATAGAAATAGGATCTGGCAACTCTACAAAGGTTGCCTATAAAGTAAAGGTTGAGCAAAAATTAGATACAGAGATAATTTCAATAGATCCTGCGCCGCGTGCGGAAATTGATAAATTGGCAGATAAAATAATTAGACATCCACTTGAAAATATCGATTTTGATGTTGTTAGTGCACTGAATGAAAACGACATTTTATTCGTTGATAATTCACATAGGATTCTGCCTAATTCGGATTCAATGGTTTTCTTTCTTGAGGTTTTACCAAAATTAAAAAAGGGTGTGATTGTCCATCTTCATGACATTTATTTGCCATATGATTATCCTCAGTTTATGTGTAATAGATTTTATTCAGAGCAATACGGTCTAGCAATGTATTTATTGGCTAACCCGCATAAGTACCATGTCATTTTACCAAATTATTTTATTTCAGAAGATACTGAATTAGCTAACTTAATATCGCCTATTTGGAATCATGATAACTTATTAGGAGTTGAAAAACATGGCGGATCATTTTGGTTAAAAATTAACGAATAACAACCACATAGTCCTTTCTAAAATTATCAATACTATCGCAATAAACCTTCTGGAATTAGGGGTTAAGTGGTATTGACGCCTTGTCAAAATCTGCCCTGTTTATTCAGTATAATTAATTACCTCCCTTTTTTTTAATTCCTGCCATTATTGGAATATGAAAATACTTTTCGAGTATTGATTTCCAAACGTAAGAGCTGCCAGATTTGACCAAAATAGAGTACTTTGAAAATCAGAAATCAATTCGCAACCGTAGGTTTATGCGGCGTGAACTAAGATAGTTTGGAATGGCAAATTCGTAGTTGTAGATACTTTTAATCCAGCGCACAGAAGCTTCATTTTTGACCTTCAGCAGATTGAGGACTTCAAGACTGATCCAGGCATTGCGCGAAAATCGAAACAACCCACGGGCCTGCCTGCGCCTGAGCTCCTCATCCCACATCTTGTATGAAAAACCAATGTCGACACGGTGATAGGGCTTGAACCTGTATTCATTGCGATAGACGATATTCTGCCCTTCCACGCCATATGGAAGTCCGGTGGTGATGGTTGTCTGCACGTGCATTTTGAAACGATCATTTTGCGGCAAATAATCCTGAAAAAATAAGCTCAATGACATCAGCTGGTCTGTCGGACGCGGGACATCTGTAACTTTGGTTCCTGAGCCGTCACTTTGTTGATTGACGAAATGCTGCACACCAACGATGTTTTCTCGCGTACGGAGCAACGAAAGATTGACCCAGGATTCAGCCCCAGGCACAAATTCTCCGTTAACTCTGTTATCCCACCCAACCGCATATCCGCGCGAATCATTTTTGCCCGAATAGCGAATGCGCACATTATCGAGGTCATAAGATACCTGATCCCACAAAGACTTGTAGTATATCTCTGATATCCATCTGAATTTGGAGGCACTGACTTTTTTCCAGTTGAAGTCTCGCTTCAACCCCGCAACAAAATGTGCAGATTTTTGAGCGCGTTCATCAAAATTCAGATTGCCTGCCAGGTTTCGCAATTCCCGGTACAGCGGTGGTTGCGCATACAGTCCTGATGCAATCCAAACCCTCAATTCATTTTTAGAATGCTTCGGAATCCATTCAGCTTTAATGCGAGGGCTAACAACCCATTCTGCATTGAGATCATTATAATGAACCCTAATGCCAGGTACCAGGTTTATTCGCGATCGCCCCCCGACATTCATCTCAATCGTATTCTGAATCCATCCGTAAATCTTGGTATTATGCAATGTATTGGATGACTTAACAACTTCATTAAAAACAATACCGCGACCTTCCTGATAAGGCAGACTGTAACCCGCAGAATCAATTCGTTCCCATTCGTTGAGCTGATCTTCAAACTTTTCATTCCTCACACCAAGTCCGCCCAACCATAACTGAGAAAAGCCTTCTGTATGACCTAGCTGAAGGCCTGCCTTTACTTCGTGGATTCCGATCAGGGATTGCAGGTAATTTCGCGCAAAGCGATGTTGTATCCCTTCTCCCCACAATTTTATTTCTTTTCCCTCTTCATCCTTATTATTCAGCTCTAGTTCGACAAGTCGATAATATCCGAGAATATCGAATTGTTCGGCCTCATCAGATCCTTGAATAGAGGATTGCAGTTTGACAAACAAATTGTTCTTTCTTTGTTTTGGAAAATAAAGCAACGACAATCCGCCCATCGCGGTATTGAAATAATCCACCTCTCTCCCTTCATAAAAAGTATTCAACTGAATGACATTAAACAATAATGAACCCCTGGCCTGCGCACTGGATTCCGGAATCAGGCTAAACCTGCTTGAATTCCAATTACCGAGAAAGGAGATTTGCCAGTTGCGATTGATGTCGCTACTCACATAAGCCTGCACATCTCCGAATCTTGGCACATACTCTCCCTGAATATCCTGCGAACTGAGCAGGTATTGATTTGACTTGTATCGCGCTCCGATCAGATACCTCAATTTACCTTTACCGGATCGGTTTAATCCTATGGAACCCTCCGTATGGACAGAAGCCCCCAGAAGACTTGCCTCAACGCTGTGTTTTTTTTCTTCAGGGACCTTATACCGAATATCCAGAACTGAGCTCTGCTTGTCCCCGTAACGCGCTTCAAATCCACCGGAAGAAAAACTCAGGTCTCGGATCAAATCCAAGTGAGGAAAAGAAAGCCCTTCCTGCTGTCCGTTGCGGATCAGCTGCGGCCGATAAATTTCGAAGTCATTGACGAATACCAGATTCTCGTCGTAGGACCCACCGCGAACACTGTACTGCGATGACAACTCACCACCTGCACTGCTGCGAACGCCCAGCGCAATGCTGGGTAGAATGCGTTCTATTCCGCCGTTACTATTGGGAAGCAATTCAAAGCTCGACGCTTTTTCATGTATTTGATTATCCCTTTGTCCGGACTGACCTGTAATAACAACCGCCTCGGACTTAAGAGCGATTAATCTGACATCAAGGTCTTGTGGATTTCTTTCCTTAACAATAACATTCTTTGATTCATAGCCTACCCGGTTGAAACGCAACGTGAGCCCTGATCGATAAGGTACTTCTATTTCAAAAAAACCCTTGATATTGGATTCAGTATAGTACTTCGACTCAGGAATATAAACGGTTACAAATTCCAACGCATCCCCGGTCTGATCATCTCTTACAAATCCCTTCACACGGGTCATTTCCTGACCGGAAAGTTGATGCGAAATAATAAGTAATACAAGAAGAAAAAAACGAAGCATCGTCCTTAAACGCATTTCATTAGAGACTTATTTTCTCCGATTGAATGGACTTAAGTTTATGAATGACTGACTTCGGATCCACATCACTGAATACGGCATTACCGGCAACTAGTACATCCGCCCCGGCCTGCAATATCCGCTCTGCATTGTGCAACCCAACGCCTCCATCCACTTCAATCAACGTCTTCAGATTTCTGCTATTGATCTCATTCCTGAGTGCTGCAATTTTATGCAGCGTCCGGTAGATAAATTTCTGACCTCCAAATCCCGGGTTGACGGACATCATGATGACAAGGTCTATGTCCTCAAGTACCTCGTACAACATCTGCACCGGAGTGTGTGGATTGATAGCCACCCCGGCTTTGGCGCCGGTCTCCTTGATCTCCTGAATACAACGATGCAGATGAGTGCATGCCTCCAAATGCACCGTGATCTGATGTGCTCCTGCTTTCTGAAATATTTTTAGATACTTCTCCGGTTGAACAATCATCAGATGTACATCATTGACTTTGGTACTTTCACGGCAAATGGCTTCTACAACCGGCACGCCGATTGAAAGATTGGGAACAAAGCTACCGTCCATCACATCAATGTGTATCCAGTCTGCTTCACTCTCATTCAGCATGCGTACCTCTTCGCCGATTCTGGCAAAATCGCACGATAATATAGAAGGAGAGATCAGATGTTTCACTGCTGTAATTTTTGCAAAGGTATCATTTTACCTTCAGGCCCATTCAGATTATCGATCAAATTGCTGGATATTGGCCAGGATGTCCGCGGGAACAAAAGCCGATACATCACCCTTTCCAAGAACCAGTTCACGGACAATGGTCGAACTGACGTGACTGAGTTCTGGCCGCGCAATGAAAAATACCGTTTCGAGATTACCGGTCACAGTATAATTGATTTGCGAAATGGTGCGCTCGTAGTCAAAATCCGCAGCATTGCGTATGCCGCGAATGAGAAAAGATGCCCCGGCCTTCCTGCAATAGTCCAGGGTAAGACCTTCAAAATGATCGATCTTTACACCCGCCTCATTGCTAAAAAGTGTTTCGAGCCAACTGATTCTTTGTGCAAGACTGAAAAGATACTTTTTCTGCGTGTTGGTACCGATTGCGATGATGATTTCATCAAACAGAGGCTTTGCACGTTCAATGATGTCGATATGGCCATTGGTTATTGGATCAAACGAGCCCGGAAAAACAGCTGTCTTTTTCATATGCATTACTTCATTTCTTTACCGCCTTTGAGCGAATCCTGATAACTATAAAGTTCTTTCCACAAACCATCCCTGGCCATCGCTGCCTGCTGTGGCCATGTACCCGGATCTGCCAACTGGTAGCGGCCTCCAGCCTTATCAATGATCGATTGAAGACGTTGTACAGGCGTATTGGCAAGGATCGACCATGAGCTGATTCCTTCAGCTTTGAGAATGTTTGCAATCTTGGGCCCAATGCCTTCTATCGCAACGAGATCATCTTTCTCATACTTGCGAAGCAGCCCCAATTTATACATTACTTTCTCCAGCTTTGAATCTGATATTACGGTTTCTTCCAGGCTCTTTCCGGCAGAAAGTTCTTTCTGGTACTCGATCAATTGTTGCCATTGCCTGTCACGGGCCAGGACCGCCTGTTTTGGCCAACTTTCCGGCTCAAGGATCCTGTATTTGGGATCCAGCGCCTCAAGCTTTTCTTTGAGAAAAGTGGCATCCTGTCGCGCAAGTTGATCCCAGGTAAATACATTCAGCTGATTGAGAAACTGCTCCATTTTGGGACCCAGTCCTTCGAATATCTGAAGCTTGTCACTGGGCAATTTGTCAAAAACACTCCCAGTGTCATTGGCGAGGACGTTGGGTGTGATTTCTTCGCGTAAAGATTCGGTGCCCTTGGTCGAATGTTCTGCGTGAACTGAATTGAGGACGGATGGAAGGGGTATTTGTGTTGAAGCAGCTGAGGAAGACAATTTTACTTCCATCTCGGCGATTCTTCGCTGCCACACAAGACCCTTCCTGGAACATTCCGCAAGTTCGCTCTCCATCTCAATTTTTTGACGAATGAGTGTATTCCATTCCGTCGCTGGCATTGAACTTTTCTCAACCGGGTAGTCTGGCGTTGCCGTTTTACTGTTTTTTTGATTGGAGACCAGCATTGGTCCTGTGCTGGATTGACTTACCTTATCCAAAACACCCGTCCACCTTGCGATGAGCCAGCCAAAAAGAAATGGCACCATCCAAGACAGAAGAATGGCCCACCAGCTGAGATCACACCATTGAATAAGTAAACTCATTCTCTATGGTTTTAAAATCATGAATTCTGAACATCTATTTGTTTCTACATAGCGTGGCACATCATTTTCTGCAGATCCTTGGGATTCTTTGAAAATGTTCAGACCAGGCACTCCATTTTCCATCAACTGAGGCAAATTATCTTCCAACCCATGTTCTGATAATTCGGGATTGCTTGCATCATGTCCAGTGCTAACCATCATTAAAGTCAATAGCTCAATTTCATACGCGCATTTTGAAAGTTGAATTTTGAAGTCTGCAAGCTTAGCCTGGTTATTTTCTGTAATATCCACGTTAATCTCACCCATTGTAACACCTGTAATAAAGCAACCAAGCGTCGATTTTTGCCAAATCGTCCAGCAGCTGAGTCCAGGCATGAGCCAAATTGATATCAAAAGCCATTTTGACATTCCTTCAAAATAAAGCACCAAGTTATGGATTTACCTAAAAATACAGATAGTTATACTAGTGGTTTTTGGATAATATGAAATCAGTCCAGGTAAAAATCGCTCAGCCCTGAAGGTTTTCGAAATTTAATATTGAAGTGAATCCTTATGTCATTGTATTTTTGGCCCCAATAACACCTTCTATGATGAACATCTGGCATGCCCGGCCATTCGTTCCCTTATTGCTCATTGAAGCACTCATCGTTGTCATTCCACATGACATCAGACTATACATTATATTGAGTCTCTCCTCTCTTCTGGTAGTTTTTTACACCTTTCGTAAATTATATCTGCACATCAGGCGGGATGCCACGCCATACATCATGTTGTGTGTGATTTGTCTTACAACAACTGTAACTATTCATGAATTATATTATCAATCAACGATCGCACCGATTGACTCGCGTCAGATTGATTTTCGAATGGTGGTAAAAGAAATCCAGCGATCTGGCAAAAATAAAATCATTGCTTCATTCGATGCGAAAGACCGGGAGCAGTTGATATCACTCACTTTTCCTTTAGACTTTGATGTTGCAGACCTGAGATCAGGAACTATTATAAACGCGGACATTCAAGTAAGTAATATTCATTTGGAGCCATCTGCAGATGCCTTTGATTATGACCGTTACCTGCTCCATCAGCACATCTTTTACACCGGCAAAGTCAATGCAATCTGTAAACTGCAGAATTCTGAAAGGCATCACTGTGTGATCCCGGATGCAACGTCAATGAGCCTACTATTGAAGAGCAATATACATTTTGCGATCAAGGACAGTGTGACTGCAGGATTAATGATTGCGATTCTACTGGGTGATCGGGCAGAAGTCAGCGGAAAAATAGAAGATCAATTTATAGCTTCCGGCACAGCGCATATTCTGGCTGTGTCAGGTATGCACATCGGCATGTTATATGCCATACTGAGTTTTATTTTCAGGAAGGGTAAGAAAAAGACTAAACACAGGTTACCATATCGTCAGATATTAATATTACTGGCGATCTGGCTATTTGCATGGATTACTGGCCTTGGCGTATCGGTTCAGCGCGCCGCACTGATGTTTACCTTGTCAGAGACCGGGAGATGGTTTGGCCGAAAACCTGATCCCGTCAATATTTTATGCGCTACAGCATTTCTGATCCTTGCTGCAGATCCATGTATGCTGTATGATGCAGGCTTGCAACTATCATTCTGGGCAGTCTTGAGCATACTTATGTATTATCCGGTCCTGCAAAGAACTTACTATACCGGTAGCAAGCTGATCAATTATTTACTGGATACCATTTATGTCAGCCTCTCCGTGCAATGTCTGGTTACGCCCGTTAGTATTTTCTACTTTCATACATTTCCCACCTATTTCCTTATTTCCAATTTATACTGGGTTCCGGTGTCTTTTGCACTCATGCTGTGTGGTCTGCTGATCATGCTATTGCCATTTATTCCTTTTCTTCCGGGAATGGCCGGAACTTGCTGTGTCGTTGGCATTACACAAGGCGTGCACCTATTTGAACAGATCCAACATTGGCCTTTTCCACAACTCAGCGAATTACCGATGGATTTAGTTCAGGCTGTCACCTTGATTGCATCTTTTATTTGCATTCATCAATGGATCATGCTACGGCACATGTTCTGGTTATTTTTTTGCATCATTCTGCTTTGCTTTTTTAACATACAGCCCGTGATACGTCATGTATTTGCGTATAGAAATATTGAAATAGCCCTGTACAGAAGAAATTTGGATCCAGTGATGGATATCATGGAAGGAGACGTTATTTATTCATTTCGCAATCCGGCTTTGGCAACATCAGGTGAAACATACTTTGAAAAAAGTCACCCATTCTGTAATGTAAATATCATTCAGACCCACCCTAACGAAGGAGAACTCGTGTACATAGGGCATGGCAAAAATCAGTGGATTGTTGCATTAGACAGCATCCCGAACGACAACACATGGCCGTTGATGTTATTAATCTGCCGCAAAAAATTTTCTTGCGAAGAATTACAGTCTTCCAAGGCTAAACGCATCATGATCCTTCATCGCACGAATGCTGTCATCCGCAATTATTATCAGCAGCGAGAAAACGAAGGCTTTAATCTTCTCGAATGGGCTCCCAACAAAAACATTATCGTACAATTAAACTGATATGCAACACATCTATTCCGAGAAATGGCAACTCAGCATACGCGAAAAACGAGGGCTTATTTTTTTATTATCCGCGCTGATGATTTCGATACTTATGCCATTGTTATGGCGTATCTGTTTAAACCATCCCACTGCTGAGAAATCCTTAATACAAACTGGAGCAAAAACTACTTCTACTAACACTTATAAGTACACTGCGCACGGTCATCAAAAATCGACTTCCTACAGAAATAAAACTGAGGAAACCCCAATTACAACAATGAAAAGTGTTGAAATGCAGTCTTTCGATCCCAATCTACTCAGTCACGAAGATGCCCGCCAAATGGGTATTCCGGAGCATGTCTTCCGCATGCTCGAGCGCTACAGGAAGCATGGTGGCCGCTTTAAAAAAGCACAGGATCTACAGAAAATATATGCTATGACGCCTGAACTGTATGCAAGACTGAAGCCCTGGATCACTATTGCCGCAACTTCCGAATCGACTCACAACCAGAAACACCATGACACCAACTCTTATCAAATGAAAAACAATGAAAGCATTCGTATCAATCAGGCCTCGGCCGAAGAATGGGAATCATTACCAGGAATTGGCACAGTGCTGGCTACAAGAATCGTGCGTTTCAGAGATGCGCTCGGCGGCTTCCTTGAGGCCAGACAATTGTCAGAGGTGTACGGAATCACAGACAGCAGTTATCAGCGTATTTCTGCAAGGCTCATTTGTGATAAAACGAGTATTCGAAAGATAGAAATAAACCATGTGGATGTGGACGAACTGGAAAAGCACCCTTATATCACACGCAAGCAGGCTCGATTGCTGGTCAATTACCGGAGACAGCATCAAAAAATATCCGGTATCGCGGAGTTATCGGATACCGGAGTGTTTACTGATGACTGGCTGCAAAAAATCAGCCCGTACTTGTCTTTTGACTGAAAATAAAATTACCACAAACTAAAATGCTCTGATCATTCCAACGCGAAGTCTGAACCCGGCTTGATTCTGTTCACCATTGAGCTTTTGAATCATCGGCACTGAAAGATAAAGTGGAATGGACCATCGCTGAAAAGAGATACTGGTTCCTGTCGTCACAAATCCAAGATAATGTCCGGAGTCTTCATCCGTTACGCCGTCTTCTTTGATACGATCCAGCCATTCTCCATAATATCCGCCAAACACAGTCCAGATCAATGGTTCCGAAGATGGCTCTCCACTGTCATTCATCCGGCAAAAACCGCGCTGACCTTTGATGCGATAAGAGACATTGAGGTTATGTGTCGAGAGACTACCATAATAGTTTTTCTCAAAACCCGGAGTGGTATATTTAAAGTTACTGCCGGCCTGTAAAGCCCAACGACTCCAATCCCTGGAGAGAATAATTCCCAACATCGGATCCCACGAACCTGAGCCTACCACTACCGTCGTATTGTCAAAATTAGAACTTTTGCGAATGCCAGTTGGCAACTCAATACCTGCCTGAACGGCGATTTCAAATTGAGATTTCCGCCACACGCCGAATGTACCCTGCAAAATCATATCCCCTAAGCCACGATCATTGCCGTTGTCGCTTTGAAGAAATACATAAGGTAACAAACCGCCGATTGTGAAGCGCCGGCTGATGCCGTATCGAATACCTACTAATCCAATCGTCATGTTCTCAAGTGTTGCCTCCTCATCATCACCATGCTGATGCATATGTCCACCAGTCTGAATGCTGCGGTAATCGCCATATAATTCGGCAATAATCGTTTTCTTTGGAATATTGAGAAGTCCGGTACCGGCATCACCATTGGAAGATCCAATACCAGCGCCGGCACAACATGCACACTGACTATGTCCATGTCCGGTGCTAATGATAAAATATACTATGATTAAGAACCAATAATTTTTCATCTGAATAAAATGAGGTGTTAATAATCAATGCTAACCCAATAATGGGTAACAAAATAAATACTACAGAATTATCTAATGTACTTAGACCAGCACCCGATCCGGTGGTTGATAAATCTCACATTGCATACCCGGGTAAAGATCACATCGGTTGACCATGAATCGCAGGCGCTGAAAGATTACAAAAGTATAAGACGCGAGATCACCAGCATTTTCATAAGTATACAACAATTGTTCAGTCAGCGGCTGATGCCTTGCGCCATGGCCATTTTCATTACGGTCCTGCTTGGTTAATTCCTTTCGAAGGTGACATTTCCCATGGCAACAGTTAAGTGGTTTGCTTCGCTGCTCACATAAAGTTGAACTGATGAATTTGCGCTGGATGATAAATCCAAGTACAATGAAGGTTTTTGTCGCAGGCTGAAGGACCAGCAAAACGCACAGAATCATAGCAATAAATTGCCTGAACATATTCACAAAGTTAAGGAAATATTTTATAATTAAAGACAAAATAATATTACTGAATTAGGCCTGTAAAATACGTAATAAATGCTTAACTTAGAGCAAATTATAAACAAGAAATGGAAAAAAAGTTTGATAGTTTGAGCATTTTTGAATTCCAAAAGTTATTTCCTGATGAAG
>JAIBCI010000070.1 GCA_019694255.1 Saprospiraceae bacterium
TTTTCTTGAGGTCTTCAAACTTTTTGTTGATCTCTTCCTGAAGCTTTTTGAGTTCTTCTGCGGATAGTTCTTTTTTCTCAGTCTTTTCTCGGATTTCATCCTGACGGTTGGCCAGCTCCCTTAGTTTATCAATCTGGTCGCGGATATTTTTCTCCGTTTCAAGCTGCTTGAATAATTCCTTCAGTCGGTCCATTTCCTTTTTGAAATCTTCGCTGCTGGTCTTCATCTTTTCTGTCATTTCAAGCGCCTTATCCTTGTTGAGTTCCTGCATGAGTTGCTGAATCTTTTCCATGAGATCCTTGATTTCATTACTCATGGTCTCATTAAAAAGCTTTTGTAGCTGTTCTTGCTTTTTTTGAAGTGTCTCGTCAGGACTACTGAACTGCTCTTGTTTTTTCAGATTTTCATTAAACTTCTGCTTAGCATTCTCGAACTGCTTGATCAGTTCATTCTGCTGGTTCATCAGTTTTTCAAGATCTTTTTTGTTTTGCCATTCAAGATCTTTTTTCTCCCTTATTTTTTCACGAAAGGCATCAATTTTTTCCTGAAGTTTCTGTGCCTCTTTTAAAGCATCTGAAAGTTCGTCTTTGATTTCCTCATTATGGTCCTGCTCCTCCTTGGCGAGTTCTTCTTCCCCGGCACGTTTAAGATCAGTAATAGCACTTTTGGTTGATTTACTACCATGTACAGCGTCATTGTCCCATACTTCAAAATGATAGCTGATGCGATCCCCCGGGCTGACACCAAGGGCATTTAGATCCAACACATAACGAAAAGTGGAAGACTTGCCATTATTAAATGGAACTTTGATGGAAGCCATCTGGGCTTGCATCTGATTGGGATGTGTAATCTGGTAATTAAATTTAAGATCTGCAATTCCGTAATCATCGCTGATTTCGCCGCTTAAATAAGTTATATTGTTATCCGTACTATCTTCAAAAGTTTGAACATTGATCTGTGGATACTGGTCCGGAATCACGGATAACTGGTAGCGGACAGAATCAACACCACGATATTCCTGATTGTGCATGAATAGCGTATAATTCTCATCTTTCATTGCACGGGCTGCAAACTGAAACAAATGATCTCCTTTTCGATCCAGTGATTGTGCCGGGGATTGACCCATGACACACGACATTTTATTGGTATGATCCGCCTCAAAGGTCCAGTAAATCCTGGTTCCCACCGGAACCGTAAGATCTCCGTTATTATGAATAATCTCACTTTTCATTCCCGTATAAGCAGGATAATCGGCACGCGCTTCCAAAGATATGAGCAAAGGCTTCATGGCAACTTTAAGACTCAAGTCACCGGAACGAACATCGCCTGACACCAATCGAAAGGCTGTTTCCTTCTGTACATTGTTGAATACATAACTGAACCTGGATGGACTTTCTTTTTTGAGCCTGTACTGAATCTGATCGATTTCAATAAAGGCTTCATTCGGAAGAACGCTTCCCTCAATGTCAATGTCTATTTTAAAATCTTCACCCTGGGTTGCTTTGAGTTCGCTATCAGGCAATTTGAATCTAAACAATGCCGCTTTCTCAAATTCCCGGTCATTTTGAATAATACGCTGCGTAGGGTTTTTAATCATTCCCGGCGCAAACAATAGAATACCCAAAAGAAAAGCTACCGGAAGAAAAGCGTACCGAATGTACTTTTTATTTCTCGAAAAATCAATGGCAGATAAGAAGGGAACAGGTCTGAGGGCTTCTGCTTTTTGAGCTATGCTGGCCTCAATAAGGGTCCGGTCGGTAAAATTGACAGATTGCGATTTCAACTGAAGGACATTGAGTAATTTGTCTTCAACGTTGCTGAAATGTCTTCCAATAATTTTTGCTGCTTCCTCATGGGAAATCAACTTGCCTAACTTAAAATACTGCAGCAGGGGATGTAATACCCAGGCATACAAACTGGCAGCTCCTGTAATGAGATAGGAAGAGAAAATAAATTTTCGTACTTCCTTACTGAAATAAAAATGATTTTCCAGCAGGTTGAAAAGAACAAAGAGAATGGTCATCAAACCCGTAAAATACAAACCCCCACGGATCAGCTTATTGATATAAAACTTCCTGATAAACTGATCAAGCTTTTGAATAAGCTCATCGTAATAGTTCTGCTTCCACTCCATGATTATCTAGCGTTGATTAGAATATAATTGCCTAAGATATTACGAATAAACGAATTCCGGGGGCAGGGGTTTACATCCCATGCGATGCGGCAGATGTGGTTTTATTATGCCTTTAAAACATATAAATATATATAATATGTAAATCATACATAATCAATTATTAATAATTATTTTGAGTCCTTGTTTTTAAGCCAATAACTGTCTTTCTGTACAAAAAAAATATTCGAGGGCCTATTCCCACAAAATGAGACTTCGAGAGTGGTACAAAAAGGATACTTTTGACTCTATAGTGTATAATTAAAACCTCATGCCAATCCAATTTCTAATGAAGCGCTTTGTAGTTGTAATCCTATTCATTGCCTGCCTGCTGAATTCAGTATCGGCTCAGGATCTTCCAGAACAGATGTTTGCTGATCCATTAAGCCATATCATCTACACCGGCCAACGACAAAACAGCGGACTATACAATGACTCCAAACTCCGTGAATTCCGCCTCTATTTCAGCCAGCCCGATTTCTGGACACAGTTAAAAAACAACAAGCAAAGCGGAAAAAATATACCGGCGCTGCTGATCGTGGATGGTGACAGTTTTCCCAATGTGGGCGTTCGTTTCAAGGGAAACACTTCGTACAGCATGGTAAAAAATTCAGAAAAATTTTCTTTCAACATTACGATGGATGACAGCAATCCGAATCAGGAACTGAAAGGATATTCTACGATTAATCTCAACAATTGTTTTGAAGATCCTTCCATGATGAGAGAGTTTGTATACCTACATCAGATTCGACAGCATGTTCCTGCCGCCAAAGCCTGTTATGTGAAGCTTTTTATCAATGATGTCAGTTGGGGAATTTATCCTAACGTCCAACAGATCAACAAGACCTTTGCAAAGGAATGGTGGTTCAATAACAACGGGATCATGTGGCGCGCCGATGTACCTCCTGGCGGTGCCGGTGGTCCAGGTGGCGGTGGCGGTGGATGGGGTGACGGAACAGCGGGCTTGAATTATCTGGGAGCTGATACCAGTCTTTATAAAAAATATTATACCCTCAAGTATAGTGAACAGTCTGCACCGTGGAATAAATTGTTAACTGTCTGTGATATCCTCAACAATACACCACTAACTGAACTGGAAAGCAAAATTAAAAGTGTTTTGGATCTGGACCGGACGTTGTGGTTTTTGGCCAGTGAAATTGCATTTTCGGATGATGACAGTTATGTCTATAAAGGAAAGATGGATTATTATCTCTACTTCGATCAGGTAACAGGCCGTATTACTCCTCAGGAATTTGACGGCAACAGTGCTTTATCATCAAGAGCGACAACATGGTCTCCATTTTATAATGCGGAAAAAGTCAATTACCCACTGCTCAATAAATTACTGCAGGTGCCATCGATTCGTCAGCGATACATCGCGCATATGAAGACTCTGGTTCGTGATGAAATGGATACCGCATCCTTTAATACGCTCATCCGTAAGACAGATGCCTTCATCGGTAACGAAGTTTTGGCCGATACCAAGAAATTATATACTAACGCCCAGTATCAGAGTGAGAAGAATGTATTGATGAATTTTATTCAACAGCATAGAAACACGATATTGTCGAATAGCGAATTTACATATGAAGCACCCAAAATTACTGAACCGGCTTCATACTTCGAGGGGACGCAGTGGAAGACTCCGCTGCCAGGACGGGATGTCTTCATAACAACAAGGGTAAGTCACCCATCAGGTATCAATGCCGTACGACTATACTTCAGCAATGGACTTACAGGACCATTTACCAGTATCAATATGCTCGATGATGGATTACATCATGATGGAGGACCCAAAGATGGTCTATACGGAATTAATATCACCAGCGGTACAGCAGGATCTTTTTTGTTATGGTATGTTGAAGCAGAGGCAGCCAACAACACTAAAACTTTATCATTTGCTCCTGAGGGCGCAGAACACAATGTATTCTACCTGCAGGTATCTCCCGAGCAGGCTGCAGTTCCTACCGTAACGATCAATGAATTACAGGCAAGCAACACCAAAACGGTGACAGATGAAGCCGGAGAATATGATGACTGGGTCGAATTATACAATACCACTAGATCAGAAATTGATCTCAGCGGAGCCTTCCTGACGGATGATCCAAGCAATATTTCAAAATGGTCTTTTCCGTCGGAATCAAAGATCCTTCCCGGTGAATATCTGATTGTCTGGTGCGATGAGAATAAAATGCAGGGCAAATACCATACTAATTTTAAGTTGTCTGCGGAAGGTGAAAGTGTTTGGCTGATCAGAAAAGATTCTGTACTGATGGATTCTGTAACATTTGGCCAACAGACCGCTGATCTTGCATTTGCACGAGTACCTAATGGAACAGGCTCTTTCCGGATTCAGAAGCCAACATTTTCAAAAAATAACGAATTGACCGCCGTAACTGATATTTCTGATAACCCATCAACTGTTTTTATTTATCCCAATCCTGTACAGGACCTGGTTATGTTCAGGCCTGTGAACCCGGATCCTGATGTTGTAAGGATTTTTGACCTGACAGGTCGAAAAATATATGAATCGCAAATAAAAGGTGCTTTTGTTGTTGATTGCGCAGCCTGGTTACCAGGCACCTATGTATGGCAGTTAGGACTGAACAAAGGAAAAATTATCAAATGGTAAAATGCCGCACCACGGGCATAACGCGGCATAATGATCAGTTAATCAGTAATTTATACATAGTAACACCTTTTTAGCAATTTTTGACAGTTTCCTAAGCAAAAATCTGCCTTGTCAGCGTGTTTTTCATTGATTTTGGGATTTATTCATCTTAAATCATGTCAATTTGGACCGAATTTGTCTAAAAACGTGCCGTTTTTCATAAAAATGGCATGAAATTCTGTCATTTTTACTCAAAATCATGATTGGCATAATTTTGATAGGAAGCGAGGTATCTGACTATTGTTAAACAATTAAAATTAATATCGAATGAAACCAATTAATGATCGTGTGATCGTAAAGCCTGCACCGGCAGACGAAAAGACCAAGGGAGGCATTATCATACCAGATACCGCCAAGGAGAAACCACAGCGTGGAGAGGTTGTAGCTGTCGGCCCCGGTAAAGACGGTAATATGATGACGGTTACCAAGGGAGACATCGTGCTTTATGGCAAATACGCCGGCCAGGAGTTCAACTACAAGGGCGTTGACTATCTCATAATGAGAGAAGATGACATTTTAGTGATTCTCTAATTGAAAATTAATTATTAAACAAGAAGAAATATGGCAAAGGAAATCAGTTTTAACACAGATGCCAGGGTCAAACTCAAAAACGGGATTGACAAACTGGCCAACGCAGTGAAAGTTACATTGGGACCTAAAGGACGCAATGTCGTAATACAAAAATCGTTTGGAGCACCTCAGATTACCAAGGATGGAGTGACCGTAGCCAAAGAAGTTGAACTTGAGGATGCAGTGGAAAACATGGGCGCGCAGATGTTGAAGGAAGTAGCTTCCAAGACGGCTGATCTCGCTGGCGATGGAACCACTACTGCAACCGTTCTTGCACAGGCAATGGTAACTTCAGGAATGAAATATGTTGCTGCCGGCGCAAATCCAATGGATTTGAAAAGGGGTATCGACAAGGCAATTCAAGCCATCACCCTTGACCTTAAGAAGCAGTCTGAACAGATTGGCAATGACTACAATAAAATCAAACAAGTTGGTTCTATCTCTGCCAATAACGATGAAGAAATTGGAAGCCTTCTCGCCGATGCGATGAAGAGGGTGTCCAAAGATGGAGTCATCACTGTTGAAGAAGCAAAGGGTACTAATACGTATGTTGATGAAGTGATTGGTATGCAGTTTGACAGAGGTTATCTCTCTCCCTATTTTATTACCAATACCGAAAAAATGATTGCGGATTACGACAATCCGTATATTCTGATCACGGACAAAAAGATTAGCAATATGCAGGAGATCGTACCGGTTCTGGAGAAAGTAGTATCAGCAGGCCGTCCGATTCTCATTATTGCGGAAGATGTCGACAGTCAGGCACTCGGCGTACTCGTTGTCAACAGATTGCGTGCGAACCTCAAGGTAGTGGCGGTTAAGGCTCCTGGGTTTGGTGACCGAAGAAAGGCCATGCTTGAAGATATTGCGGTGCTGACCAATGGTACAGTAATTTCTGATGAAAAAGGATACAAGCTTGAGAATACAGAACTTGATATGCTTGGTCAGGCGGAGAAAATTGAAGTTGACAAGGACAATACGACGATTGTTAACGGAAAAGGTACCAAGAAAAATATTGAAGCAAGGATCAATCAGATCAAACAGCAGATTGAACAAACTACTTCCGATTACGATAGAGAAAAACTTCAGGAAAGACTTGCCAAATTGGCTGGGGGCGTAGCCGTACTCTATGTTGGAGCACCGACAGAAGTAGAGATGAAGGAGAAAAAGGATCGTGTTGATGACGCCCTGCATGCAACCCGTGCAGCTGTTGAGGAAGGTATCGTTGTCGGAGGCGGCGTGGCATTACTTCGATCTTCACAAGCTCTTGACAAAGTAAAGGCGGCAAATGAAGATGAAAAACTGGGTGTAGAAATCGTTCGTAAGGCGGTTGAAGCTCCGCTTCGTGTGATCGCTGAAAACGCTGGAGTCGAAGCTTCCGTAATCCTCATGCAAGTTGGCAACAAGAAAGGTTCTTTCGGTTACAATGCCAGGACAGGAGAACTTGAAGATTTGAAAAAGGCAGGTGTTATCGATCCTACCAAAGTTACAAGAATCGCTCTTGAAAATGCAGGTTCAATCAGTGGAATGGTCCTTATGACAGAGTGTGTAATCAATGATAAGCCTAAAGAAGAAAAAGGACATTCACATGCCCACCCAGGTGGAATGGATGGAATGATGTAATCTTTTAGAAAATTCAACAATGTGACCCTCCGGAAATCAATTCCGGAGGGTTTTTTATTTCAAACAATTAACATAAATCAGCGCGATGACTAAATTGCACGATTGGGAATTGTCCTATTTAACTAAACCATAGCCAAATTTATATTGCTTTCCTTTTTCTTATTGGCGCCTAGAGGTTAATAAATTAACAGGGAAAAAATATTTAAACTACGAAGGAATAGAATTATTGTCTGCCCGAAATTAGATAGGTATTGATTTGTCCTGAAGAGGAAAGGACAATGTTCTTATAATGGGCTGCAATGTAACCCTTGACGTATTGCTGATGCGCAATGACTATATCACCAATTTGTAAATCGTCCCAGCTGGATAGTTGGATATCAACTCCTTTATCCTGCAAAATATGAATATAAAATTTGATCTGGGCATTGTAACCGTCATAGAGCAATTTCGTATGATTAAGACTCACCTCGTCTTTAATTCCTTTTTTGAGATAATAACCAATTTCATAAAACTCCTTATCCCATGCGTATTCCTCTGGTTTATAGGTCTTATGAACAATATTGCGATAAGGGCCAAGGCATATAAAAAAACAAAGCAATGCCGGCACAAGCTTAGAGTTTAAGTGATCTGATACTGCGCTCGTGTTTTGGAGGATATTCGCAGTGATCCAAATAAAGAATGCGATGAACATAGCGATAAAAGGATACATCGGTACGTCATACCATTCGAGTTTGGTTTGCGATAAAGAGATAAGAATGAAATAGGTAATGACAATAACCAATATAAATTTGGCCAGACTTGCAAGCTTTTTGTCATTGGAAAGTAGTCCAGTTGCAATCCCGGCTGGAACTATTACATACCATTCCTTAAGCTGGAAATCTATAAAATTGTCAAAATAGTAGAACGAGGAATGATCATGATTTTCAATCGTAGATAGAAATCTTCCTCCCCATTCATTTTTAACAACCGCTGAAAAATAACCAGGATTATGTGATTCCCGAATCAGATAAAATCCCAGGATTGGCATAAGACAAATAATGAATCCGATCCAAGTATGCCTATTCAGGATCAGTTGGCTGAATGAACCCTTGATGATACTGTAAGCTGCCAGACCAGGTAAGAATAAAAGCGATGCGGTGCTCTTGGTCAGAAAGGCCAGACTTAAATTAATAAAGAAACCATAGAGATAAATTATTTTACCTGATTGAAGGAAGGCAAAAAAAAGGAGGCAGTACAATGTCGTAAAAAGCGTAAGCATGGCGTCATAATCACCTGTTCGTGTCGCATGGATATTAATATAACCATGCATTGAAATGAGCACTATCACGGTGATAAATCCCGGCCATACATTGGCAAAGAAACGATGCATAAAAATAATAATGGATAGACATGTTAAAAAGCAGGCCATGGCAGATGGAAGTCGCACGGCAACTTCATTGACGCCAAGTAAATGCATCAGGGCGGCCTGCATCCAGATAAGAAAAGGAGGCTTGGTATTCCAAAGATCTGGTTGCCCGTCAAAAAATGTAACCCATAAATTTCCATTTTTATACATTTCGTATGCGTTATTGGCGAGACGGGATTCATCCCAAATACGGATTGGCAATGTGGTCAAAAATCCAAAGACAGGCGTATAAACCAAAATGGCAAATAAAAAATAGAGAAGAATGTTTTCCAACATAATTTCACTGGTTCTTAGCCGGGTATACCTGAACCATTTATTGGATATTGAAAAATCTGAAACCTGTGAAGTTGACTGCATATTGGTCGGGTATAATTAGTTTATAACCTAAATAAATATCTAATACAAATATTTGGTAGGCACAAGATGTCGCGAAATCCGAGTCCCTCAAAAATTTATGTCATACTGCAGTAGAATATAGAACGATCAGAAAGTGAAAATGCTGATGATTACTGAAAAACTCAAATTCCACGTACTGAGTTATGATCAAAAATCTGTACGCATTCTATTTCCTTTCAAATCCTTATTTTTGCTCGCTAATCAGAAGGGTATGAAATATCTGTTTTTATTTTTAATGTGGATACAAATCCTCTGCGGACAAAGTGCACCGGAAGAATTGGGCAAGGTCAGCTGGTTGCGGGATGCGGACATTGCAAAATCAGAAAGTGCAAAAACCAATAAGCCAATTCTGATCCTGTTTCAGGAAATACCGGGATGCAGCACATGCAAAAATTATGGTAGAAACATCCTTTCTCATCCCATGGTCGTCGAAGCCATTGAGCAGAATTTTATTCCACTGGCTATATACAACAATAAAAGTGGTAAGGACCATGAAGTGTTACAATTTTTCAATGAACCCGCCTGGAACAATCCCGTTGTGCGAATTGTCGATTCAAAACTCAACGATATCTGTGAAAGGTTGAGTGGCAATTATAGTTCATTTGGATTAATCAGCAAAATCAATGCTTCATTTGTTAAGCGTGGTAAAGTTGTGCCCGAATATCTGAGGCTGTTGGAAGAAGAATTTTATGCAGAATCTGGCGGCACAGAAAAAGCTTATGTGGGTATGTATTGTTTTTGGAGTGGTGAAAAGTGTTTTGCACAGGCACCCGGTGTTGTATCTACAAGATCTGGTTATATGAAAGGATCTGAGGTGGTTGAAGTTCAATATAACCCAAAGTTAACCAACCTTGACGCCATCCTCAGGCACGGCAAAGAAATGCACTGTGCTGACAGATTGTATCATGAGACACCCTCACCAAATTACACCAACAGTGTTCAGGTGCTGAATAAGGGAGATTTTACGGTCGACAAAGAACTAAAATATTATATTTTTCAAAGCTTTTACAGATTTATCCCAATGACTGATATGCAAGCCATGAAAGTCAACCTGGCTCTTGGAAGCAACAAATCGCCGGAAGAATTTTTATGTCCAGCCCAACTGAAAATGGTCAAGGAAATAAAAAACAACCCCGGTAAAAAGTATAAGAACAAAATTGGAATGCCCGTAGAAGATGCCTGGCCTATGATGCTTCGTGAACTGAAAAGCTGATTTTGCTGATTCCGGTTACATATTCTTTTCCAGGATAATAGTATAAATAGCAGATAATCAGCTTAATAGTAAAAAAAAGATTTATTTCAATTGATATGATGTTTGATTTCTCAAAACCTAAGCTTGTTTACCTTTGTTCCAGATTTATTTAATATGGCGTGGCTAACTAACTTTTTATTTAAATCATCGATTGGTCAGAAGATCGTGATGAGTATATCGGGGCTGTTCCTGATATTGTTTCTTGTGGTTCACCTTTTGGGAAATCTTCAGTTACTGAAAGATGACCATGGAATGTCATTTAATTTTTACACTTATTTTATGACCCACAACCCGCTTATAAAGCTAATTTCCTACGTTCTTTATCTGACAATATTGTTGCATACGATTCAGGGCTTGAAAATTTATTTCAGCAACAGAGGCGCCAAAGGTGGATCTTATGTTTCTTCTTCAACAGTCAGCGGTAGTCTGGCGTCAAGGTATATGGCTCATTTCGGAAGCATTATTTTTATTTTTATCATCATACATCTATGGCAGTACTGGCTTAAGATGAAAATGAATGTGTTGCCAATGATATCCATAGAAGGGCATGATCATCCTTTTGCAGATTTATATACTCCAGTTCAAACTTCTTTCCAAAATGCAGGTAATGTGATTTTTTATATTTTCTGCATGCTTATTATAGCCTTCCATTTGTGGCATGGATTTCAATCTGCTTTTCAAACGCTGGGAATCAATCACAAGAAATACACTCCATTGATTAAAGTGTTGGGGATGATTTATTCAATTCTCATTCCGCTTGGATTTGCAATGATTCCCCTCTATGTTTTTCTAACACACAACGCTTAATCTCTGATGATAAAGATCAATTCCAATACTCCAGAAGGTCCTCTCAAAAGCAAATGGACAGATTATAAATCGAAGGTGTCGCTGGTATCCCCAGCGAACAAACGAAAAATAGAAGTTATTGTGGTCGGTACCGGCTTGGCCGGCGCTTCGGCTGCAGCTAGCCTTGGAGAACTCGGTTACCAGGTGAAGTGTTTTACTTTTCACGACAGTCCCAGGAGAGCTCATAGCATTGCTGCGCAGGGAGGGATCAACGCTGCAAAAAATTATCAAAATGATGGGGATAGCGTTTATCGCCTGTTCTATGATACGATCAAAGGTGGAGATTACAGAGCGCGGGAAGCGAATGTCTATCGGCTAGCGGAGGTATCCGCTGCGATCATCGATCAGGCAGTCGCCCAAGGCGTTCCTTTTGCTCGGGAATACGGAGGTCTGTTGGAGAACAGGTCGTTTGGCGGTGTACAGGTTAGCAGAACATTTTATGCCAGGGGACAGACTGGTCAGCAACTATTAATTGGTGCCTACCAATCGCTAAGCCGCCAGATTGCTCTTGGCAACGTTGCCATGTATAACCGGCATGAAATGCTGGACTTGGTTATGATTGATGGTAAAGCGAGAGGAATAATTGCCCGAAATCTGCTCACTGGCAAAATTGAAAGGTTTGGCGCACATGCGGTTGTTTTAGGGACCGGTGGGTATGGCAATGTATTTTATCTTAGTACCAATGCGATGGGTTGCAATGTTACCGCAGCATGGAAAGCAGTCAAACGAGGGGCATTGATGGCCAATCCTTGTTTTACTCAGATACATCCTACCTGTATCCCTGTTTCGGGAGATTATCAGTCCAAACTCACGCTTATGTCTGAGTCACTTCGGAATGACGGGAGGGTTTGGGTTCCTGCCAGAAAGGAGGATGCCCAGGCTATTCAGAAAGGAATGAAAAAAGGATCTGAAATTCCTGAAGCTGACCGTGATTATTTCCTGGAACGCAGATATCCTGCATTTGGAAATCTGGTTCCAAGGGATGTTGCTTCAAGAGCAGCCAAAGTGGAGTGTGACAAAGGACACGGTGTAAGTCCGACAGGACTCGCTGTTTTTCTTGATTTTGGATCTGCAATCAATCGCTATGGCAAGTCAAAAGCTAATTTGCAGGGTATTCATTCCCCTGACCAGGAAACCATTACCAAACTGGGAACGGAAGAAGTATCTGAGAAATATGGTAATCTTTTTGAAATGTATGAAAAGATTACCGGCGTCAATCCTTATATCGAACCAATGATGATTTATCCCGCAGTACATTATACAATGGGAGGCTTATGGGTTGATTATAATCTTGAGACGAATATTCCGGGTCTTTTTGCAACAGGTGAGTGTAATTTTTCTGATCATGGCGCCAACCGTTTGGGAGCTTCTGCCCTCATGCAGGGATTAGCGGATGGATATTTTGTACTGCCCTATACAATAGGTAATTTTCTTTCAAAAGATATTCGTACCCCGCAGATCAATACCAACCAGCAGGCATTTGATGAGGCTGAAAGAAATGTGAGGGAACAACTGCAAAAATTACTGGCAATTAAAGGAAATCAAACTGTTGAAGACCTTCATAAAAAGCTGGGAAAAATCATGTGGGAATATTGCGGTATGTCGCGCAATGCCGTTGGATTGGAAAAAGCAAGGACTATGATCCGTGAGCTTAGAGATGAATTCTGGCGTGACGTCTACGTACCAGGATCTATAGATGAATTTAATCCCGAACTTGAAAAAGCGATGCGTGTAGCAGATTTTATAGAGCTGGGAGAATTGATGGTCGTAGATGCACTTAACCGCAATGAATCATGCGGCGGACATTTCAGGGAAGAATATCAGACCGAAGAAGGTGAAACCCTTCGCGATGACGAAAACTTTGCTTACGTCGCATCCTGGTTTTGGACAGATCTTAATAAGGATCCTGAACTGATCAAGGAACCGCTGGAATATCAGGAAGTAAAGATTGCATCCAGATCTTACAAATAACAGGAATTACTTTTGCACCTGATAATTAAGGGCGGTTTTGTCGGAAGAACAAAAATCTGAAATTTTAGATCCCCAGTTCATCGAGCAATGCATTAGAATGCTTCGCTCTCTGAGTGAAAACAGTGCATTGATCACAAGCCTGTCTGAAGAACAATACAGGGAGTTGAGTCGGGTGGCAGGAATTTTTTCACGCCCTGGGAGGACAGAAAGGAAGCAAAGAAACAAGGCACAGAAAAAGGAAGCACAAAAACAGGCCCGGATGGTCAACAAATTGGCTACGGCTTCCAGTGGTATACGAAAGGCCCGAGAAAATGCTGTTTTTACAGCTCCTCAACAAATTGGTACAGAAGCCGGTATGGAAATGCCTTCTCATTCCAAGCTGAATAGTCCGCGTAATTGCTATATCTGCAAAAAACTGTATACAGAAATTCATCACTTCTATGATGCCATGTGTAAGGAGTGTGGAGATTTTAACTACTTCAAGCGTTTTCAGCATTGTGATCTGCGTGGTCAAACGGCTTTGATTACTGGTGCCAGGTTGAAAATAGGTTATCAGGCAACTTTAAAAATGTTGCGAAGCGGAGCCAGAGTCATTGCAACAACAAGATTTCCTATTGATGCTGCAATACGATTTGCAAAAGAGGAAGACTTTAATCAATGGAAAGACAGACTTCACATATATGGTCTCGATCTGCGGCACATCCCCAGTGTGGAAATATTTTGCAGATACTTTGAAAATAAATATGAACGTCTTGATTTGTTGCTCAACAATGCTGCCCAGACCGTCAGAAGACCACCTGGTTTTTTTCAGCATTTGATGGACACTGAAAAATCGGGATTTAATGATCTTTCTCCAGATGTCAAGTTGATACTTAAAGATTACCGAGAACTAACCAGTACTTTATTGGGGCATGAAGTAAATTCTGATCATCAATCCATTCAGCGCTTGTCCTGGGATCATCAACAGACAGGAATGGGAATTACTTCATCAGCCCTTTTATCACAGATTCCTTATGCATTGGAAAATAGTGATGTGGACCACAGCATTTTTCCGTCAGGTCATCTTGATGTAGATCTTCAGCAAGTAGATTTACGGGTAACGAACAGTTGGCGCCTCAAACTCGGAGATATTCAGACCGCTGAGATGATCGAAGTCCAACTCGTCAATGCGATTGCCCCTTTTGTTCTTAATAACCGACTAATTCCGCTCATGAAGAAGAATCCGACAGGGTGCAGACATATTGTCAACGTCACCGCAATGGAAGGAAAATTCTACCGCTTCAGTAAAGCAGCAAGACATCCACATACCAATATGGCCAAGGCAGCATTGAACATGATGACACATACGGCGGCATCTGAACTTGCCGATTATGGGATTTTTATGAATGCCGTCGACACTGGCTGGGTGACAGATGAAGACCCGATTGAACTTGCACGATTTAAAGCAGATACGCACGATTTTCAACCACCACTGGATATTGTGGACGGGGCAGCAAGGATCTGCGATCCTTTTATCGACGGAATTTTAACTGGGCAACACTGGTGTGGGAAATTTCTGAAAGATTACAGACCAATAGATTGGTAAGTGGGCCAATAGCACATTTTTTACGCTGTTTCTTTACCTTTGCGGAAAATAGAAGATCGTGAAGCGCATTAGGGTTATTGAAATTATTCAGACAGAACCAAAGAATCAGAACGTTTTGGTCAAAGGTTGGGTAAGAAGTTTCAGAAGCAATCGGTTTATTGCACTCAACGACGGTTCCACGATCAATAACATCCAGCTGGTTATCGATTTTGAGAATTTTCCTGAAGATCAAATCCGACGCATTACTGTGGGATCTTGTATCGCTGCGCAAGGAGAGCTTATACCATCACAGGGATCCGGTCAAAAATCCGAGGTCCGTGTTGTTCAGTTTGAAATACTGGGTGATGCCGATCCGGGGATCTATCCACTTCAGCCAAAAAAACATAGCCTTGAATTTTTAAGAGAAATTGCACACCTGAGGTTCAGGACCAATACATTTGGCTCAATATTCAGAATCCGTCACCACGTTGCTTTTGCTATTCATAGATTTTTTCATGAGCGTGGATTTTACTATCTTCATTCGCCAGTTATTACCGCATCCGATGCAGAGGGTGCAGGTGAGATGTTTCATGTGACTTCACTGGATTTATCCCGTATTCCTTTTAACGATCAAAAAGAAGTCGAATACAAAAAGGACTTTTTCGGACGGCCGGCGAATTTAACAGTCTCAGGGCAGCTGGAGGCTGAACTTGCAGCGATGGCGCTTTCTCAGGTTTATACCTTTGGACCTACGTTTCGTGCTGAAAATTCCAACACCACACGCCATCTCGCAGAATTCTGGATGATCGAGCCAGAAGTTGCCTTCAATGACATTTTTGATAATATGGACCTTGCTGAGGATATGCTCAAGTATGTGATAGGCAAGGTGATGACAGAATGTACAGATGATTTAAAATTTCTTTTGGATCGAGAGGAGGAAGAGCAGAAATCCAAACCTCAGCAGGAGAGAAATGAAATGAATTTACTGCAGCGACTACAGTTTTGTCTGGATCATCAGTTCGAACGTGTCAGTTATACTGATGCTATAGAAATTCTGCGCAACAGCAATCCTAATAAAAAAGGTAAATTTCAGTATGCTGTTGAAAGTTGGGGTACAGATCTTCAATCCGAACATGAGAGGTATCTTGTTGAAAAGCATTATAAAAAACCGGTTATATTATTTAATTACCCCAAGGATATCAAAGCATTCTATATGCGGCAAAATGATGATGGCAAAACGGTTGCGGCCATGGATATTTTGTTTCCTGGAATTGGAGAAATTGTCGGCGGATCACAACGTGAAGAGCGCTATGACAGGTTGGCATCGCGCATGAAAGAAATGCATATTCCTACAGAAGAAATGTACTGGTATCTGGACACCAGGCGCTTTGGAAGTTGTCCTCACGCAGGGTTTGGTCTTGGTTTTGAACGGCTAATGCTATTTATTACGGGAATGGGAAATATAAGGGATGTTATTCCATTTCCAAGATATCCTGGTTATGCAGAATTTTAATAAGAAATAAATCACAAGATCAGATAAAATGAAGAATCTCAATTGGATCCTGCATGCCATCAGCATAGCAGGATTAGTATTTCTGTTTTGGCAAAATCAATCGCTGAAAAAGAATCATGCACCTGGTGTGAATGCCCTTCCCGCAGCAAGTATTGGCAGCAGTAACGGTATGAAACCAATAGCTTATTTTGTATCGGACAGCTTGTTGTCGAAGCTTGAGTTTTTTAAGAAATCAGAAGATGAGTTTAAAGCTAAACGCGAACGTATGGCCGGTGAATTAAAGGCAAGAGAAAACAGCTTTCAGAAAGAAATTCAGCAGTTGCAGAGCAATGCTCCAAATCTGACGCGCAATGAGATGGAGTCGGCACAGAAGAGACTCGCCAAAATGGAACAAGAACTGATGGAGAAAAAAGAGAAGATGGAGCAACAGTTCGCCGAAGAAACGGCAGAGTTTAACGAAAAACTGCATCAAAAAGTTGTCGCCTATCTGCAAGAAGTCAATCAAGATAGCCGATACAGCTATGTATTTTCAGTGGCCCGCGAGGGTAATATTTTTTATGCGGATTCCAGCTACAACATAACTGAAGAGATGGTACGCGCACTTAACGAAAAGTATAGCAAATAAGATAATTTTTTATTTACCGGATCGCTTCACACTTTATCACTGAGTTGATAAAGTATGAGGTGTTGATGATTTGTTTTCTTAGGGATATTATGTCCATTTAAGAATAATTTTCATGGGGAAGAGTCACAAAACGGCAAAAAAAAACCGGAGTTATGAGCGCCCCGGTTTACAGTAGTAGGTAGATAAAAATTGATAGGCAAACTTTTTTGCCCCATGTAATTCTTTAGAATAGTTTGAGTATAGTTATTTCAATCCGATTGTTAATTAATTGGCCTTCCATTGTCTTGTTATCAGCAACGGGATATTTACTTCCAAATCCCTTGATATCAATTCTTTCAGGTGCTACGCCTGCCGCTACGACTTCCTTCTTGATATACTCAACCCTTGCTTGAGAAACCTTGAGCAGCTTGTCCGGGTTGCCATTATTATCCGTGTAGCATTCCATTTTAATTCTCATATTGGGAAACAGAATCATAACTTTGGCAAGTTCGTCTATTTCAGACCTTGATTTTGGCTCCAATTCAGCGGTTAGCCCTTTCCACCTCAATTCGATAAACTTAAATATTTCCCCGTAATCATAGACACCGTCCCGAATAAATCCCGAAAGCTGGCTTCCCAGGTTGCCCTCTGTCATTTTCATCTGGCTCAGTTGATCCAATGCCTGTCTGGTCTGATCAGACAATTGATGTTTGAAAAGATACGAACTATCTTTTTCAATCTCTGTTGCAGAGATTTTCTGAGGCTCCTTGCTTTCTGCGACTTTTTCTTTACAGGAAAACAGAATAAAGAGTACACCTCCTATAATGGCTGCTAAGCTATCCATGGTGTACGCAAAATACCCTGATTTAATGTTTTTCATCATGTTAATAACGAATACTTTTGAAATAATGTTGGTTTTTAAAGACATAATTAACAAATTTTTAAAATAAAAAATAATTATTTTAAATTTAGCAAAATATAATTCTGTGCCTAAGTTATATATTTTAAAAATTAAAGATATATAAATAATTGAATTTGTTCACCTTAATTTTAAAAAACACCAATTAAGGAGCCCTTTACTAAATGACAATTTGTCTTGACGCAGTTTTTTTAGTATCCGAACACACTTTCGCCCGTATTTTGTAAATATTTCGCTCATTCCATGGAACAGTTTTAATATTTTGCCCTAACGTTTAATAACACCAGATGGAGCCAAACATGAATAATACGGATTATTCCACCCAATCAGACCAAAGTCTGAACAAGCAGGCTGGCGAATTGTATAGCCTCATAGAAGATTTGATTAGGTCTATGACGAAAGACAGCCGTCAGATTTTCTTTAATCTCAGCGACCGGCTGTCCTATATGCTCACTACGCAGATCATCAGTCAGGAAGATTATTTGGATATCCATGATTGGCTCTTTAAGTGGGAATTCGAATTTTCAATTTTACATTCAGCAGAGCGCGAAGCGTGGTACAGAAAAGGTAATTATTGCCGGGCCAGATTAATTCAAATATCAGGGGAGGAAGTCCCTTTGGAATTGAAACCATATTTGGATTCAATCCATCACGTAAGACAAGTCGTTCCCGAGGAGATGGTTATTGGTTATTGTCGTGCAGAATGGGTGAACCACAAGAATGGAGTATTGGAATTTGTATTGGAATCGGCTCAAGGTGCAATCATTCAAATCTCAGAGCGGGATATGGAGCGCCGATGGCTCAATCAATTGATTAAAATAAACAGAATTTACGCTTTCCCAATCCCTGTGTATCTGCATGACCTCAAAAAAGAGGGTTTCCAATGGCGATGTGGTACGGTTGTTATTTTTCCTGATTTTCTGATCGATGTAACGGCTGTGGCTGAATGTTATGAATCCACAGCATCAACACCGGCAAGGCATCTTATTTCACTTTATAAAGAGCGCGTCTCAAGCAAGGCAATATTGATCGGGACTTCAGCAAATGAGTTTTTGGATGAGTTAATTTTGAATCCATATCAGGACTATGAAACGCTTCTGCGTAAGGTGTATAATAAATTTTCATTGAGTATTGCAGCTTTAAATGAAGAAGACTTTAATGATTTCAAGTATCAGAGCAGCTTACATTACAAACACCTCAGTGAACTGGTGAGAACAGGTTTTGGAAATCGGGTCAGCAAACTGGAAAAATGTATTCTCGAACCAAGTTTTCTTTCAGTATGTTATGGCCTTCAGGGTCGTCTTGATATTCTGGTTGATCAGGATCCTCAAATGATCATCGAATTAAAAAGTGGACGGCCGTATCAGACTAACAGCGAAGGCATTAGTGCGTCACATCATGCGCAGGCACTGATGTATCGTATGTTGATTGAATCGGCAGGTATCAATCATCAGGATCTTCATGCCTGGATTCTGTATTCTGTTTTAAATTCTGACAGTCTCAGACCTGCAATGGATCAACCTTCTTTGAGAAAGCAGCTTCTTGAAATCAGAAATTCCATCGTGCTGATTCATATGAACCTTGCTCTGGTTGAACCCAATGATTCCACGATTCTCGATCAGGTTCATCCCGATTGGTTCGATCAGGCTGGAACTTTTGCGAGGAGAGACGGAATGCAATGGTTTAACATTTATAGTACCCTTTCAAAAATTGAGAAAAAATATTTTCGTCAGCATAGCTATTTTATTGCAAGGGAACTACTCATCTCGAAATGTGGAATGCACGATACACGACACGTTCAGGGCCTTGCATCGATGTGGCGCCTCTCGCCGCAGGAAAAAATTCAACAGTATCTGTTGTTAAATAACCTGGAGATAAGTAGTATTATTCATGAAGATCATGATTCACCAGTTATTGTACTTAAGCGATCAGTAAGGGATAATGCAATGACTCCATTCAGAGCGGGAGATACAATGGTATTATATCCTGATGAAAGAGATGGTCGAGGGATGCTTCGTCACCTTGTCCATAAATGTACTATTATAGAAATTAGCAACAATGAGATTAAAGTACGTTTAAGAGGAAGACAGTTTGAAAATGAAGCGGCCCGGCATCGGAGCTGGTGTCTTGAAGGAGATAGTCTGGAAAGGCCTTTTATGTATCAGTTTGCCGGGTTATTTGAATTTGCTTCAGCACCGGCGAGATACAGATCTAAAATTTTGGGCATTGAGGCTCCACGTGGAGTTCATGATACTAATATCAATGAGGAGTCCATAGATGAACTTGTGCTCAGAGCTGCAGGTTCGCTAGATTATTTTTTATTGTGGGGCCCACCGGGATCTGGCAAAACAAGTGTTTTTTTGACTAAGCTCATCAATGCTATCCTTAATACTGACGAAGAAGGAATATTGTTGTTGGCTTATACTAACCGTGCAGTAGATGAGATTTGCGACGTTATTGAAAAACTAACGACTGCGGGTGATTATATTCGAATTGGCTCCCGGTATGGAAGCAGGCCGGACTTTCATCACAGGTTGTACGATCAGATAGCTGCTAACTTCGCAACCCGCTCTTTACTGAACCAAAAACTACAAAGTACCAGAATTTTTACAGGCACCATCGCCAGCATTCACGGTAAGCCGGAGTTGTTTTCATTGAAAAAATTTAGCACCATAATTATTGATGAAGCATCTCAAATACTTGAGTCGGGCCTGATTGGTTTGTTGTCCCGGTTCAACAGGTTTATTTTAATTGGTGATCATCTCCAGCTTCCTGCTGTGACTTTACAAACTCCGGAGCAGACCGTTGTTAAAGACGAAGATCTGCTTGCTGCAGGGATGCGATCTACAGGTGAATCCTTATTTGAGAGACTCTTTAGGCAATGTGAAGAGAAACAATGGGATCATGCAATCGGAATGTTGACCAGACAGGGAAGGATGCATGAGGATATCATGAAATTTCCATCAACAAAATTTTACAAAGGATCTTTGCAATTGGTCAACCAACAAGTCGATGGCTTTCAGCGATCAAACAAAATTATGGGTGTGATTGATTGGCCGGAGGATCCTTGGAGCCGTTTACTCAGGCAGTCCCGGACTATATTTATTCCGGTACAAGTTGAAAACAATCAGATCTCGGGAAAGAGTAATGCCAATGAAGGAAAGATAGTCTCGGAAATTATCCACGCCTGGCAAAAAATTCTTCAAGTAAATAAAATCGAGTGGAATGATATGACTTGTGGCGTCATCACGCCATTCAGAGTTCAGATTTCAACAATACAGACTTCATTATCAGCGCGGGGTATCGAAAATCTTCCCATTACGATTGATACTGTGGAAAGATATCAGGGCGGTGCCAGAAATATTATTATAATTTCGACCAGCATTTCGGCAATATCTCAATTAGAACAGATTAGTTCACTAAATCAGGACGCAATGGACCGAAAACTGAATGTGGCGCTGACAAGAGCACGTGAACAAGTAATAGTAGTGGGAAATCCTGATGTTCTTAAAATGTCCCCTGCGTATGCTGATCTGATCCGAAATTATCATATTGCTTTTCCACCTGAAAACGGGCTAATTGAATAAATATCAATTTCAGCGGATGTTCAGATATTTATGATTCTGAAGGCTTAGTTTCCACTTCGGATTTGAAAGGCAAAAGTCAATGGCAAGCGCGGTATTTTTTTTCAAATCAAGACCGTCCATAGGTTGAATGAAAAAGTGTTTAAAATTCAGATGTTCAAAGTCTGCAGGTTCAAGTTCTTTTTGGGGATACACCAATTTTAGTTCATTACCGCAGGTTTGCATTAGCGAACTGACGGGCGTTTTCGGACTCACGCAGATCCAATCTATATTGGCGGGTGCTGAAACAGATCCATTGGTTTCTACAGCCACGATCCATTTTTCGTGATGGATCGCATCAATAAGAAATCGATCAAGTTGAAGAAGTGGTTCTCCACCGGTAAAAATGATATACGCAGGTTGTGAACTCTTCCAGTTTTTTTTAATTACCTCAACAATTGAATCTGCGTTGGGATATTTACCGCCCAATGTCCCGTTGGTACCAACAAAATCTGTATCGCAAAATTTACAGATTGCACTGGATCTGTCTTCTTCCCGACCTGTCCAGAAATTGCATCCCGCAAATCGCACAAAAATCGCCGGTCTGCCGCTTTGAGCACCTTCACCCTGCAGACTATAGAAAATCTCTTTGACCGAATACATGTCAATTTAATGGTCGGACGTGATCAATTGTTCAATTTGTTCCCATGATTTAGCATTTCGAAATGGAAGTGGTAAATCTGATTCTGCCGAATGAAGTAATATTGAAGGTACATATCGTGAAGCAGCCATCGCTATGTCTGCTACACTGTCACCAATCATTAGCGATGAAATAAAATCAACTGAAGGATACTGTCTGCGGATTTCATCCAGCATTCCTGGTTTAGGTTTGCGGCAATTACAATTTTCACTGACAAGGTGAGGACAATAGAAGATTTTTTCAATTTTAATACCCTGCTGCCTCAAGTTGCTTTAACATATTTTGGTGTATTCCGGATAACTGATCAATGGAAATCAGGCCTTTGCCAATGCATTGCTGGTTGGTAACGATAAACAAAAAATCAAAATACGGTGCATTTCTGGGGAGAATCTCGAGACAACCATCCTGGAAAACAAAGTCATTCCAGTTCCTGACGTAATCTCCGGGAATCAATCTGTTAACGACACCGTCGCGGTCAAGAAAAAGTGCCCTGTGTCGTAAAAATAATTCAGACTGTCCAAAGTGATTATTGGCATAATGATAATCCTCCGGCACGCCAATATCGATGAAAAAATGATCTTGTAAATATCCGAAAAACCGTACGTTCTCAAACATGGCTTCAAGAACTACTTTCTCAAAACTGAAGCACGTATCAACTTTTATATTTTGCAGAAACCACCGATTAATACAATATACACCCCCATTGATTAGCCCAAATTCACAGCTTTTTTTTCTTCAAATTTTTGTATCCGTCAATTCGATGTTATTGTTACAGTACCGTATCGGAAAGGCTGCAACATGGGCTTGAGTGCTAACGTAATATCAGCGTTGTTTTGGATATGAAAATTTAATATATGATTAAGATCAACAGGATAAAAAGTATCTGCATTGACAACAAAAAAATAATCACTATTCAATGCACGCATTGCATTAATAATCGCTCCTCCAGTCCCCAGCGGTTTCTCTTCGATGATATAGGTCTTGTGTAAATGTCCTGCTTCTGTGTCCAGGAATTCAATAATCTGATGATGAAGATATCCCAGCGAAAAAATAAAGTGATCTGTTTCCTGTGATTGTAAATAGTCAAGCAAATACTTTAGAAAGGGTTTTCCTGACACCGGCGCGAGTGATTTGGGAACTCCAGGAATAAGGTGATTCAATCTGGTTCCTAACCCGCCGGCAAGAATGATGCATTCCCTCAACTTATTTTGCATTAATCATTGATTCTTCCACAATCTGACAAATGATATGACCTATGAGAATGTGGGTCTCCTGTATTCTTGGCGTGTCTGCTGAATCGGCACAGAGGCAATATTGGGCTAGGTCTTTCATTTGTCCACCGGAGGCCCCCGTTAAGGCTACAGAGCAGGCACCAATATCATTGGCGGCCTTTAATGCCCGCAGTATATTAGGTGAGTTGCCAGATGTGCTCAGTCCAATGACGACATCCTGTGACTTTCCGCATCCTTCAATAATGCGAGAATAAATTACTTCACAACTATAATCGTTGGCAACCGCGGTGATATATGAAGTATTGGCATGCAAGGCTTCAGCGGGCAACGCCGGTCTGTCAGCATAAAATCGCCCTGAAAGTTCTGCCGCAAGGTGCTGTGCGTCGGCAGCCGACCCACCATTTCCGCAGAAATAAATTCTGCCACCGCTTTGCAGGGAAGCCACAATGGTCATGGCAATCTGATGGATCATTGCCTGTTTTGCTTCATTATGTAGTAATTCTTCCTTGACCTGTATAGAGGATTGAATAATATCTCTAATCTGACTCATTGTATTATTTCATTAATTTTCCAGCTGCGAGCGCCAAGCGGAGTAAAATTATAATTTCGCACTTCTCCGCCAAATTGCTTTAACTTTTCAATGACTTGATACTTGCTCGTTCCTGGACAATAAAAGAACATGAATCCTCCTCCACCCGCGCCTCTGATCTTTCCACCGGTAGCTCCAGATTTTTTGGCAGCATCATAAATTTCATCAATAAGTACATTGGAAATATTTTCTGCCATCCGTTTTTTTCGTTCAAAACCAAAATCAAGAATTTCACCAATGGCATTGAGCTGACCTTTGAGAATGGCTTCTTTCATCATCCTGCTTTGTTCCTTCAGCTGATCCATGGCTTTAATTGAACTCAGATTATTTGAACTAACATTAAGCTGTTGTTTTTTTATAATTTCAAAGGAAGATCTGCTGGTAGAAGTAAAATACAAAAGTATGTTGTTTTCAAGTTCATTGAGATACTCCATTTTTATTCTCAAAGGGTTTACAATTACCTTGTCATCTTTGTAGAATTCCATAAAATTCACGCCGCCGAAAGTGGCAGCATACTGATCCTGTCGTCCTCCGGCCAATTGAAGATCCAACCTTTCTATCTCATAAGCTTTATGGGCAAGATCATATTCACCGTAAGGTAAATTGTACATCTCAGTGAAAGCTTTAAGCATTGCAACCATGAGGGTCGAAGAAGTTCCTAAACCGCTGCCTGCAGGCACATCCATCGATGCAGTCAATCTAAATCCTCGGTTATCCAATACGCTATCTTTCAATAAACGATTGTAGAGGCCAGCCTGCAGATCAAGTCCCTTTTCAAGTGGGGCGGCTTCACCAACGGGAAACTTCAATGTCTTCATTTGGTCCACGGAGTAAAAGACTACTTACGGTGCGCTTTGACGCTCAATGTGGGCATGTGCATAAAGTGACACTGTGACATTGAGTATCGCTCCACCTTAAAGATCACAATAAGGACTGATTTCTGTGCTTCGCAAGCAAGACCCAGTCGAAATGGTGCTTTACTTCTCCAAATCATTACTCAAGTCCAAAATAGATTCAACGAAAGTATCCCAGCTTAATTTCTTTCTCTCCCGTAAAATTCCTTCCATTAGTTTAAACGAGTCCATATTAAAAAACTCCTCAATGGCATTTTCAATTGCCTCTGGTTCCGGTTCACAAACTCTTCCGACCTCACCGTGAGGGACAAGCTGGGGTAAAGCACCAACATTAGTGACAATCATTGGGACTTCAAAATGATATGCCAGTGGAGTAACACCACTTTGAGTAGCCTCCCGGTATGGTTGTACCACCACATCTGCGGCCGATAGATAATATTTTACTTCGCTATCCGGAATAAAATTAGTCCTCAGAATTACCTTTTCCTGGATATTATTTTTTTCAATGATATCTAAATAATATTTAGAGTCTTCATAATATTCTCCGGCAACCAGAAGATGAATGTCAGAGTTCTTGAGGAATTTTCCCGCAAATGCTTCCAGTAAAAGATCAAGTCCTTTATATTTTCTGATAAAACCAAAAAATAAACACAGCCTGATACCCGGATCTATTCCTAGTTTTTGTCGAGCAGTGAATTTATCAATTTTTTCACCGAAATTATCATAAAGGGGATGTGCAACACAGCGTTCCGGTACTTCTGGTCGAAATTTTTTAAGATCTGAACGTACTTTCTCACTCATGGTGATAAACGCGTGCGGTACGCCAATAAAATATCGCGTCAACATTGAGTCTCCGACACGATGCTCGTGTGGTATTACATTATCAGCAATACAGATAATTCTTGTATGATGGTTTCTTCTGACATACCGAAGTATAGTACCTAGACACGGACCCATGAATGGTAGCCAGAAACGGACAACCAGCGTATCAGGCCTGATTTTTTTTAAAATTTTTCCAATCTTAATCCAATTGAAGGGATTAACCGAATTGACGCAGACATGAATATCCAATCCCTGGGGCGCAGGTTCTGAAGAGTATTGTGTCGTGCCAGGAAATAAAAATGAAGGATACTGCAATGAAAATGTATAGATACTACATTGATGACCCTTCGAAATAAATGCCTTGGCGAGACGCTCATCAAACGAGGCAAGACCTCCGCGCAGCGGATGCGCAGGCCCAAGTATCACTACTTTAGTCATAAATGCGTACTTTCAAGTGTCTCGGCAATCAGATAATGATTTCGCTCCGGTGCATTGCGCGTGATTAATTCAGCGATAAATCCGGTTAAAAAAAGCTGAGAACCAATGATCATCATTACCAGCGATATATAAAAGGCCGGACGGTCGGTCATTCCAAAGATGTTATAGGCATACTTTGTGAAAATAAGATAGCTCACAAAGCAAAATCCGGCGAAAAAGAACAGTAATCCCAGTGCTCCAAAAAAATGCATAGGACGTTTGCCGAATTTACCAATAAACATGATTGTTGCAAGATCAAGAAATCCATTGTAAAAACGACTCAGCCCAAATTTACTATAGCCGTATTTGCGAGCCTGGTGATGTACTACTTTTTCACCAATATTTCGGAAACCCGCCCATTTTGCAATAACAGGTATATATCGGTGCATTTCACCATAGACTTCGATCGTACGGACGACATCACCCCGATATGCCTTGAGGCCACAGTTCATATCATGAAGCGAAACTCCACTCATCCAACCTGTGACAGCATTGTATAATTTGGATGGTAAGTTCTTGGTAAATGCGTTGTCATATCGTTTCTTTTTCCACCCTGAGACCAGGTCATAGCCATCTTCCCGAATCATTCTGTAAAGCTCAGGTATTTCCTCAGGACTGTCCTGGAGATCAGCATCCATCGTAATCACTACATCGCCCCTGCTGGCATGAAATCCGGAATTGAGCGCGGCTGATTTGCCATAATTTCGCCGAAAACGGATCCCCTTGATAAGCGTAGGATATTTTTCACGCATCCCCCGAATTACTGCCCAACTTTTGTCAGTACTGCCATCATCAACAAACCAGACTTCATAGGAGAGGGGGACTCCCTCCAGCGTACGATAAATCCATTCAACGAGTTCAGGAATAGAATCCGCTTCATTGTAAGCGGGGATAACAATGGAGAGTTGTATGCGATCCATGCAATGCAAAGGTATATAAAACACACAAAATTAATGTATCTACTTAATATTCAATATTTTATATAATTATTCTGCTTTTTTTCCTTTAATTATATGTGGGGCATTCAAAGGATTATCCACCCGCCTGAGCGATACGTTAATTGTTATTCTTTTGACTTATGTTTGCAGCCAATGCAGTGCAATGACTTTTCACAAAAACTTAACTACGTTATGAGACAGCTTCATTGCAGTTTGCTGTTATTATCTGAAATATCAATAAAATGAAAAAAATAACTTCTCTGATTCTGGCTGTTGTGGCCCTGAGTTTTAATTCATGCTCCGGCCAGTTCGGAAAGCTCCTGAAGACGGTTGGTCTTGACGAAATCAGTTCCGAAGAAGTTGCTTCGGGTCTCAAGGAGGCCCTTTCTCAGGGAACCTCGAAAGGTGCGGACCTTCTCTCTGCCAAAGATGGTTATTTTAAGAGTATTTATAAAATTGCACTGCCGGAAGATGCAAAGAGTGTTTGCAATAAACTTGCGGTTATTCCCGGATTTAATTCAATAGAAAATGACGTTGTTGAGAAAATTAACCGTGCCGCCGAAGATGCTGCGGTCAAGGCAAAACCGATATTTATTAATGCCATCAGACAAATGACGATTCAGGATGCATGGAATATCCTTAAAGGTCAGGATAACGCAGCCACCCAATTTCTTCAAAAAACGACATACCAGTCATTATATAACGAATTCAAACCAGTCATTTCGGGTTCTATGGAAAAGGTAGGGGCCTTACAATTATGGTCTTCAGCAGTCAATAAATATAATCAGATTCCGCTTGTCAAAAAAGCAAATCCTGATATGAGTGATTATGTAACCAATAAAGCGCTGGAAGGACTCTTTCGCAAAATAGCTGAAGAGGAATTAAATATTCGACATAACCTGGCTGCACGCACAACGGATCTACTCAAAAAGGTCTTTAGCAAGCAAGATAAATAGTCAAATTATTAATGACATCAATTGTCTTTTAAAATAGTTTACAGATTGTAATTTGACTGTGTGCTCATTCTGAAGCTACTTACTTTGGGTAGATTTTATAGCATTTTATAACACCGTGATTGTATAAATTTTAGCGTATTTGACTCGTCAAACTTTATTTCTCTGCTGATGTGGATAGAATTGATATAAAAAGAATTTCAAAAAAATATCACTATTCGTATTCTAACTAAATAATATCAAAATTCAAAAATCCAGACCAAGTGAAATATGCATAACTGGTTTAGAAGTTTTAAATTCGATGATCGGCCAACCATAATCTAGGCGAACAAAATAACCGAAAAGCGAAGTTCTTAAGCCAAGTCCTGTGCCGGCAATAAAAGGATTACGAGAATAAACTACGTTGACAGTGACCGCAGGATTTGAACCAAAGTACCGATATTTTTCAACATCAGCCAGTTTTGGCAAAAAGCCATTCCAGGTAAGACCAATATCAAAAAATGTGACCAACTGAAGGTTTCTAAAGAAACTGTTGCGCCAGTTTTGATTTAGAAGATATTGAAAAAATGGAATCCGCAATTCAGAATTAAGTAACATGGCTGAACTTCCTTTGCGCTCTCCAATGGGATGTCCACGAACCTCCGTTGCAATTTGTGAAAAACTGTAATTCTGATTAATATCGGAAGGTTGCTCATTGTTGTATTTCGCAAAAAGAAGCCAGTTCTCAGTACCTCCAAGTTGATTGAGTAATCTTTGTGAGCCAAATGAAGAATTGAGGTAAAATCGATTGGCAAAGACAGAATGCTTCAATACAGGATGATGATATCTGGCGTCAATTCCCGCAATCAATAACCAGCCCGGAAGCCCTGATATGTTAATTCCTCCGTTGAGTGACGAAATTAAACGCTTGTTAATTTCGAAGAAGGATTTTAATTGAAGACCCTGTTTGAGATTTACCCCCAATTGTAAAGCATCATCATAAACAAATTCCAGGCGTGTACCCAGACTCTGGATATTTTGACCAGAACTATCCAAGACAAACCGTTCCGAATTCCTCAGAAAAGTGTGATCATTGCGCAGCGTATTATTGATCCTAAAGCTCCGATACTGGTCCAATGGATACTTTGCTACATAATTGAGTAAAAATGTTTTACTGACCTGTACCAAATCGTCTGTCTGTCTGTAAGGAATATATTGTTTGTCAGCACGTCTGTAGATTGCGATACTGTGATCCCAATGAAATTTATTGATATTAAAAAGTAGAAAGGCCTCAGAACCAATAAAACTGGTAGGAACACGGATTCCAAATTCTAATGTATAATTTTCAAATACTTCCTGAAGTTTTGTCTTAAACAAAATTCCTGGTCTTGGCAGCGGATATGCAGGATTTAGACCTGTATAGGTTCTGAGTCCTCCAAACAGTAAATCATTGTTAAAGGTTGTGCTCCAGTCATCCATACTGAAGCGGTATCTGTACGCTATCGCCTGACTGGGATTTAACTTAAGCAAGGGACTACCCTCATATTTTAATTCGGTTGCTTTCAGGTCTGAAATTCTAAATGGTGTGGCGCTTCGATAGAATTCCTTTAAAAGATTCTCCGTATTTTCCGGATCGCCAAATCGCGATTCAAATTTTTGTAAGTGTTTTAGAATATATTGCAGGCTATCTTCATTCTTGCTACTGGATATTGTATCCGGCCCTGAAAAAAGTTCTGTAATTCTTCGATCACTGGGTATAGAGTCAATTTTATTTTTAATCAACAGGTATTTCCCATCTGGCTTTCGGAGTAATTTTAGCATCCATTGTCCGGAATGTAGTCTTATTCTGGACAGAAATGCCTGTTGCTGATCTATACGTCCATCCGTGGTCTCTGAATAAAAAATATCTTCTGCAAGGTGACTGCATTTGAATATTTTGATTCGTGGACTTTCGCTATAATCCAGCACGGAACCATGATTAATACAATCGCAGACTCTACTTAAAGTGTCTGAATTTAAATTTAAGGCAAAGACTGAAAACGGAAATAATGGAACAATACTATCCGGAACAACGGTTAATGCAGACTGAACAGGTAATGATCTTGTAATTTTATATTCCGAAGATTCAGGACTTTGATCCTTGACAATGCTCAGATCGTCGTAAATGTCATCGGTTAATTTCCTATAACTGCGTCCCTTTAATTCATAAATAAAAACATCACTGTAGCCATTGTTGGTTCCGGTGAAGATGATCGTATGATCATTGATTAATTCAAAATCATACACTTCCTGTATATCTTCAGGTAGAATACTCTGATCTAATAATCTGTGATGATCAGAATAGATTTTCAAGTAATTTCTGTTGCTATGCTGATCCAGTATGGCATAGCTCCGGCCTTTCTCTGCATAGAGAGGATAGTATTTTTCGGGAAGGTTAATTTTGTTTCGGTGCCCGGACCGGTAAATCACATGACTACGCTTTCCATCTTCATTGAGCAAACGAACTCGTTTTCGGCTATTTTGGTTTGTTGTAAGTACAGTTGTCTTGAAGACTTTTGAATACTGCAAATCCTGAATCTCTTCTTCTTTTTTCAGGCGGAGCCGGGGATAATTCTCGGAAGGTAAACTGACCTGCTGAAGCTCATGAGAATAATATTCCATCCAGTCGTTGTAAAGGCTGCTCAGATTTCGCTGAAAGACCAATTTGGCGGCCTGATTAACATCCTTCTGGATTCTCGTCATGTATAGCCAGTTGGAAATTGCTTGTTGCCCGTAAGTCTGAACAATAAAATTCCACATGGATTTACCCGCCAATGCAACATTCAGGTTATAAAATCTTCGAAATGAATTTCTTTTTTTAATTTTATTTTTAAGCAGAAATTTCATTTCCAGGATATCCTTTTCACTCCAGTGATCACTGAGATAAGTTGTAAGTCCTTTTTCAAACCAATCTGGCAGCCGAAGTGAAATTACTTTCTGTACCGCTTCTTCAAGCTGTGAACCAGAGAAAATAGAATTAAAATAAATCTTCATCAGCCCTTTGCGGAGTAGTTTAAGTGCATTCTGATGATTACCGTCAAAATAAAGTAATATTTTCTGATCTATGACGCGAGGCTCTTCCTTCCAGTTCTCCGGTGTAAAATAAAAATCCAAGTCAAGATTGGTTTGTTGAAGATCTGATAAGTCACTGTATATGACGAGTTCGATTTTGTCCCTTAAATGAAACTCAAAAATCTCCCGGATTTTTTTATTTTCGGCTTCAGCAATACTGATATAGAATTCAGCTGCTTTTCTGCTTTTACCATACCAATAGTATACTATATTTGAGCTTTCATAGATCCACCACTCCTGTTGATCATCGTTAAACTGAACCTTGTTTTTCCCAAAGATTTCCTGCGCATTTTGAGCACTGGTGTCACTCCGGAAAACAATCCAGATCAGGATAATGAGATAGATTGGGTGACGGATCAAACGGTGAGAATTGTGATGTATCAGGTAAAGGTATAGCAACAGATGCAAATTAAGTGTTTTACGGTCAATCCTTTTTATGAAAATACCTACTTAATATGGGATAAACATGGCGTCGCAGCGGTGATCGATCCCGGCTTTTATTCAAAGGCAGAATGGAATTCTTTCGCTTCATTTATTTCGGATCACCAGTTGATTTTATCGGATGTTATTCTGACGCATGCCCATCTTGATCATATTTTCGGCTGTGAGGAGATTTACCGGAATTTCGGACTCAGACCGAGAATGCATGCAGATGAAATATCGTTATACCATGGTGCCAATCAGGTGGCGGCTATGTATGGTTTGGACCATTTTGAATATCCTCCTGCTGGTGACCTGCTGTCAAATAATGAAGTCCTGCATGTAGGGCAGCTGCAATTGAAAATACTGTATACCCCAGGGCATAGTCCAGGAGGTATCAGTCTGTACAGTGAAGCGGCTGGCCTGGTATTTTCAGGGGATGCACTTTTCGAAGGCAGCATTGGCCGAACCGATCTGCCGGGCGGAAATATGGAGATTTTGCGCTCTTCAATTCGCAATCAATTATTCACTTTGCCATCGGAGACCACGGTATATTCCGGTCATGGCGGTGTTACGGCAATAGGACAGGAAATTCTTACAAATCCTTTTTTCTAAAAATTGTACTTCTTATGTGGGCAATCTTAAAAAAAATATTCTTTCTCTTCGATGCTGAAAAGGCCCATTATTTCAGCATGCATTTATTTTCATTTGCATTGCATACCCCATTACTTTCCTATTTTGTACGCAGGTCTTTCCGAATAAAAAACCTTCAGCTTGCGCTCATGGTGGACGGCGTGATGTACCCCAATCCGATCGGACTTGCGGCCGGGTTCGACAAAGATGGACAATGGCTGGGCTTGCTGCAGGAGTTGGGATTTGGTTTTGTAGAAGTGGGCACAGTTACCCCTAAGCCGCAGGCAGGAAATGAAAAACCAAGGTTATTCCGTTTGATCAGTGACCAAGCTATCATTAACCGGATGGGTTTTAATAATAGCGGAGCAGACGCGCTGGCATTAAGATTAAAAGAATTCCGTAAGAATGGAAACTCATTGATCATTGGTGGCAATATAGGCAAGAACAAGGCAACTCCTCCTGAATCTGCTGCGGATGATTATCTGTATTGTTTCCGCACACTCTGTGAATATGTTGATTATTTTGTGGTGAATGTCTCATCACCAAATACGCCGGGACTCAGGGCGCTTCAGGAAAAGGAACCGTTGACCAAAATCCTTTCTGCGCTTCAGAGAGAAAATGAATTGCAGGCACACCCTAAACCTATTTATTTAAAAATCGCTCCGGACCTAAGCCATGAGATGATTCATGAAATTATTGAAGTAGTTGTCCGGACCGGAATTTCCGGTCTCGTTGCAACAAACACAACGATTCGTCGACCAGAATCTTTGACATCCTCAGTCCTCACTGGTGAAAGCGGCGGGCTAAGCGGTGCACCACTGACCGGGCCCAGTATGGAGGTCTTGCGCACTATACGTTCGGAATATCAGGGCACAATAATCAGTGTAGGAGGAATTATGAGTCCATTCGAAGCGAAGAAGCGATTACAGGAAGGTGCAAATCTGATTCAATTGTATTCCGGGTTAATTTATGAAGGACCCTGGCTGGTCAGGAGAATACTGAAGGCAATAAATACCGCTGTGTGAAGATTAAGTGACTATAAATCAATGACTTAGTCTAAATAATAATCCTTTTAACCGATGCAAAAGCTCCCTGTTCGCAACGATTGAGTGTTTAATCTTTCTTTTTAAGGGCAGTCTTCATCAAAAAGTGATTTTATTTGTGGTCTTAAACTAATCATTCTGGCAAAAATCAGAGACAACGGACGGTTTGAAAAGGAGTTCCTTCCCCATCTGGAAGCCCTGAATACTTTTGCCTTTCACCTTTGCTATAATTCGGAAGACGCCGAAGATCTCGTACAGGAGACCTATCTGAAAGCATTTAAGTTCATGGATAAGTTCGAAGAGGGAACTAACGCCAAGGCTTGGTTGTTTAAAATAATGAAAAATGCGTACATCAATGACTACAGGAAGCGATCCAAGCGACCTGCTAAAGTTGATTACGAAGAAATTGTGGGTTATCACGATGGCGATGATGCACAGTTAAGTAGTTTTTATGACTTAAGGGAAGATATCTTCGACAATGTCATGGGGGATGAAGTTACCGCTGCGATCGAAGCGCTCCCGGAAGAATTCCGGACTGTGATTTTTCTCTGTGATATTGAAGATTTTACTTACGAGGAAATTTCCAAGATCCTTGACGTGCCTATAGGTACGGTTCGAAGCAGGCTGTTTCGGGCCCGTAATATGCTCAAAGAACTGCTTAAGAAATACGCGTTGAAGATGGGTTATAAAGATCATCGCAGCGCAGGTCAGGTTCATCGAAGAAATTCCCCAACCGAACAATCAGAAGAAGAATAATTTGAGCATTTTATTTAAATAATACAAATCAGCTGGTATGGATAATCTTGACTTTAATGAAATCAGGAAAAAGATCGTTTCATTTCTGGACAGAGAAATGAGCAATGAAGAGCAAAAGTCCTTTCTCGCCCATGTTAAGAATAATCCGCTTTACTCAAAAGAGTTTCACCGTCAACAGCTTATCCGCTCCAAAATAAAAGAGAATTTTCAAAGACCGGTACTTGCCCCGGGGCTGCATGATAAGATCAAAAACAGCATACGCGGAAAGCACTAAGGTAACTTCACCTTCATACTCTGTATTGTCTATAAAAGAAGTATTGATTATTTGATGCAATATATAATTTTCGTAAAGAAAATTATTTACTAATCAAATTACGGTCTCATGCTCTTCTTTTGAAGGCGAAGGGTGCGAAGAATTTTTTCTTCATTGGTGATAAAACGAACAAAATACATGCCGTCTTCCAGCATGCTGATATCATATGTTTTAGAAGGCTCTGTTCTGTAATTTAGCAATTTGTTGCCAAGCACAGAGAAGATTTCGATACGGCTGATGCCATTATTATAGTCTATGGTTACTGCTGAACTTGCGGGGTTGGGGTACATTCTCAGATTTACGCTTTTCAGGTTCTTAGTACCAACTGATTCTTTATTAAATAAGTAGTCTATTGAAATATTGGAAGTGGTATCATCAAGCTCAAAAACAGTTAATTTAATATAAGCCGAACCCGGTACTCCTGCGTCATAGACATGCATGTCCGTAAGCATACTACCTCCTTTCTTAACTTCATTATAATATTCAGCAGGCGGCATCTTGACAAATGTGGAGTAACACTGTACATTGTCACATACCGTTGGCTCCCACATTGGTGGCACACTGATATCCTCTCTTTTCCATAGGAGCTTAAGGGTGCCAGCGCTGGTATTGCGAACCATATTATGGCACAGGTGGTCCCCCGGTTGGGTGGTGTCAACATCAAAAGTCACCTTGCAGGGATTCTCATCCGATTTGAACCGGGAATTTTGACTGTAAACTGAGAAGCAAGTTGCGCACAATAAACCGAGGAGTAAAAATTTCTTCATTTCAGAAAATATTTGAGCAAAGGTAATCAGTTAAGTTGGTAATTGGCAATGTTACTATTGATTTTCAGGCGAATAGGTAGTTAAATTTAATAAAAAAAAAGCCCCTGCCCAAAGGACAGAGGCTTCGCAAGTATAATTTAGGATTTAAAAAACAGTTACTTTTTCAGTTCTTACGCCTTTGGCAGTCTTCACTTCGACGACATAGACTCCAGCCTGGGCTGCAGCAGGTATCGTAATCTGGTTGTAGCCTGCGTTAATTGCTCTGTTATAGCTGGATACCGTCCGGCCATTCAAGTCAGTCAGGGATACCGTAGCCTGGCTGCTTTCTTCAGCCTGGACACGGATATTGATGACTTCCGTCGTTGGATTTGGAGCAATGCTCAAAGATTTAAGAATACCAGGATTGTTAGTTGCTGTACCTGAACTTACATTGACGTTGTCCAGGAAGTAAGCCCAACCATTACCAGCTGTTCCTTTCATCCTTATCATCAGCTCAGGTGTACCATCATAAGCTCTCAGATCCAGTTCTTCTGTTTTCCACTCATACGTTTGAGGAAGGAAGAATCCTGGAATAAAGCTTTGACTGAGATCCGGGTCACAGGATTTCATATCCTCGCCTTGTTTTTCGTATACACTTGTCCATGTTGAACCGCAATCAGTACTTACAAGAACTTCCATTTTGTCGAAGCTACCAGCATCTCTGACAGCATATGCGTAATCCCAAACCATCTTTGTGGCCTTGGACGCGCTCAGATCAATCTTATCAAAAATCACTGAAGAACTTGCTCCAGCTACGCCACCATCAGAGAATGCATAGAAAACCATGTATCTGGATTTTCCATAACCACCCATTCCATAGGGAGGATCCTGGCCATTTAAGCGTGCAAAAGTTGAGTCCTGTTTAAAGATACGAACTCCTTCATTCAGGAAGAATGTATTGGGAGGAGCAGTCGTAGCAATTGGGGTCTCAAATCCCTGGTGAATTTCAGGACCAGATACTGCATTGTTAAAAGTCGTTAATTTAGACTCCTGGCCAAAGTTATTTACAACATTAAGGTCTTTGATGGCACCTCCGTTTATTTTATCAACATATACGTTAAAACCCGCAATACCAACGGGCATTGTTTGATTGCCAAGTTTGTGTGTTATGCTGCCTCCTGGTAAAAGGACGCCAGTCCAGGTTGATTTTGTCTTATTGGATCCCCCGACAACCGGAATAAAATCAATCGTCTTTATGGTATCAGTACCCGTTGACAAATTGGTTACATTGATTTCATATCCGACGGTATTGTCGCAATTGTCAACACGGTTGATGATTTTGCCGTCTGCAGCAACATCGTAATAAAGGCCATTGATTGTCTTTGGTTCGGAAATTCCCGTTTGGATTATTTCCTTCGAACTGGCGGTATTGTTTTGTAAATAAGCTACCACGGCCAATTCTTTATAGGAATAAATATAAGTCGGTACAGCAGCCTTAAAAGTCACTGTCTTGGTTGCTCCCGGCGCAATCACGTCAGTGATTTTGGTTCCTGCAGCCGAAGGAAGCATCTTTCTCATGACGACGTGGAATTCAGTCTCCCCGTTGGTCGCTGCCTGCTTTGGAAAACGAATCAGTTCTTCGATAATCGCAGTCTGCAGAACGTAGTTGGCGTTGCTGAAATCAGAGCTGCTGACATTTTTAATATCCACGTTTATTTCCATGGAGTCCTTGGCGCCGCCCGTACCCAGAATGACATTATGGGTAACTTTAATTTCAATTGGAGAAGTCACTGCTAAACGATTATTAACAGTATTGGCACCTAAATATAGAGGGTGAGTTGATGCTGCTCCATTAGGATCGATTCCAGCTACTTTTCCATCCATCCGACAGTTGGGTGCAGAATTAATACCGTAATAGGTCATTCTGGTATTAACGTCAGAAGTGTTAGCCGCATACATTGGATCTCCTGTCGTTGGGATGTTGCATTGAAAAGCCATATTAATGACCTTTCCGCCAAATTGCTCTACAAATTTTTTAAAGATTGGATTGGTCGCTGCGCATGGCGGACATGTTGCACTGGTGAATTCTTCTATTAAAATGGTCCTGGGAGCCTGTGCGAACACCGACAGGCTGCTAAGGATTCCTAGGAAGAAAAAAAGAGTAAATGTTTTTTTCATATGAAGATGATTATTGGTTTGATAAAAAGTTTGCCAAAGTTAACGAATTGTTACATAGACGGATCATATAAAAATCAATTAATTCATCCAATTGCATTTTTAACAAAAAGAGGTGAAACATTAATATTTAAAATACAGATAATCAGTATAAAACGAATAGAAAATTCAACATATCTATGCATGGTCGCGAGAGAAAACTGCAGCGGTTTCTGCTCCATTTAATTGTTTCGCGAGCAGATTTAAGAAGATTCCGTATCGAACTGAATTAATATTGCAGTTATGGAAAGAGTATACCAGGGAAGGTATTATGCCGGGTCTGGCAAGCCAAATGTGTCGGTCAGCATTACCTTGGAAACAGGAGGAATTGTGATTCAGACCAATCCGGAATCAACCATTTTATGGCCTTACAATGAAATACAGCATCATTTTGCCAATGATCATCAGAGGGTTTACCTGAGCCATATAGGTACTCACCTGGAGATCGAAGGTCAGGGTTTTTATGACGAAATAATCAAACGTACGGGTATTCCTACTGGAACACGTCGAAGATTATCAGGGTATCATTGGGCCTCCATTGTCCTGGCATTAATCCTTTTGGCAGCCATGCTATGGATATATGCCATGCCGGTTCTGTCAAGTTATATTGCCATGAGAATCCCGGAAAAAGTTGAAATACAGGTTGGAGACGCAATCTGGCAACAAATTTCTGCTCAAGAAGAGTTTGACAGTCTGCGGTCCGGACTGGCCCAGCAGTATTTAAATGAACTTTTAGGCGATTCGGTCGAATCAACCCGTATTTACGTGGCGAAATCGAGCATTGTCAATGCCTTTGCATTGCCAGGTCACCGGATCGTGGTCTATACAGGACTGTTGGAACGATTGAAAAATCACAGTGAGTTTGCAGCTCTTTTAGGACATGAATACGGCCATATTGCACACCGGCACGTCTGGCGCGGGATGATACAATCTGTTTCGACTTTTGCCTTGTTATCGTTTTTCATGGGAGATCTGACCGGTCTGGCCGGAATCCTCGTTGAGCAGGGCAACATGATCTTCAATCTGAGATTTTCAAGATCCTATGAATCAGAAAGTGATCAATTCAGCAGAGAACTTATCGAAAAGCGCCGTATAGAACCTGGAGGCATGAAGGCATTGTTTGATCACCTGCAGGAAGGCACAGATAGTCTGGCTACGGTACCGGAGTTCCTTAGCACCCATCCAGGGATTGGAAGAAGGATTCAAAATTATGAGAAGTGGGCGGCTGGCGTACACTATACACCAGAAGAGAATAAGGTTCTGTCAACCATTTTTAGCCAGCTGTGCCCAGATCTGAAGCAACATGTCCGGTAGCAATTTTTATAATTTTAGAATTGTAAATCCTGAACTTATCCTGTTACATGTCAAGCTATTAGATATATTATTTTTTTTCGATAGAAAAATAAATTAAAAATACTGAATTAGGCATTTAACTTACTCTAAGCATTTTATAATAAGCAGGTTTATGCTTTACCATTCGAATCATTAAGTTGTCGAAAATATCACCATTCATTAAATGCCTATTATATCTGTAGCTATAT
>JAIBCI010000088.1 GCA_019694255.1 Saprospiraceae bacterium
ATAGCTACAGATATAATAGGCATTTAATGAATGGTGATATTTTCGACAACTTAATGATTCGAATGGTAAAGCATAAACCTGCTTATTATAAAATGCTTAGAGTAAGTTAAATGCCTAATTCAGTTAAATTATTTATAGAATATTATTTTGGGAATAATCTTTTTAAATAATGAGTACGAAATCAAACCATATAACCCCTTTCATGTCAAGTAGGTAAATTTTCCGGATCCCCCCGGTCTGTATTTCAAAAGCCAACATTCCAAATATTTGCAGTTGCATTTTTTCTGACTATGAAACTTCATTCGGGAGTTCTTCGATGTCTACATTGAAATTCGAATGAATATATTAATTGGTAAGTATTTTAATTTCTCATTCAACAGTTGATCATGGAAGCTTGTAATTCCAAGATGCAATTCAAGCTAATTCAATTTGAATTTCCATTTGCCTATTAATTTATTTTAACTCTTATTAAAATCTAAGCAACATTAGATTAAAAATAAATTAATAATTATTAAAAATAATTCAACAAATGCTTGTTAGTACGTTATAACGTACTATATTTGAATGACCATTTTAAATCAATCACAAAATTTAAATAAAATGAAAAGTTACAAATCTGGAACAGGCGATCGACAAATTGGAAAATGTAACTTTTGACTAATAGTAAGAAAATCAAATGCAATGAAAAAGTACATATCCTATCTCCGTGTATCAACTAAAGGCCAAGAGAAATCCGGACTTGGTCTCGAAGCTCAAAGAGCCATAATTAAACATTACACTGGCCTGGAAGAGTCTATAATTGTTCGTGAGGTAATTGAAGCTGAAAGTGGTAGAGACATTAGCAATCGGCCAGGATTAACTAAGGCCATCCAGGAATGCGAATCTTTTGGTTATACTTTAATTGTCGCTAAGCTGGATCGTTTGAGTCGAAATGTTGAGCATATTTTTCGCATTCATAATCGGCTTGGAGATCTCTTCAGATCGTGTGACTTGCCCACAACTGACTCATTGACGCTATCAATATTTGCCGGACTTGCGCAAAGGGAACGTGAAATCATATCGATCCGTACCAAGCAAGCATTAGCAGCTAAAAAAGCAAAAGGAGAACAACTTGGCACCCTAAAAAATCTTAACCGCGAAGGAAGAATTGCGGGTAATAAAACAATAAAAGAAAAAGCAATTTTTAAAAATAGGATGGCAAAATCATTTGTCAACAAGTGTCAAGGAATGACATTAGAGGCCATTGCGACAGAGTTAAATAATAATGGATTCAGAACCTCCCAGGGCAAACTTTTTCATAAAACTACAGTGATGCGATTAAAACAAACAAATTAGAGTGTTTGCATATTCAATTCTCATGTCGCTTTATTCTTTAAATTTGGAACAGATTAAAGCTTTTCCTAAATGAATGTTATGAAAGACTATATCAATCTAATACAGCAACTAAAAGAACGAAAAGACGAGCTTGGTCTAACACAAGCCGAAATTGCAGAACACATGCAGACTGAACGAGTCAGAGTGAACGAGCTTTTCTCAGATAGGAAAACGAATATGACTGTCAAAACTCTTTTGAAACTCTGCAATGCTCTAAAGGTTAAAATTAATTTAACCGAAACCGGTTCAAAAAAGAAATAAAAGTCAATAGAAGGATTGTCAATGTCCAAAACGTTCGAATTGTACCTGGTGAAATTCAGGAATTGTAAAAAGTCAGGGAAAATAGGAAAATGTAAGCGGGACCGGTTTTTAGGCTAAAAAATAAAATTGAAAAAAGTGAAGATTGGTCTAAAATTATTAAGGGAGTTTTATGGTAAAAATGGAAATCTACTGGTGATGAGTGAGTTTTCAAGAAAGGAAAAATTGTTTTCAAAAAGTACCCATTTATATATTTACGGGGGAATTTATAGTATAAGCATGGCAATTCTTATTTGCTCAATCTCAAATTGCTATCATAAGATAAATGAATAATTTGTAATCCTGCAAATGTGTAAAGCGGACCTCAGGGTTTATTTATTTATTATACACGCTTTAATATGCATTTGACTCCATTGGTAAAGACAATCAAATTTGATTTTCTTTGATGAACACAACTTTGACAAACTTCTCATTTGCTTCATAGAAGCAATAACCATTCTTCTTATTGTAAAAACGATTTATGAGGTCGGGATTTTCAGTTTTGAAAAGGTGAATTGGATTACTTTTTCCATATTATTCAATCATACTCCCTGAAATATCCCAGAACCTATTGAAGAATGCTTTTATTTTTTCTATAACAGATTCTCTTTTTTGCGTTCTTTCACCAGTAGGAGTAAACCTCGAAACCGGAGGAAGAATTTTTGCTAAGCCAGTACCTGTTGTTTGTACATATCCATCCCGGAAAGCATTGTTGATGAATTTATAGGTTTCATCTTTATCAAGCCCTTCTTCAGCAATAATTTGATCTAATTCTTCCATCTTTTTTCCTTCGACAAAACTCTGCCAATCATCTGTAACTTTGGAACCTGGTGTAAGCGATTGAATGAACTTCTGAATCAATTCTTTCTTGTTCCTTAATTCTACACTGGAATCAATTGCTTTATTGATACTGATGATTATTTCTTTGTCTTTTAGGTGGCTATCGTGATATTTCCGGATCAACTCAAGTATAAAATCAATATTAATCTCCACTTGTTTGATTAATTCCATTTCAAACACAATATCATCATTCACATTTTCTGCATCTCCTGTATTTCTGCTTCGAAACTCATGATAAAGATTAATGTACATGCTATGGTAATCCTGCACATCTCTTTCATTCAGTATTTCACCTCCTGTAAATTCATCAAAGGTGCTAAGTATGTTCCTGGCTTTTAGTATAGAACCATACAAACGAATAAAGGCTTTTTGATTTTGTTCTCCTATTATTTGTGCACCAACGGGAAAGTTACCTGTGAGTTCGTTGATAAGCGAAACGTAGCCCGGAAAGATTTTCTCACCTTCATTATATCCATTATAATATTCATCAAATGTTTTTAGCAGTACAATACCCCCGGCTTCTTTATCGCCAAACAACGCAATGCTCTCATTGGTGGCTTTTTCTAAATTCCGGAAGCAAACAATATTACCAAAAGTCTTAACGGAGTTCAGTATCCTGTTGGTTCTGGAGAACGCTTGTAACAAGCCATGCAAGCGTAGATTCTTGTCCACCCATAGCGTGTTTAATGTAGTAGCATCAAAACCCGTGAGGAACATGTTTACCACAATCAGTAAATCTATCTCACGGTTTTTCATTCTTAACGAAACATCCTTGTAATAGTTCTGAAATTTTTCTGTGGATGTATCATAATTGGTTTTAAATATCTGATTATAGTCACTGATTGCTCTGTCAAGTAAATCTCTGTCTGTGGCGTTTAATTGTTCGGTGCTTTCAGAGTTTTCATCAGTCACCCCATCACCCTCATCGTTTACCCCAAAACTGAAAATGGTGGCAACTTTCAATCGTTGAAGTTCTGGAAAGTTGTTTTGCTGCTTTTTAAATTCAGTGTAATAAAGTTTCGCAAAGTCAATTGAACTAACCGCAAATATAGAATTAAAACCGGTGAGCCTGATTTTCTGCTTTACTTCTTCAATTTTGTTTCGATCTTTAGCAGAAACAACTTCGTAAACATTCATCAGTGGTGTAAAACTATACGGCTTACTATTACGTTTCGTCTTCTGGTCAAAATGTTCTAATATGTAGGTTACTATATTGGTTATACGTTCCGGCGCTTCCAATGCCCTTTCTCTGTCAATATCCCAAACTTTTTCATCTTTAATTTCTTCCTGCTCTTTCATCGTTCGTATGTAATCTATACGAAACGGAAGAACGTTTTTGTCATTAATAGCATCTACGATGGTGTATGTGTGAAGCTTTTGACCAAATGCTTGTTCTGTTGTTTTTAAATCTGGCTTGTTGTTGTTGCTGGCATTTATAGCAAATATAGGTGTGCCTGTAAAGCCAAATAAAAAGTACTTCTTAAATGCTTTAGTAATGGCCAGATGCATATCGCCAAACTGCGAACGATGGCATTCATCAAAGATGATAACTATGGGCTGATTAAATGCTTGGTGATTTTTTTCTTTCTTTATAAGAATGGACAGCTTCTGTATCGTGGTAATAATAATGTTTGCGTTCGGATCGCTTAGTTGTTTTTTTAGAATTGAAGTATTGGTATTACTATTAGCCGCTCCTTTTTCAAACTTATCATACTCCTTCATGGTTTGATAGTCCAGGTCTTTTCGATCTACCACAAACAGTACTTTGTTTATAAAAGAAAGCTTACTGGCTAATTGTGCTGTTTTAAATGAAGTGAGTGTTTTACCACTCCCTGTAGTATGCCAGACATAACCCCCTGCATCAATAGTCCCGTAAGTTTTGTAATTGATTGCAACATTGATTCTTCCCAAAATTCTTTCTGTGGCAACAATTTGGTATGGTCGCATGGCCAGCAACAGTTTATCAGTTGTAAACACACAGTATTTGCAGATAATATTTAATAAAGTGTGCTTGGCAAAAAATGTACGACCAAAATCCATTAGGTCGGTAATAGGCCTGTTATTAGCATCTGCCCACCAGCTTGTAAACTCAAAACTGTTGCTGGTACGTTTCTTATTTGTAGCAGCACTTTTGCTTTGTTCCTTGATGTGTGAAGATCTTGTAGTGTTACTGTAGTACTTGGTATATGTGCCGTTCGATATTACAAACAACTGCACATACTCAAACAAACCCGAGCCACTCCAAAATGATTCGCGATGATAACGGTTAATCTGATTGAAGGCTTCTTTAATATCAACACCTCGTTTCTTTAACTCAATATGCACCAACGGCAAGCCATTTATCAGTATGGTAACATCATAGCGGTTGGGGCGCTGACCATCTTCTACTTCATATTGATTGATTACCTGCAACTGATTATTGTGTATATTAGATTTATCCTGCAGGTAAATATTTTTCTTTGTGCCATCATCACAATCAAGGATTTGAATGTGGTCTTCCTGTATCAGTCTTGTTTTTTCCTCGATTCCGCTATTAGGGTTGGCAATTTTACTTTTAAAGAAATGATCCCATTCGTTATTACTGAATGTATAGCTGTTGAGCTTCTGTAATTGAAGACGAAGATTATTGACAAGTTCTGCTTCGCTTTTGATTGTTAAATATTCATAAGCCTGGTTTAGCAGTTGCTGAATAAAGGCCTTTTCCAACTGGTCCTCTGTTTGGTAGGTAGTTTCTTTTTTATAGGAAAACTTGTATTCAGCAACAACTGTACTTTCCGGATTTTCAGCAACTATATTGTATTTATCCATTGGTCACCTCTTTAAAAGTAAGCAATCTTTTCCGATAATATTCGTATTGCTTTTTGCGGGCTGCTATTTCAGCAGGTAATCCAATTGAAATATCATTTACCAATGCATCAAACTTATCTAAAATGTTTACGATTCTTTCTTGTTCTGATAGAGGTAAGATTGGTATAAGATAAGATTCAAACTCAGATGCTCTGACATGTGGAACGCCACTGCCTTTCTTCATTGAATGTATACTGTTTTGGTCTTTCTTGAGAAAATAATACACGAACTTACTTTTAAGTAAACTATCTGTTGGGTGAATGCTAAACGCATCAGTGAGAAATAAAGGTTGATTCCAATAACTTACCAATCCACAATAAGCTCCTGATCTCGCAATAACAATTATTTCTCCACTTCTGTTGCTTTCGTTATGATAGTATATCGGTCCCGGAGCATTTGCAACAACTGGATATTTTCCGTGGATTGTTTCCTTTTTTGTTATTGAAGTACCTCGAAGGATTTTAGAGATGTCACCCAACGTTTTCCATTCCACATCTTTGTCTTCAAAACTCAGTAAAGCATCCCTATAATGTACATATTGTGTTTTCCTGGCTTCCAGCTCCGCTTCCAGCTTAGTAAACAAATCGAGGCTTTTGACTATTTCATCTTGTATGGCAAGGGGAGGCAAGGGTATTTTAAATCTTGAATAAGTAGAAATCCACTGTCGAGCATGATCCTGAGGGTTATATATAATGCACTTCATTGCATAGTAAATAAATCGAAAATTAATTTCAGCTTCCATTTTAGGAGTTATTAATTTCATAGCTGATGATTTGATTTTAAATTCAAAATCTACCCAATGAAAGGATGTGGTAAAATCATCAAAGATAATAACAGGACTTTCTCTACTTGCTTCGTAGATGCCGTTTGATTCATCAGTATACCCCAAAATAAATGTTTGACCAGCTGTCAAGACTGGTAATTGATGGCTATCATTATAATTTGTGGTTGAGACAAGATATTTAGTTGGTTGTTCATAAACCAGCACTTCATTGAGTTCTTTATACTCCACTCCATTTGGACATAATTGCATTATCAATTGCTCTATTCTACTCATAAACTATCTCCTTCTAATTCTGCAATAATTTCTTCAATGGCAGTACGCAGTTTATTTTGCTTGATCACTATTTCAGCAATATGGGCATTCAGTTTTTCTATATCCACTTCTTCAGCAGTATTTTCCTGTTCTACATAACTGCTTACTGCAATATTGTAATCGTTCTCGGCAATATCCTTATTCAATACCAGCCTGGCAAAATGGGCATCATCTTTTCGTTCAATATAGGCCTTGAGTATTTTCTTCCGGTTAGTAACGCTTAGCTTATTCTTGTTGCCACCACGTACAAACTCAGCTGATGCATCAATAAATAAAGTGGCATTATCTTTCTTGCTTTTCTTCAAAACAATAATGCAGGTTCCAATCGTAGTACCAAAGAATAGGTCGGGCGGCAATTGAATCACAGCATCTACATAATTGTTATCAATAAGGTATTTGCGGATCTTTTGTTCTGCACCACTACGATAAAGCACACCGGGAAATTCAACAATGGCCGCTGTGCCGGAAGTAGATAACCAATGCAGCATGTGCATGGTAAATGCAAGATCTGCTTTACTCTTCGGCGCCAATACACCTGCCGGAGAAAAACGTGGATCATTTATCAACAAAGGGTTGGCATCGCCTTCCCATTTAATCGAATAGGGTGGATTGGAGACAATAGCATCAAAAGGTTCATCATCCCAATGTTTAGGGTCAACTAATGTATCACCATGAGCAATATCAAATTTCTCATAATTGATGTCGTGCAAAAACATGTTAATACGGCAGAGGTTGTAGGTGGTAATATTTACTTCCTGCCCGAAAAAGCCTTGCCTTACATTTTCTTTGCCTAACACTTTTGCAAATTTCAACAACAACGAGCCTGAACCACAAGCAGGGTCATACACTTTATTCACCTGCTTTTTACCAACCACAGTAATTTCTGCCAACAACTCTGATACTTCCTGTGGTGTAAAAAATTCACCACCCGATTTTCCGGCATTGCTTGCATACATGGTCATCAGAAACTCGTATGCATCGCCAAATGCATCAATGGAATTATCCTGATAATCGCCCAACTTCAAATCGCCAATCGAATCCAGTATTTTTACCAATACTTCATTTCTTTTGGTAACTGTTGCTCCCAGCTTATTGCTATTTACATCCATATCGTCAAATAAGCCTTTCAGGTCGTCTTCGCTTTCTGTTCCCTTTGCCGAGTGTTCAATATTTTTAAAAACCCGACTTAATGTTTCATTGAGATTTTCATCTGACTTAGCCTTTTTACGAACATTGAAAAATAACTCAGACGGCAGAATATAAAAGCCTTTCTCTTTTACTGTATCTGCCCTGCCTAACTCCGCATCCTTATCAGAAATTTCTGCGTAACTGAAGTTTTTATCGCTGGTGCGTTGTTCTTCCTTGTTGATGTAAGAAGTTAAGTTCTCTGAAATAAATCTGTAGAACAACATACCTAATACATAGGATTTAAAATCCCAGCCGTCAACACTGCCACGTAAATCGTTTGCAATTTGCCAGATAGTGCGATGCAGTTCGTCTCTTTCCAATTCTCTTGCCATAGTTTGATTCAAATAATTTTAGTGGGGTTGGATGTCTTTATGTTTACTTGCTTCTATTTTCTCCAGCAACTCCGTCCGCACTAATTCAAAAGCAGTTGCCAAGTCATAATTTTCTGTTGGCCGAATGAGTGCTGCTATGTCGCCTATAAATTCATCGTTCTGCATTTTAGCTTCCATGTTTTGAAGATAAACCTTTTGCGTAGGTGGTTCAGCTTCTACAAAATCCATGTAAGCATGATAGCATTGCAGCAGGGCATCTTTATCCATACCTGGTACTTGCACCAGCGCCTTGTACATATCGTATAAATCACGGCCTTTTCTACGTTGGTATAAGGCTCTGAGTTTTGTACCCAGAAGTTCTTCCAATTGGTAGGTGGTGATTTTACATGATCCGGTGAACCAGGAAGAGGATACCTGAAATGGAAATTGCTGATAGCCCAAGACGTTGAAGTGCTCTCGGCAATTGATTTCTATTTTCAGGCGGAGGTTTTGCACCGGAGGGAACTCAGATTCAAAGCGATATTTTAGTGTGTTATTGTTTGACTTTTGAGCAACATTGCAATCACCTAAGAAGGATAAACGAGCTTGTAGTCGTTGAATGGTTTCCTTTATCGGCTCAGACCGAATTTGAACTAAATCAATATCCTCAGAATATCTGGGCTGAGGCTTTAAATACAATTTGTGCAAAGCAGTTCCGCCTCTGAATGCTAATCTGGATGCCAACCATTCATCTGAAAAGATTTCTACTAAGGCACGGCAAATTACCAAGTCTTGTTCTACTTGTTCGTTGGTTTGCCAGGGCACCTGATCGGCCCATTCTGTTATGTATGCCTGTGGTATCATTCGTCAAGTTCTATTGTAGTGTTTACGATTACTTTCCATCTATCGTCTGACGCAAAACCCTTTGTCGGCCCAGGGGTTTTCAACGGTATCCGAAACAAAGGAGAATTGTTCTTTTGCAAAGCCATGTACAAAGTATTGGCAAGCGGCTGATTGTCAAAAACTTTATCTAACAGATAGCCCAAACGCTGTAAGGCAGTTACCGGAACGTGATTTAGCAGATTGTTATCAAAAGCATCAGTCTTAATACTTTCGGCTAACTCAGCCAAAACAGTTGCCACCCTGTTGATGCCGCCCACCCGTTTGGCGTATTGTATCAGATCAGTGGCTGTTAAGGCAGGGTTTGAAATTTTTAAGTATCCGGCCTCGGTCTTTCGGGTGTCTAATAGTGTTTCTGGTATTTCCTTTTTGCTGATATAGTTCACCTTCAGTCCTTTTTTCTTCATAGGCCTCAGTACTGGAAAACCGGTGACCACAAAAAACTCCTGTGGCTGCTGGTGCGATGCACCATGGTATGCGGCTGCGTTTAATAATGCCAGGTAATATGGGCGGTCTAATTCCTTCATAAACGCGTCTAAAAACAAGGTAGGGGAAAGGATTCCCTTTGACCTGTATTGTGGCGGTATGATGAGGTAATAGCCTTTGTGGATGGAAATAATCTGCTCTTTATCTGCCAACCTTTTCAATGCAAACTTATTGGCTGTATCTGACTGCTCTGGGAAATCGGTACGGAACTGATGTAAGGCAAAAGCATATTTACCCTTAGCGAGTAGGTGGGTTATCCAGTCTTCTGCACTTCTATGTTGCCTTACTTCTTCCAAGAGAGTAATTTTTTGCGAAAGGTAGTGAAATTCGCTACCTTTCGCAAATGTTTTCTCTTATTTTCTTTGTTTATTAGAGCGGGTTAATGAGTTTTTAGGAAAGAATGGACCATCGAAACCATCGTGCCTCATGGCGCATTATTCAGAGGTGGGGTAGAAGAGCGGATTCGCACCAAGCTCCTAAAAGATGGACATATTGATACCGTAATAGGCTTACCTGCCAACCTGTTCTTTTCAACCGGAATTCCGGTTTGTATCCTGGTCCTAAAAAAATGTAAAAAGTTCGATGATGTACTCTTCATCAATGCCAGCGAACACTATGAAAAAGGCAAACGCCAAAATCGCTTGCGCGATGGAGTAGATGATGAACCCAATGATATCCGAAAAATTGTTGATACCTATAAAAGTCGACCAGAAAAAATTGAGCGTTAAGCTCGTCGAGTATCCATGGAAGAGATCGAGAAAAACGATTTCAATCTGAATATTTCCAGGTATGTAAGTACTTCAATTGATGAAGAACAGATTGATTTGCTGGAAGCAAATAAGAGGTTGGTGGATATTGAGAAGAAAGCTAAGGAAGCTGCTGATAGACATAATCAGTTTTGAATGAGTTGGGGTTGCCGCCGGTGTGAGATTGTTATGAAATGATTTTTTTCTTCAATTTGTGATCTTTGCTTTTAAGAGTTGGCGATCCTCCAAAATCAAAAAAGAATTTTTCTATTTGTCTAACTGATGATTTAGGCACCTGTGTATTCCAATAAAGTATGGCTTTCCAATATTCCAAATATTTTTCCGGTTTACTTGTCAAGTGTACTATTCCTGTATTTCTCTTTGAAAAGTCAGAAAAGAAAAAATTCCAGGCTTTAATCACACGGCTATCAATAATAGGAACGTAGTTAGGAGAAAACAGATGCATTACTTTTGAAGCTCCCACAATAGAATTATTAATTGACGAGGCCAATCTTACCAAAGAATCAAGTATTTTGTCTTCCAATTTTTCGAAATCTCTGTAAGATTTGATACAAGAAAGAAATTTTACATCATTGACCAATTGTTTCCAATCTTTTGTATTTTTAATTTTATAGATATCTAACATTGTAGGCATCCAGCTATATGCAACACTTATTGCTAATATCAATGATTCTCTCGTAATATTATTCTTTCTAAAATAGTTTAAATGAAATTCGTAAGAATCCCACACCTTTTTAGTTTTCAAGCGAGGTTTAAAATGTCGGGCGTTATATTTTATTCGGTTGAAATTATTTTCATTTAATAATTCTGTAAAATATTGATTGCAATCTTCAAGCATGTTCTTATATTTAGTACTTATGCAGAATTCTGAGTTTTTTAATAGACAAATTCTTCATCTTTTTCTCGATTAATTTCTCTCTCTATTCTTGATTCAAATTTAGTATAATTAAATTGTGCCCATCTTCTGATGGGTCAATCGGGTGAAAAGAGATTGTTTCTTATTCTTAGATGTGCTTTCGGGTAATTCAAACTTTAAAGTGTAATATTCAATCAAACTTTCCACCATTTTCCAGTGGTGTCTTAATTGCTTCTTGATTCCTGGCTCTTCCATGATTTTACTTGCATTATAAGCGTAGCTTAAAAAATTTCCTCAATATATCTT
>JAIBCI010000099.1 GCA_019694255.1 Saprospiraceae bacterium
AAGATAATTACATCCAGGCGGACTACCCTTTCCTGAAGGATTAAAAGGGTTCATGTCAGTGAATAATACTTGCTGACTTCGCTACTGATGCATATTAAGCTTGTATATCTGATTAAATTAACTATAACGTTAACATACGAATACGTTGTTTTTTTGCTAATTTTGCCGCTCTTTTTTAAAAAGATAAAGGATTATGACAAAGGGTTACAGACCACGTTATCAGGGAAAAATAAGCAACCAGACAAGCTCAGGCAACGATACACTCATTGACATTTCAGAGGTCAAGCATCAGGCGGAAGATTTTTTCACAAAGAACAAAATGAGAATCCTTATCGTCGGCGGCGCTCTGATTGCTCTGGTTGGAGGATATTTTGGATACAAGTATCTTTATCAGGAACCTCAGGACAAAGAAGCCATGGAACAGATGTACCAGGCTCAGTTTCTGTTTGACAAAGACTCTTTCGACCTGGCGCTGAACAACCCGGGTGGCGGATTTGCTGGATTCAAAGAAATAGCCGAAAACTTCGCAGGTACCAAGGCTGGTAATATGGCCAAATACTATGCAGGCCTTTGCAATTTGCAACTTGGAAATTTTGAAGAAGCCAAATCATATTTCGAAGATTTTGAACCCAGTGGTGAAGTATTACCCATTCTAAAATATTGCAGTCTTGGCGATGTCAATGCCAACCTGAACGACTTCAAAGCTGCCATCGGTTACTACGAAAAGGCTTCAACCATCAAGAATAATGACTTTTTGACGCCGATGGTGCTCAAAAAATTAGGTGTACTCAAGGAAGCACAAGGCGACAAGGAAGGTGCTATCAAGGCTTATGAGAAAATACGCGACGAATATGCTGCTTCTCCGGATGCCAATGGAATAGACCGTTTTATTCTAAGATTGCAAAACTAATCATCAGCTACCTGAAATGGCCGGAAGGCTGCCTGTTGCCGATGCTACAACGCTTAACGCGGACATATTGCGGAAGCGTGAAAAAATTGGCATTATTGTCTCAGACTGGAACAGTGATATCACCTTGCGTCTGTTAAAAGGCTGTTGCACTGTATTTGAAAAAGCAGGACTGCTAAATCATCTGGTCATTGTGCATGTTCCGGGAGCTTTCGAGATCCCAATTACAATCTCCAGACTTCTCCAAAGAAAAAAATGTTCCGGCGTCATAGCTTTAGGATGTGTCATAAAGGGAGAGACCAAACATGATGATTATCTCAACCACAGTATTGCCAAAACCCTGCTCGAACTTGCTGTGAATTATGACAAACCGGTCATTAATGGTGTACTCACCACCAATACCAAAAAACAGGCTGATGACCGCTCAGGCGGCAAATGGGGAAATAAAGGAGAGGAATGTGCGGGCGCTATGCTTCGACTTTTGGGTACCTTTAAGATAATTGATACGCTGTGATCAGATCAGTTGAAACAATCGATGCAGGAAGATTCAAGCTAGACGGCGGGGCGATGTTTGGCGTGGTTCCCAAAACGATGTGGAACAAGCTCAATCCAGCAGATGAAGATAATATGTGCTCCTGGGCACTGCGCTGTCTACTGATTCGAACGGACAACAGAAATATTCTCGTTGATACCGGTATGGGAAACAAACAGGATGAAAAGTTTCGGTCCTTTTTCCATCCGCACGGAGAAGGTGATCTGATCAGATCACTGGCAGCGCGCAAACTGGCCCCTGAAGATATTACTGATGTAATCCTAACACATTTACATTTTGATCACTGCGGTGGTGCTGTTCAAATGCTAGACGGAAAGCTCGTCCCAACTTTTCCAAATGCCAAATACTGGTCTAACCGCACACACTGGGAATGGGCGCGTGTCCCTAATGAAAGAGAACGCAATTCTTTTCTTAAAGAAAACTTTATTCCGCTTGAGGAACAAAACGTACTTCATCATCTTCCGGATGATGGGAAACCCGTACAATTTGCTGAAGGGATTACATTACATTACTATTGCGGGCACACAGAAGGCTTATATGCTGTCGAAGTCGATTGTATGGGTCAGAATTACCTTTACCCTGCAGATCTTATTCCATCTTCCTTCCATTTGCCAGTTCCGTATGTTATGGCCTATGATGTAAAACCACTTATCACACTATCTGAAAAAAAACAATTTCTACAAATGGCCCTTGACAAAAAGTCGATTATTGTTTTTGAACATGACCCGGTTACAGAAGCATGTTCAGTACATCTCGATGAGCGTGGCAAGATTGTAGCAGGAGCAAAATTTACGCTTTAATCACAACTTACATTTCTATTTGATTCTGTTCTAACTACCAACGCCTAAGTCTTGCGTTCTTTCTTTTTTGCTGCTGGAAACAGAATGTTGTTTAGGATTAACCGATATCCCGGAGAATTGGGATGAAGTGTCAGGTCTGTTGGAGGATCTCCGACATGGTGCTGATAGTCTTCTGGGTCATGGCCTGCATAAAACGTCCATGTACCATAACCCAGCGAGCCATGAATATATTTAACTTCATCGGCTGCTTTGTTTTCCCCTAATATCAGGACATCCGATTTGACATATTCTTTTTTAAATGCAGTGGTCTGCCCCATAAATCCTTTGATGGTTCGGGTATGATCCTGCGTCAGCATTGTCGGCACAGGATCCCATTTGGCTGAGAAGTCAAACAAGGTAAAATAATCCTGATCAGGCAGCACTTTACGACCGAGGTTATTATCGATGGATGAAAATTCATACGTTACAGGATCCTTGATTAATGTAAAATTCTTGAATGCAAGCGTTTTACTGAAATCAAGTTTGTTGTCAGGATCTGCATCCATTGGATCCCCGTCGAACATTCTTTCACAGATATCAATACCTTCCGCAGATAACGCAATATCATAAGAGTCCGTCGCCGAACACATGGTAAAGAGAAATCCGCCACCAACAATGTACTCCTTGATTTTTTTAGCAACAGCGAGTTTGAGTTGAGACACCTTGGAAAATCCCAGTTCAGTGGCTACACGTTCCTGCCTTGTCTGGTTTTCCCTGTACCATTCGAAGCCGTTGTATTGGGCCCAAAATTTACCATATTGCCCCGTAAAATCTTCATGATGAAGGTGCAGCCAGTCATATTTTGCGAGCATTCCCCCCATGATTTCCTTATCGTATATTTTTTCGAAAGGTATTTCTGCAAATGTCAGTGCAAGGGTCACCGCATCATCCCATGGCTGTATCCGCTCTCCTTTCTCATTGAGTTCTGGTGAATACACTGCAATCTTGGGTGCTTTCTCAAGCTTCATTACTTCCTGGTTGACTTCCGGATTGGCTATCTCA
>JAIBCI010000057.1 GCA_019694255.1 Saprospiraceae bacterium
TCAGCGCACTGCCAGCTAACTCCTCTCTAAGAAGTTCAATCTCTTGCTTTGTCATCATTTTCCTATTTCTCGCAAAGCTATTACCTGTTCTATTCCAGGCATATAGGCAGTTTATTGGACGGATACTGTATATCTAATTGCTTTGTATAATAATCTTGTTTAAACTCTAATTCTTGAATTTTAGAAATTAAGCTGTCTTTTTTAATTCTGTTTTCGTTAATAAAAGAAGTTCTAACCAATTCGATAGCAGTATCTAACCTTCCACTTATTGAAGTAATACTTTTTTGAGCTTTTATAACTTCTAAGACACTATATGCAGAAATCAATCCGCAAACCAAAGCAAACAATATTAAAGCCAATTTCATACTATATTATAATCACCTATATATCAGCAACTTATATGCCAAACAAAAATTAGTGTAAAAATATTCTCAAAATACACCAACAATGTCAAGAATTGAGCATAAATTTACACCATAATTCAGAGTAATATGTTAGGCGAATTTAAGACCATATTTGACTTACAAGCAGCTTTTCCGACTGAACAAGACTGCATAAACCATTTAGAATCAATACTTTGGAATGAAACACCAGTTTCTCCATTTGACCAAACAAGCAAGGTTTATAAATGTACCGGAGGCAAATACAAGTGCAAAAACACTGGAAAGTACTTTAATGTCAAAGTAGGAACTATTTTCGAGGATACCAAAATACCTTTGATTAAGTGGTTTATGGCTTTGTTCATATTCTCAAGCCACAAAAAAGGAATAAGTAGCCACCAATTAGCAAAAGACATTGGAGTTACTCAAAAATCAGCTTGGTTTATGCTTCATCGTTTGAGATATGCTTTCGATCATCCAACATTTAAAGAAATCATGGGAGACAATGTTATCGAAATTGACGAAACCTACATGGGAGGTGAATACAAAAACAAGCATTCAAACAGAAAGAAGAAGGGTACACAAGGTCGAAGCGTAAAAGATAAGACTCCGGTTTTAGGAATAAAAGAAAGAAATGGTAATATTGTAGCTACTGTTATTGAAGATACCAAAGGATCAACCATTCAACCAATTATCAGAGATCATGTCGAAGAAGGTAGTATTATTAGCACTGATGAATGGTTTGGCTACAATGGATTGCACAAAGATTTTACCCATATTAGAGTGAACCATAGTGCAAAAGAATACGTTAATATGATGGCTTCAACAAATGGAGTAGAAAACTTTTGGAGTCATTTAAAAAGAGGTATTAACGGCATTAATCATTGGGTATCCCAAGAACATTTGCAGAAATATGTCAATGAATACTGCTTACGATACAACACAAGAAAATATACCACGAATGAAAGATTTAACCTTCTTTTGGCGAACATAAATTTCAGAATCACTTACGCAAATCTTATCTGTCATGAAAAGTAAAAAGACCAAGAAGTTTAAGGACGATTTACCAGTTGAGGGTAAGATAGAGAACAAGCCTATAAAGAAGAAAGAATTTGACAAAACACTGATTGCGCTTTTAAAAACACCGCCACCACAAAAGAATAAAAAGGCTTAAGAATTTAAGGGTACTGCCATACCCCAAAAATTCTATTTGTGTAATCCTGTTACTGTTATTCACAGTTTCCACAGGACGCGCAATCTGTTTCGACTTCGATTCGGAAGATTTCGCCTTCCTCTTCGCAGGTTTTACAGACTTTTTTCCCTTGCACACAACCAGAGGTTATGACAAGATAGCATCGCCCATTTCGCTCAATGATGTATTGATCGCTCATGCGAATACAGTTGCTAACAAGTTTTTATCTTAAAGTGTGCAAGGTTCTTTAACTTTACTATGCTAATGTATGTAGCTTTTGCTAACTACACAAGTTTTTAAGCCCCGATTCCTGCCAGAATTGGGGATTTTAGTGTAAAAAGGTATATCATTGCCTAATTTTATTCCTGTAAGCGACGTCATTATATAAAATTAGATTGATGAAGTATTTTTTTTTACTATTTCTGTGTTCATCCGTTCTTTGCGCGCAAGCCGTAAATAGCTCGGCTTCAGTCGAATTATTGAAAAACATTGAAGGTTACTACAGTAAGAAATCGATTCAAATTGAATTTAACTATGCCTGGAAGGCTTCAGAAGGAAAGGAATTTATTGAGAAGGGTAGTTTTTTCTTCACGGATTCATGGTACAAGTTGATCTTGCCTGAGCAGGATATTTATTTTGACGGAAGCAGTCAATGGACTTATTTTAAGGATAGGAAAGAAGTGCAGATTACACAGTCCAGCCTGGAGGAAAGTGCTTTTCATCCTTTAAAATTCGCGAGACTTTACAAGTCCAAATCCTTTAAGTCCAGGGTTGTTCAGGATGAAAAAGGCATTGCAGTTGTTGAGTTGGTGCCAGCTGATAGGGACCAGGAATATCATAAAGTGGTGTTAAGCATCCTAAAAAATCAAAGGCAATTACGTAAAGTGGAGGTTTACTATAAAAACGGAGACCGATATCGCATTGAGCTATTGAAACATACGCCTACAAAAAAGCTTCATATGGCTGATTTTCAGCTTAATATTGTTGGATTGTCCGGAGTGCACGTGGAAGATCTTCGTTAGAAGTAGATGATCTTATATTAAGCCCATATCGTTATTTTTGCCCTGCATGAGTATAAAAACCAATATTGTCAGGGCTGCTGCCGGAGCGGCCATTGGGAGAATCAATAAAATTGAAGAAAATGCCCTTCAAAATCAATCATTGTGGTTTAAAAAGATTGTCAAAGGAGCTTCAGGGACTAAATTTGGAAAAGATCATCATTTCGAACGGATCACCAATTATAACGAATTTAAATCAAACGTACCCGTAAGAGACTACGAAGGCCTTAGGGCTTACTTTGATGATATTGCCTCTGGTACGCCTAACGTTTGCTGGCCAGGCAAACCTAAATACCTAGCAAAAACGTCAGGAACAACAAGCGGAACAAAGTATATTCCTATTACCCGACAGAGCCTTCCCAATCATATTAACAGCGCCCGTAACGCACTGTTTTCATACATAGACTTAAATAAAGAATCTAAAATCTTTGATGGCAGAATGCTTTTTCTGTCAGGTAGCCCTTTACTGGAAAACAAGAATGGACTATTGGTTGGCAGACTTTCGGGAATTGTTAATCACGAAGTGCCTTCATGGATGAGCAAGACAATCTTGCCAAGTATGGCTACAAATTTGCTGGAACCCTGGGAAAGAAAAGTGGATGCCATTGTCAATGAACTAATGAACAACGATGTGAGGGTCATAAGTGGAATACCTCCCTGGATTCAGATGATTTTTGAAAGAATGCTAGCGTTAACCAATAAAAAAAATGTAGCAGAACTCTTGCCAAATTTAGAATTATACATTCACGGCGGGGTGAATTACCAGCCTTATCATGCAAGGATTAATCAACTTATTGGCAGACCCATCAATCTTGTGGAGACATATCCGGCGAGTGAAGGATTTTTTGCTTATCAGGACCGTTTTGATACGGAAGGGCTTAGAATTGTCAGCAACAGTGGAATTTTTTACGAGTTTATTCCTCTCGACCAGATCCATCGACCGGATGCTGATCGCTTAAGTCTTCACGATGTTGCTTTAGAGAAGGATTATGCGATTGTGATTAATTCCAATGCTGGTCTGTTGGGTTATCTGATAGGCGATGTGGTTCGCTTCATAAATAAATCACCCTATAGGTTAAAGGTAACAGGAAGGGTCAGTCAATTTATTTCGGCATTTGGTGAGCATGTCATTGCCTCCGAAATCGAATCTTCAATGACTGCAGCTGTTCTCAAGCATCATCTCTCAATTGTCGAATTTATGGTTGCTCCTCAAGTCAACCCGTCAGATGGTTCATTACCTTATCATGAATGGTTTGTTGAATTCAATGAAATTCCTGATAATATCGATGTGGTCGCCAATACCATAAACAGTCATCTATGTAACTTGAACACTTATTATAATGATCTAATTAAGAATAAGATTCTTCAACGTCTAAAAATCAGAACGATTCGTAAAAATGGATTTAAAGATTATATGACTCGTATCAATAAAATAGGTGAACAGTTTAAGGTGACCCGGGTCTGCAATGACAGGTCTGTGGCCGATCAGTTACAAAATTCAGTAATAAATCTTTCCGATGGGAATTTTAGATAAAATAAAATCAGTGTTTATTGTGCCGGAAGACAATCCGGGTAGTGCCAATACAGTGGCCGCGTCTTCCACAGCGACAACATCTCAGGACACACAGGATACGGGTGTTTCAATGAGCTCAGAAAATCGTCAAAAATTTTATGAATTGCTGAGCGGAATTCTTGAAAAGAACAATCTACCCGGCTACGATTATCTTGAATATAAGAAAGCACTGCAATCAGTTGCAAAGTTAGCAAACATGGATGAGGCGAATGTTTACCGGACTGTTTTTGCAGCTGCTCAGGCGATGAATGTCGACGTAGCCCATCTCATGTCGACGGCAAATTCTTATTTAAGCGTTCTGGAGACCGAGCAAGCAAAATTTCATCAGGCGGCTGATAAATTCCTGGCTGACCAGGTGCAAAATAAATCTTCTGATATCAAGAGTACCCAACAAAAGCTTGATGACAGTAAAAAACAGCTTGAGACCCTTCATCGTGAAATTGAAGAACTCGAAAAAAATTTAGCCATTCTGACCTCCGATTTGAGTCAGGTTCAGGCCAAAATAGCCGCGAATAAGGCAGATTTTAATTCGAACTATGTCTCCTTTGTCGATGAAATCAGGAAGGATATCCAAAAAATGAAGCAATACCTACAATAGATCTTATTTTTGAAAATTAATATTAGATATGGAAATTTCGGGGTTACAAAAAAGAAATTTTTGGGGAAAGCCTGAAGGAATTACAGGCGGGTTGATATTGGCCGGTATGATCACTGGTGTAGGTTACTTATTTGTTAAGTTCCTTCCAACTCTGATCCAACTAACCAGTAATTTGCTATACCTCGGTGGAATGTTACTTGTTCTTGGAGCAATCCTGTATATAATTCTCGATCCACGAATGCGGAATCTTGTCTGGTATATGTACAAGTCGGTCATGCGTTGGATCACCGGTCTTTTTATTCAATTAGATCCTATAGGTATTTTGAAAAGCTATGTATCCGATTTGAAAGATAATTTGGGTAAAATGAACAAGCAGATTGGTCGGCTTCGTGCCCAAATGCATTTGTTGAAAGAGCAAATCTACAATAATGACAAGCAGATAGATTCTAACTTAAGTCAGGTGAAGGAAGCACGACAGGTTAATCAGGAGTCAGTTGTAGTACTCAAAGCGAGACAAGCAGGTCGGCTAAAGGAATCCAATGTAAAGCTTGAAGATTTATACAGAAAAATGGAAATACTTTATAAAGTATTAACAAGGATGTATCAGGCTTCAGAAATTATGGCTGAGGATATTTCAGACCAGGTAAAAATTAAAGAGCAAGAGCGGCAGGCCATACATGCAAGTCACTCTGCGATGCGTTCAGCAATGAGTGTCATATCAGGTGATAAAGATCAAAGAGCTTTGTTTGATGAAGCATTGGATGCAATGGCGGATGACGTGAGTATGAAAGTTGGAGAAATGGAGCAGTTTATGGAGCTTTCAGAAAATTTTATGTCTTCCGTTGATTTGCAAAATGGAGTATTTGAAGAGAAAGGACTCAAGATGCTTGAAAAATGGGAAAAACAAGGTGTTTCTAAAATTCTAGGTGCAGAGAAAAATTCGCTTGTAGCACAAGATCCGCCTCTGGTTCTCGAGCATAATACACCGGGTCGGTCAATTATTGATAATCCGTATGACAAACTGTTTAAAGATTAGAAGTTATATCCAACAATGGTAGTATTTAAGTTTGGGGGTGCCTCCGTAAAAGACGCGGATGGTTTTCGGAATGTAGCAGATATTATTCGAAATCATCAGGGTGAAGATTCATTGGTGGTTGTTGTGTCTGCTACAGGGAAAACTACCAATGCTTTAGAAGAAGTTATTGATAAGAAATTTATGAATACGTCGGATGCGCTGAAGGAGTTAGAAAAAATAAGAATATCCCACCAGCATATAATATCCTCATTGGGGTTAGATAATGAGGATACATTACAGCAGCTGGTACACGAACATTTTGTCGAAGCAGAATGGATTATTGAGGAAACCCGTGAAATGAACTATGATTATGCCTATGACCAGGTTATTGCAATAGGTGAACTGGTTTCTTCAAGAATACTTGAAGCCACTTTGAAAAGCAGTGGCATCAATACAAGCTGGGTCGATGCGCGTTCTTTAATCAGGACTGATGAGACATGGCGAGAAGGCAGGGTTCAATGGAATATCACCAATGATCAAATAAAGGACACCTGTCTTCCACTGCTGACTCAACGGAAAGTCATAGTCACCCAGGGTTTCATCGGTTCCACTGCTGAAAACAATACTGTCACACTGGGAAGAGAAGGTTCGGATTATACCGCTGCCATTATTTCTGCGGCACTCAATGCCAGATCAATGACTATTTGGAAAGATGTACCGGGTGTGCTTACCGGTGATCCAAAAGTATTTGACAATGTCACGAAGTTAGACCGATTGTCTTTTATGGAAGCGATCGAAATGACATACTATGGCGCTAAAGTAATTCATCCCAAGACCATTCAACCATTAAAGAATAAAAATATTCCGCTCAATGTGCGATCATTTATAGAGCCTCAGAAAGATGGTACTATAATTTTTGGAGAAATTGAAAGAGAATATCCGCCTATTGTTGTGTTAGAGCGTAATCAGGCGTTAATTCATTTCTCTTCAAAAGATCTTTCATTTATTGCTGAAGATCATCTGGCTGAACTTTTTAAGATATTTGACCAGCTGAGGATTAAAGTTAATCTTATGCGGAATACCGCCATTTCATTCACTATTTGCGCTAGCAATCAGCGCGCAAAAATTGCCGAATTGCAAAAAAAAGTCGAACAACAATTCAGTGTAATCATTGATCCGGATCTGGATCTCTATACAATCAGGCATTGCAATGAGACCATGCTCCCGAAGTTGCTATCAGAAAAAATTATTATTCTTGAAGAGAGAATCAGAAATACAGTTCAGGTAGTCGTTAAAAATGCGCCGGATATCGTTCATAAAAAACACTGAATAATTTGTATTTACTTGCGATATTGCTTTTAGTGTGTGGTCGCAGAACTTGATGATTTGTCAATTCAAATCATACCATTTTTTCAATTTCAGATTTTATTTGTTTTTGTAAGGTAATCGAAAGGAACTTCTAACTCTTTGAACATGCCTTCAAGGCCTTCACAATGATCAATGATTATATAGCATTTTTTTTCAACGTCACCACCTTCAGCAAACTCATCTGTGACGGCACCGCACCAATCATTTAATAGTAAAATTATTGCTTCTTTAAGATATTTTTTTTCTGGTTGATCCTCCATGATTAGGTCAAACTGTTGGATATATAAAATAATACAATCCTGTGAAATCCACGAAAGATCAAGTAAATTATCAAAAAGAGCGTCTAGATTTCTTCCGTAGTAATCTGGAAAGTTAAGTGAAGCTGCCATCGAATCATGCAGCGTATTTTCGGTTCGGCAATTCGCTCCGTTCAGCGTTGCAACAAAGCAATTCTCAGTGTACTGATCAGGCAATCGATTATTTAGGTTAATATTAATTATAAAAGGCTTCAGCATCAGCGTATTTTAATAAATGTTTTATAATGATCACTTGTAAAATAGGCACTACCATCAGATCCGGTTATCAAACGTTCGGCACCCCGATGAACTAATTTGGATTTGGGGTGTACATCCCATTCTTGATATCTAATCCTTTGGCCTGTAGTATTATAGGTAACGAGTCTTTTTTCGCGATTTGAAAATATTCTTCCCCCGACATAACCTACAGGTGCTTTGCCATTCTGAAGTATGTAATTCAATGTTGCTTCAGCATAACTAGGTATAGTATCCTTCAGGAGTGAAGAATGCTCTGCGCGCTCATTAGACGGATTATTCGACTTTAAAGGTCTTTGCGGCAAAGAAGTCGCTAAATCTTTACCATAATTTTGAACATGGAAGACATAGAAATATAATATTCCGCAAATTCCAATTATTGATAGAAATAATAATATTCTACTTTGTTTCAGGCTCATTTTGTAAAAGATTGAACTTTTGTCCAATCCAACTACGAGTATTGTGTCCAAAAATATACATACAGGGGACAACCAGCAGCGTTAGAAAAGTTGCCACAATCAGGCCAAAAATTATAGTCCATGCTAAAGGTCCCCAGAACTTAACGTTATCGCCACCAAGAAAAAAATGAGGATTGAATTCTGTAAACAAAGTTGCAAAATCCATATTAAGACCAATTGCTAGTGGAATCAGACCCAGAATTGCTGAAATTGCAGTTAGTATAACTGGTGTAATACGTGTGGCACCACCTTCCACGACAGCATCAATAACCGAAAGGCCATGGTGGCGTAACTCATCGATAAACTCGATCAGCAGAATGCCGTTTCGCACGACGATTCCAGCAAGCGAAAATATACCAACACCAGTCATTACGACGCTAAATTTCATATGGAATAATCCAAATCCAAGCGCAATTCCAATCAGTGAGAACAGTACCGTGCTAAAAATAATAAACGGCTTAACCAGGGAATTAAATTGGGTGACCAGTATCAATAACATGAGGGCAAGTGCAGTGCCAAATGCTACTCCCAGAAATCCTGCAGTCTCCTGTTGTTGTTCCAACTCACCTGTAAATGAAACGTCATAGCCTTCGGGTATATTCATTTTGCCTACCACTGATTTTATTTCATCCACAACCTGGTTTGGGCTATAGCCGTGCGTAACGTCTGAACTTAACGTTATAAGCCGCTTTTGATTTTTACGGTTAATACTGCTGATGGATTTTCCATATTTTATTTGAACAAATGAGGACAAGGGAATTTGTTTGAATTGCTGCGAAGACATATCCATAAATGCAACATTCAACGAGAGTATTCTGTCCAGGTGCTGCCTGTCAGCTTCTTTTACACGAAGCTGAATGGGGTAATCGTCATTAGCATCTCTGTATTTTGAGACCTCCTTGCCAAAAAGTGCAGTTCTTATCTCAACGGCGATTTGCGCAAGACTAACACCTTCCCGCTGCGCCTTTTCTTCATCCAGATCGATAATAATTTCTGGTTTGCTAATCTGGAAATCAGAGCTTAGAGATTCCACTCCCTTGATTCCAGAATTTGAAATTTCGGTTTGTATTTTTTTCGATAAATCATCCAGCACTTCAAAATCGTCACCGCTGATCTCCATGTTAATAGCTTTTCCAACCGGAGGGCCACCTCTTTCTTTTTCAATAATGAGTTCTGCACCGGCTATTCCGTCTCGGAATTCATTTTTGATATTTTCAAGAATGTCCACAGTTGAAATACCATGTCTGTCCGCAAATTTCTTAAAGGCTACTGTAACTTTGCTTTTATGCGGTGCCGGTACACGATCAGGGTTATCCTGTGTGCCGGTACCTAATCCGATATTTGAAATAACTGAAGTAACAATGGGGTTATTTGATCCAATTACTTTATAAACTCTTTTTTCTATGATTCTGGTAATTGAGTCCGTAACACTTGCATCAGTCCCCATCGGTAATTTACAATATACAAAGGCAAAATTGGGATCTCCATCCGGGAAAGTCTCGATCAGTGGCTTGGTGCCAAGATAGAACATCCAGGAAAAAATTAGAAACAAGAAGGAGGCAATGATAATAGTTACAGGACGCCATCCTTTAAGAAGCCAACGAAGGAGTTGTCGGTACATATTGATGAAGGAAGGCCATATTCTATTCTGAAATACTAGAATAAATCCTTCCAAGAAAAAATGATAGAGTAGAATTAGTCCGACCACTACGAATCCTAAATTGCCCATTCCTCGTGCACCAAACAAGTAAGCTAAAATACTTACTGCAATAAGTCCTCCTATTATTCTGAAATAATCTCTAAACTTGGATTTTTCAAGATGGTCATCGCGTTTCATAAATGAGACAGCGAATACAGGATTCATTACAAAAGCCACAAAGAGTGAAGCACCAAGGGTTATAATCAGAGTTACTGGCAGATTTGACATGAATTTTCCAATAATTCCAGGCCAGAATAGCAAAGGAACAAAAGGCATCAGCGTAGTTAGTGTTCCTGTAAGTACTGGAAGAAAGACTTCACCAGCAGCATCCTGCGCTGCTCTGACAATGCTTATATCTTTATTTTTATTATAAATGCGATGTGTGTTTTCAATAACGACTATTGCATCATCCACAATAATTCCCAAGGCAAGTAAAAAAGAAAACAATACAATCACATTCATGGTAAGACCCATTGAAGGAAGGATAATAAACGCAACCATACAGGAAAGTGGCACGGCCAATCCAACAAAAAATGCATTGGTAAATCCCATGAAAAACATGAGTACAAATACTACAAAAATAAATCCAAGTATAACAGTATTGAAAAGATCGTGTAACTGTACTCTGGTGTTTTCTGACGTATCTCCGGTCACCTTAATTTTTAACCCCTCAGGAAACCGGCTTGACTGGTACTCGTCAATAATTTTGTAAATCTTATCAGTCGCATCAATGAGATTCTCTCCACTGCGTTTGATAACATTGAGGGTCACTACACTTTTATTATCCAATCTTGCGAAATCCTGTTTTTCCTTGAAGGCGTCTTTAATATCTGCAATGTCTTTTAAAAAAACCTGATTGCCCTGAAAACTGCGAATAACAATATCGCCGATCTCCTTCGGGGATTCAAATTCACCTGTGATCCGAATATTTCTGCGCAAACCTTGAATATTTAATTCGCCTCCTGAAATATTCATATTCTGTCTTTGGATAGCGCCTTCGATATCGCCAAAGGTCATTCCCAGCAGATTTAATTTCATGAGATCAATATTGACCTGAATTTCACGATCAACGCCTCCAATGATATCAACTCTGGTAATTTCCTTTAGCGTCTCAATCTTGTCTCTGAGTTGTTCTGCATATCCTTTGATCCGGTCTAGAGGAAAATCACCCGCTATATTAATATTCATGATCGGAATCTCGCTGAAATCAAACTCCTGAACCTGAGGATCTGTTTTTAAGTCTGTAGGAAGGTCTTTCTTTGCTTTGTCCACTGCATCAGATACCCTTTGCTTACAAATTTTGGGATCCATGTTTGTGTTAAATTCCGCGATCACCAGACTAAAGTCAGAAATAGAGTTGCTGGTAACTTTTTTTATTCCATTAATTGACTTTAGCTGTTTTTCAATTTGCTTGCTTATAAGGTTTTCTACATCCTGAGGAGTAGCCCCGGGATAGATTGTTGAAACTGATACCGTTGGAATCACAATGTCTGGAAACAACTCCTTTGGAGTTCTGTTATAAGCAATATAACCAGCAATACATATAATAAATGTAAAAATGTATATTGATGTCGAATTTTTTATACACCAGTTGGTGAAAGACAAATGCTTGATATCCTGACTATGCATAACCACCCTGAAATTTTTTAAAAAAGTCTATTGAAAGATTATAACTGAATAATTTGGCCATCCACTAACTCGCTGTATCCTGTTGTGATAATGACTTCTCCTTTTTGAAGTCCTGATTTAATTACTGTGTCGCCATTATATTCCGTATCAACCACTACATTTTTCTTTTTGGCATAAAGAATGCCGTCGTTCATTTCAGCCGTCAGAATATAATCTTCGCCATCGACACTATGTTGAATGATATTAGAACTTACTACGATTGCATTTTTTATTTGTGTATCGTTAATTCTTATTCTTGCAGCTTGATTCGGTTTAAATTCAGGATTGGGTGGCAGACTAGATTCAACCAGTATGGTGCGGCTAGAAGTATTGACAGCTGCAGAGACAAAACTCAGTTTTGAATTGATTTCCTTGTTTAAGTCAGGAAAATAAATTTTTACTGGATTGCCGGTTTTGGCTTTTGACGCATACATATCTGACAATTTAGCTTTAACTGTAAGCTTACTATTATTTACAACACGAATTCCCTGAAAACCTGGCGAAGCGATTTCGCCTAATTTTAATTTTATTTCATCTACAGTTCCTGACACCGGTGATTTTATACTTGCCATTCTGACCTGAGCATTGAGGGTTTCAATTTTTTTCTCAAGTTGTTCTTTCTGATTCTTTGCCATGAGATACTGTGCTTCGCTCCCGATATTTTGTTCCCATAGTGATTTTTGTTTTTCATACATCGTGTTCGCCGTAGCGAGCGCTGTTTTAACTTCTTCGATTCCCTGTCGAAGGGCAGCAGCATCTAAAGTTGCCAGTACTTGCCCGGCAACAACCCTGTTTCCTTCTTTAACCAGTATCGATTTAACGACACCAGGCATTTGAGGAGCTACTAGTACGTTGAGCTCGGCATCAACCATTCCTTGTGCTTCTATAAAATGATTAAATGTGGATATTCCTACAGTATCTACCTGCACTTTTTTAGCCCTTCCGGATTTACCCATGAGGCTTGTGTCACTTTTTTCGATAATGCTTTCCAACTCTTTTATTCTCTGGGTGGCGGTAGCAACTTGTGTTTTGAGGGTGGCAAGTTCCTCCGTCGGCGTTTTGGCTCCATTATTCTTCGAACAACCCGCTATCAGAGCGATTATAATTAGACTGGTTCCAAGTCGATAAGACAATCTCATTTCTATAAATTTAATTTTCTGATGCAATCAACATTATTGGTTATCTAAGGTTTTGGCTATCAGCACAAAATCACTACTATTCACAATTAATTTAAATTTAATCTCTGTGTCATTCTTCATCCAGTCTTCTGCGCAATCTCTCCTGCAATTCATTTAGTTTGATCAAAGCTTCAATAGGGCTAATTGCCTCTGTATTTAGATTTAGAATTTCCTCCTCCATGAGACTTGTATTATTTATTTTCAACACCTTAAGGTTTAAACCCTCCGCTTTTCCATCATGGTGCTGTCGTGCGCTTTCGAGTTCTGCCAACTTCTGCCTTGCTGAACTGATGATGGCTTCTGGCATGCCAGCCATTTGGGCGACATGGATGCCAAAAGAATGCTCCGATCCGCCTTCAAGTAACTTTCTGAGAAAAATTACATTTTTGCCTGATTCTTTGGTTGCAACATGAAAATTTTTTACCCTTGGCAATTCCTCACCCAGCTCATTGAGTTCGTGATAATGTGTTGCGAATAAAGTCTTCGGACGCAAAGGGGAGTTATGCAGATAACATGCTATAGACCAGGCAATCGAAATACCATCATACGTGCTCGTGCCTCGTCCAATTTCATCCAGGAGAACCAATGAGCGTGAGGATAGATTATTGAGTATGGCAGACGTCTCATTCATCTCAACCATAAAAGTTGACTCTCCGGATGAAATATTATCGCTTGCACCTACACGCGTAAACAGCCGGTCGTGAATTCCCAAAATTGCCTTGTTACAAGGTACAAAAGAACCCGCTTGTGCCAAAATGCAAATAAGTGCTGTCTGACGCAGTATTGCAGATTTGCCGCTCATGTTAGGTCCAGTGATCATTAATATCTGCTGTTGATCCCTGTCAATAAATATATCATTTGGAATAAAAGACTCGCCTGTTGGCAGCATGCGCTCAATGACAGGATGGCGTCCTCCTTCTATCATAATGGAGTCACCATCAGTAATTTCAGGCTGAATGTACTGAAATTGTTCCGCTTGAATGGCAAAACCCAATAGGCAATCCAATAAGGCGACAGTGCGGGCATTTTTCTGTAATGGCAACAAATATGCCTGTGCGCTTTCAATCAGTTCTTTGTAGAGTTCTTCTTCAAGAGAGATTATTTTTTCTTCGGCTCCAAGAATTTTGTCCTCGAGTTCTTTTAGGCGAGATGTGATATACCTTTCACCGGTAGACATTGTTTGTTTTCTGATCCAGTCTGGCGGAATTATATCCTGATTTTTGTATTTGTTGGTTACTTCAAGATAATAGCCAAATACCGAGTTATAACCGATTTTGAGATTTGTTATACCTGTTCTAAGGGATTCTTCCTTTTGAATTTCGAGTAGCAGGTCTTTGCTGTTTGTTAGAATATATTTCAGGTCATCGAGTTCACGGTTATACCCTGGCTTGAAAATTCCCCCTTTGTTTATTACAACAGGCGCATCAGATTCAAGCGCGAATTCAATATTCCTAAGCAAATTGGCGCAGCCATCCAATGCATTGACTGATTCAAGAAGCAGACTATCCGATGTATGACAAAGCAGAACTATGATCTTCTGGATCTTTTCAAGTGCCTTGCCAACTGCTTTGAACTCCCTGGGATTGATTTTGTGCATTGGTAATTTGGCGACGAGTCTTTCCAGGTCACCGAATCCGTTCAATGCTGAAAGCAATTCTTCACGCAAATTAGCTTCCTGAACGAGATATCGAACTGCATTATGCCGGTCAACAATTGATTTTCTGTCTATCAGCGGCATTAATAACCATTTATTGAGCATTCGAGCCCCCATAGGTGTAGTCGTCCTGTCAATGACGTTGATTAATGATTGGCCACTTTCATTCAGAGGGTGGATGAGTTCAAGATTCCTGATGGTGAACTTGTCCATCCACATTGACTCTTGATCGATCAGACGAGACATTCCGGAAAGTTGTCTGGGATTTGTTGTCTCGTTCCTTTCCAAATATTGCAACAGCGATCCGGCTGCCATCTGCGCAAGCCGGCATTCATCAACTCCAAATCCTTTTAGGTTAACGACATTAAAATGTTGCGTTAGTTTTTTATATGCAAAGGAATCACTGTAATGCCAATCATCTAAAAAGTAGGTATAATACCCACTACCGATCAATTGTTCAAAGTTACCTTTCATTGATTTAGGTAGTAGCAATTCCGAAGGACTGAAGTTTTGTAGCATCCTGTTTATTGAAATCAGGTTTCCCTCAGCCAGATAAAATTCGCCCGTGGACACATCCGCCAATGCAAGGCCTGCATGTTCTAAATCCTGGATAAAAAATGAAGCTAAATAATTATTTTTTTTTTGGTCAAGCAACCTGCCGTCAAGTGTGATTCCAGGTGTTACAATATCCGATATTCCTCTCTTGAGAACTTTTTTGCCTTTACCAGGCTTTTCCAATTGCTCACAGATGGCAACGCGATATCCGCCGCGCACGAGCTTGGGTAGATAGTTGTCAAGGGCATGAAATGGAAAACCGGCTAATTCAATATCAGAGCCTCCATTATTCCGGCTGGTGAGGGTTATGCCTAGTACCCCGGAAGTTGTAATGGCGTCTTCGCCAAAGGTCTCATAAAAATCTCCGACGCGATAGAGTAGGATTGCATCGGGATGACGTGCCTTCATCTCTAAATACTGCTCCATCAGCGGTGTGGTGGTCTTAACCTCAAATAACAGGTTCTGCTTCGTCATCCGGTGATTTTCCACAAAGGTACATTTCACCGGACTCTGTCTGGCAGCTATAGATTGCTTTTTATTGCAATATATTCAATGTTAACTGACATTCTTCCTGTTCCGACAAGCACTTGTAGGAGCATAGCCAGTGAATCACAGCAAAAGACAACGTTCGTTTATATTTTTGGTTGAGGGATTCATTTCTATTATAAATTTGTACAACAATTTTTTCTTATATGTCAAATGTTTTTCGCTCAATCAAGGACTCAGAATACCAGCAAATACTTGATGCCGTACCGCTCATCGCTATTCTGATCGGTGCAGCTGATGATCATTTTGATCCTGTCGAGAAAGAGTGGGCAAAAAAAATAGTTCATATTCGGACCTTTGCGCACGATATCGACCTGAAGCCAATCTACCAGGACCTGGAGCCTGAATTTGAGAAGAGGCTGAATGCATTGTGGAAAGAACTTCCCAAAACCAGTGCGGAAAGGAACAAGAATATTTCTTCCAGGCTTTCAGGACTGAATGTAATTTTTCCAAAACTCCATCCAAGAATTGCGTCTGGAATTTATGAGGGTTTACTTGACTATGCAGAACAAATTGCGAAAGCGTCAGGCGGTTTTATGCGTATGCTATCCGTATCTCAGGAAGAAAATGAATGGATTGGCCTGCCTATGCTGGATCCGGTCTTCTTTGAAGATGAAGAAGAATGAAAGAAGTTACCTAAAAACAACTCCAATTTTGAAGTAATTAATGTTGGTCAAAGATTGTCTCTTAAATATAGAATTGAAACTGGTCTCAAAATACAATCCTGTTCTTTTATAGAAGAATTGTGCATTTATTCCGGTATAGAAATTACGAACACCAAGATTAGTATGCAGGACTGTCTCATAATCTCTTTCGGAACCTGAAAATTCTGTATAGTATCTTTCTCTCAGTAAAATATTGATAAAGGCAGAAGCTTCAATTCTTAGTTTTTTTTGAAATTGACAAGCAAGACCTAATGGAATATACAAATATTTGAGCCTGAGTTTTGTAGCTTCAATGCTTGGGTCTGTGTTCACTTTATTGTCAAAGTAAGGAAATATTACTTGATCCGTAATGAGTCTCTGAATATTCATTTTCTGACTGATACTGACATAATCTATCCCTAATCCATATCGAATAAACAGTCTTGAGCCATTGTGCCCAAGCCTTGTGCGAAGTGCTAAATGGAAATTATCAAAATAGAAATTATGCCATGCTTTCAACGAAGGTGTAAATGTTCCGGTTCCATGCGGACTCATGCTCTGGATAAAGCCTAAGCGAATATTGCCTTCCAAATATGTCTTCTTGTTAGGAGACGGTATAACCGCATCCATGAAAACGGACATAACATTTGGTTTAGCTACATTATGGCCTTTTGGAAAAGAAAATTCCTCGACTGTATCAGCCTCCGAAAATCCTGAAGTATCCATTGCGATATATTCAGGATTTGAAAGCCAAATACTGTTAATAGAATCTACGATTGGAAAGGTCAATTCAAGATTGCGGCCGGCTAGCATACTGATTTCTGTAGATATTCTGTTGATTTCCAGTTGGTATTCGACAGATCCAGAACGTCCGTTGATGAATTTTTCCCTGCTCAGATCCAGGGAATCGATATACTTAAGGAGTCCGGCATGCACCTTATCAATTTCTTCAAAAAAGTTCTGAGAGATCAGTTTGGTATTGAACGAAAAAATAAAGACAGACACTACCAACAGCCATTGGAACGAACGCTTCATAAAACTATAAATTCAATGTAAAATTAAGCAAATAAAGTGCCACAATAGCTTGTTTTAATCTGATATATAGGCAATTATAAATATTTAATAAATATATTATCAATTTTGGATTATATACTTAGTTTTGCAGCGATTCTATTATGCAGGCTTATCTTGATTTGCTCCAGCATGTTTATTTGAATGGCACCGTCAAATCTGACCGTACCGGCATTGGAACCAAAAGCATTTTTGGCTATCAGATGCATTTGGATTTGGCGGATCGGTTCCCACTTTTAACAACTAAAAAACTGCATTTAAAGTCCATAATTTATGAGTTATTGTGGTTTCTTAAAGGTGATACAAATATTGCCTATTTAAATCAGCATGGAGTTTCAATTTGGGACGAATGGGCTGATGCTCAAGGTAATTTGGGCCCGGTATATGGAAGGCAATGGCGAAGCTGGCCTGATGGCAAGGGAGGCCAAATTGATCAAATCAAGGAGGTTATTGATCAGATCAGGAAGAATCCTGACTCGAGACGACTTGTTGTTAGTGCATGGAATGTAGCTGAACTATCTGAAATGGCACTGAACCCATGTCACTGTTTGTTCCAGTTTTATGTAAGTGAAGGCAAATTGTCTTGCCAGCTCTATCAGCGTAGCGCGGATGTTTTTCTTGGGGTGCCTTTTAACATTGCCTCGTATTCATTGCTAACACTGATGATTGCGCAGGTGTGCGGCCTTCAACCTGGTACGTTTATTCATACATTCGGAGACGTGCACCTTTACCTGAACCATTTACAACAGGCTGAGCTTCAACTCAGCAGGACTCCTTTAAATCTTCCAGAAATGAAAATAAATCCACTGCGAAGAAATATCGATGAATTTTGCTTTGAGGATTTCGAATTAATTGATTATCAATCACATCCAGCCATTAAGGCGCCAATTGCCGTGTAAACCAAAAATTACTTTTAACGTTAAATTACGAGGAAATGGGGAACTATTTAAAAAATATTAAAAACATTAAATTAATTCCTCATGCTGAAATGATGAGTATGTCAAGTTTAAGCCTAAATTTGCGCCAAACTAATATCCCTTTTACAAGATAAAACGAATCGCCATTTGTATCTCACTTTATATCAACCACTTATGTTTAGTCATCGCCTGATCGGGTTATTATTGCTAGTTGCAATATCTACTGCGAGCCTGTTTGCCGCGCCAGACATTGAAATAGGTAAAACCTTGTTCAAAAACAATTGCGCTTCCTGCCATAACAAAAACATGAAAGACAAGCTAACCGGTCCTGCTTTGGGCGGAGCGGTTGAGCGGTGGGCTTCTTATCCAAAAGAGGACCTTCATAAGTGGGTTCGCAATTCCCAGGCTTTGATCAGCGCGGGACATCCTAAAGCAACAGAACTCTGGAATCAATGGAAACCGACAGTGATGACTGCGTTTCCCAATCTGAAAGATGATGAAATTGAGAGTATTTTTCTTTATGTAGAAGGTGTTTTTAAAGGAACATACGGTCCCAAACCCGATGCAGCGGCAGTCGCAGCAGGAGGTCAAAACGGCGGTGACCGAGGTTTTTCAACAATTTGGATATATGTGGCCTTTGGTGTACTCCTAAGTCTAGCTTTATTCCTTTGGAATGTCATGTCAGACCTGACCTATACGCGCAAATTAGCGTTGGGTGATACCACCGCAGCAAGAGCAACTATCTGGGACAAGCTTACCAGTAAGGGGGTAATTTCCCTTGTACTCTTTGGTCTCATTCTTTTTGGCGGGTATTCTACTGCTAACAATGCGATCTCATTAGGAAGACAACAGAATTATGCTCCTGATCAACCTATTAAATTCAGCCATGCAACCCATGCCGGATTGAATAAAATCGACTGTAATTATTGCCATGACGGCGCAAGAAGATCCAAACAGAGTGTTATTCCAGGCGCCTCAACCTGTATGAACTGTCACAGAGCGATCAAAAAAGGTAGCAAATACGGAACGGCCGAATTGACGAAGATATTTACCTCAATAGGTTATAATCCTAATGTTGACAAGTATATTGACAATTATGACAACCTGGGCATGGACACCATTACAGAGATTTATAAGAAATGGATCTCAGATAATTACAAATCAGAAAATAATGTCAAAGATTTAACCGAGAACGCCCAGACTGAAATTGAAAATCAGTGGAATGAAATTGTTGCTGCTATGACCAGCGAGCAAAAACATAAAATCCAGGGACCTATTGAATGGATAAGGATTCATAATCTTCCGGATCACGTGTATTTTAACCATTCTCAGCATGTCACCGTAGGTAAGGTTGCCTGCCAAAAATGTCACGGCAATGTGGAAGATATGCAAACATTAAGACAATACGCACCCTTGTCTATGGGATGGTGTATCAATTGCCACCGTCAGACTGATGTTAAATTTACAGATAACCCTTACTATGAGAACTACAAAACATATCATGAGGAACTAAAAAAAGGAGAAAGAACCAGTGTAAAAGTGTCCGACATAGGAGGCCTCGAATGTCAAAAATGTCATTATTGATCTCAAACGATAGAAGCAAATGAAGACAAATACAAATCAAGCATGGGTAAGTGAGCGGGATCTGATGATCGATCCTTCTTTGATCAGCGAAATTTCATCGGAAAGAAGTGATGTAAATATCCAGTCATTGCTCGAGGATGATGCAGTGTCCGGAGTACAAGCTAACAGAAGAGATTTTCTAAAAATGCTGGGGTTTGGAATTTCAGCGGCAACTTTGGCATCGTGCGAAATGCCAATTAAAAAGGCCATTCCATACACGGTTGCATCCGATGAAATCGTTCCGGGTGTTGCCAATTATTATGCTTCAACATTTGTAAACGGCGGCGACTATTGTTCGATCCTTGTTAAGACGCGAGAAGGTCGTCCTATAAAAATTGAAGGAAATCCATTAAGCACAATTTCAAAAGGAGGCACCTCATCAAGAGCACAAGCATCTGTTCTATCGCTCTATGATACAAACAGGTTAAAAAATGCTGCAAGACTGAATGGAGGAAAAGCTGAGAATTTGGCTTGGAATGACCTCGACAATGAGATTGGAAATGCGTTGAATGCGGGTAGCCGTATCAGAATTATTTCCCCGACAATACTTGGCTACACCTCTAAAAAAGTATTAAGGGAGTTTATTTCAAAGTTTCCAAATACAAAGCACGTAATGTACGATGCGGTTTCCAGTGCAGGATTGCTTCAGGCAATGCAAAACTGTATGGGTGTACGCGCAATACCAGATTACCGTTTTGATCTAGCCCAAACGATCGTAAGCTTTAATGCCGATTTTCTTGGAACCTGGATTTCACCGGTTGAGTATGCTTCACAATATGTAACCAATCGTAAAGTGGATGCAGAGAAACCATCAATGTCAAGACATTTTCAGGTTGAATCTCAGATGTCTTTAACGGGATCCAATGCGGACCACAGAATACTTGTTAAGCCTTCTGAACAGGGAAGTGCCATCATTGCCTTATACAATCTTGTTGCTGCTAAAACGGGTGGGAATGGTCTTCCAGGAGGGCAGGTTAATGAAAAAGCAAAAGCTTCTTTGACAAAAGCCGCTGAAGCGCTGGTCGCCAACAAGGGAAAATCTCTTGTAGTATGTGGCAATAATAGCGTTGACCAACAAACTATTGTTCTTGGAATTAACCAACTGTTAGGCAATATCGGCTCAACGGTAGGAATGACTCGCCTGTCTTATCAACGTCAAGGCAATGAGGCGGATCTTATTTCTGCAATAAACGAAATGAATAGTGGTCAGGTGGACGCCGTCATATTATGGAATGCAAACCCTGCCTATGACTCGCCAATGTCTGCAAAATTTACAGAGGCTATGTCAAAGGTCTCCACAAAGGTCAGCTTGAACACACTGCTGGATGAATCCACGTTATTATGTACTTTTAGTGCGCCGGATCATCACTATCTTGAGAGTTGGGGCGATGCTGAACCCAAAAAAGGAATTTATTCTTTAATTCAACCTGCTATTAACCCGATACACAATACCAGACAGGCAGAACATAGTCTACTGGTTTGGTGTAAATCTGCCATGCTAAATGCTCAGGCGGAACAACCTTACTATGATTATTTACGGAATTCATGGAAAGAAAGTTTTGGTGCTTCCAACAACGATATGCAGGCGTTTTGGGATAAATGTCTGCATGATGGCGTTTTTGAATCTGCTGCCACAACGGATAATTTAAATTTTGCGGGAAATTTGGCAAATGCAGCGTCTAAAATTAAGCCTTCTGCAGGAAGTAATCTAGAAGTTGCCATTACGGAGAATATTGGAATCGGAGCAGGCCAATATGCCAATAATCCATGGTTGCAGGAAATTCCAGAACCTGTCTCACGTTGTGCCTGGGGCAATTATGTTGGCGTACCAATCAGTTTTGATGGAGACCGTCGATTTATAAGTTTTGAAGATATAAAAGAAGACGGCACTGTTGTAGACCTCACACTGAATAATCAAAAAGTTCAGTTAGGTGCTATAAAACAATTCGGAACGATGCCGGGAACAGTATCTGTAGCACTTGGCTACGGAAGAAAGAATGGGGGCGTATGCGGTACCGGAATTGGCACAGATGTATACCCTTTCTTAACCACTGACGAAAATGGGCATACTCAATATTATATAGAGAATGCTGAATTGAAGCAAGCAGGAATCGGATTGGAGAAATCTTTTGCCTGTGTTCAGCATCATCATACCCTTGGTGTCAAAGCGATTGAAAAATCAAGTGGTAAAATGATCAATGCAGACGAAGCTGCGCTAATAGATGATGCTTTCAAACCACTTACAAAAGGATACCAGGGATCTCTAACGGACCGCACGATACTTAAGACCAGTACCATTTCGGAACTGAAGGAGAAAATCGAAGAGCTAAACGAAAAGCGCCATGAGGCACAAGAACTAAATAATAATTCCCTCTACCCAAGCTATGAATATCAATATAATGCGGGGCATCACTGGGGAATGCACGTTGACTTGAATGCATGTATAGGCTGCAGCGCGTGTGCAGTAGCCTGTGTTGCTGAAAACAATGTTCCAATGGTGGGCAAGCGTGAAGTATCAAGACATCATGAAATGACCTGGCTACGCATTGACCGCTACTATTATGGTAATGTAGATAACCCCAATGTGGTCTACCAGCCTATGATGTGTCAACATTGCACCAATGCGCCATGTGAAAACGTTTGTCCTGTTAACGCCACAAATCACTCCTCTGAAGGCTTGAATCAGATGGCTTACAATCGTTGTGTGGGAACACGTTATTGTGCCAACAACTGTCCTTTTAAAGTGAGAAGATTCAATTGGTATGATTATACCCAGACGGATCTGTTTCCTGGTAATTCAAAAATGATGGCTGGAGAAACTGATACCCCATATTATGGCGAGAATCTGATACGCATGGTATTGAATCCTGATGTTACTGTTCGAACGAGAGGCGTTATTGAAAAATGTTCCTTCTGTGTTCAAAGAATTCAGGAATCAAAACTTAATGCGAAGAGAGAATCTCGTCCATTAATGGCCAATGAAGTGAAAACGGCCTGTCAGACTGCTTGTCCTACAGGTGCTATTACTTTCGGCGACATGAATAACGAAAATAGTCATCTCGCTAAAAATCTGAAAAACCCATTAAATTATATTGTTCTTGAAGAGATTGGTGTAAGACCAGTTGTCAATTATACCATGAAGGTCACCAACAGAGATGAATCCATTGAAGCATAACTTAAATAAACATTAATCAAATGTCAGGAGGAGTTGTAGCCCCGGTTAGACGGCCTTTAGTAGAAGGTCATAAAACCTATCATCAGATCACAGAAGACCTGTGCTCACCCACAGAAAAATCACCTACCAGGGCATGGGTATTGGCATTTATTGTGGCCGTATCAGTGCTTGCATTCGGCTTGTTCTGTATTTGCTGGACAATTTGGTTTGGGATCGGAGCCTGGGGTGCCAACAGGACCATCGGATGGGCTTATGACATAACCAACTTCGTTTGGTGGATCGGTATCGGACATGCTGGTACATTGATCTCAGCAATCTTACTTTTATTCAGACAGCGTTGGAGAACTGGCGTTAACCGGGCGGCTGAAGCCATGACGATTTTTGCTGTGATATGCGCTGCATTGTTTCCTGTGATTCACGTAGGCAGGGTGTGGGTTGTCTTTTATTTCCTTCCATACCCCAATACAAGAGGATCGCTGTGGCCCAATTTCAACTCACCGTTGTTATGGGACGTATTTGCGATTTCGACCTATTTCTCTGTATCACTTTTATTCTGGTATACTGGACTTGTTCCTGACTTTGCCAGTATTCGCAATAGGGCCAGTGGCTTTCGTAAAAAAGTTTACAACTCTTTGTCTTTTGGATGGACAGGATCTGCGAAGCATTGGCAGCGATGGGAATCACTATCACTTGTCCTCGCTGGACTGTCGACACCACTCGTTCTTTCAGTACATACTATAGTAAGTTTTGACTTTGCTACCTCAGTTATACCTGGTTGGCATACAACAATATTCCCGCCATATTTTGTTGCCGGTGCGATCTTTTCCGGTTTTGCAATGGTGCAGACACTGATGGTAATGACTCGTAAAATACTTAATCTGCAAGATTACATTACACTGGAGCACATTGAATCCATGAACAAGGTTATACTTGTTACCGGAACCATTGTAGGTGTTGCTTATCTGACGGAGCTTTTTATTGCCTGGTATTCAGGATATATCTATGAGCAATTCGCCTTTTTTAACAGAGCCATGGGGGTGTATTGGTGGTCTTATTTTGGAATGATGGCCTGTAACGTAATCTCGCCTCAGATTTTTTGGGTCAAAAAATTCAGAAGGAGTGTTTTTGTCACCTTTTTCATGAGCATTTTTGTCAATATAGGCATGTGGTTTGAACGTTTTGTGATTATTGCTACTACGCTTGCCAGGGATTATTTGCCTTCTTCATGGAGTTATTATCGTCCGACTTGGGTAGAAATTGGAATATTTGTCGGAACAATAGGGCTTTTCTTTACACTCTATATGATTTTCACCCGTGTAGCACCTGTAGTAGCCATCGCAGAGATAAAACATATTCTTAAGGTTGGAGGCAATCAGTATATCGGGGAAAACGCAAATCATGGACATCACGACAAATCACACACTACTTCCGTTGATCATCATTAATAAGTAATAAAGAATAACCATATATCATGAGAAAATATAACGTCGATCTTGTTTACGGCATATATGATGATGAGGAGAAGCTATTACAGGCTATCAGAAAAGCCAAATCTCAGCATCTTGACATCTTTGATGTTTATACTCCGTTTCCTGTTCATGGAATGGAAAAGGCGCTTGGCCTGTCAGAATCAAGATTACACATCGCAGGATTTGTTTATGGCGCCCTGGGTACATTGACTGCATTCTTGGGAATGACCTGGATTTTTACGAAGGACTGGCCAATTATTTTTGGTGGAAAACCTTACTGGTCTGTGCCTGCCTTTATACCGATAACCTTTGAACTTACAGTTCTATTTGCTGCTTGGGGTATGACGATCACCTTTTATACGATCTGTGGATTGTGGCCAGGTGTTAAAAATCCTCAGATAGATTTAAGAACAACGGATGACAAATTCTGTCTTGCTTTCGATATGACTGCCGTAAATGAATCAGTTGCAAAAAGCTTATTGGCTGAATCTGGAGCGGAGGAAATAAATACAAAAACCATCTGATCGATGAATAAGATAATTTTAGCTGCGATTGTTTTATCTGGCTTATACCTAAGTTGTTCACCAGCCGAGGGCAACAAACCAGGACATGAATATATGCCTGACATGGCACATTCCGTGGCCTATGAGGCCAATAGTCAGCAATATTATTCATTGCACCATTGGAATGGTATAGAAGATTATCGGCAATATGCCATACCCAGATTACCTGTTAAAGGAAGCATTGCACGTGGCTCAATTCGCGTAAATTACACAGATTCTGCCAGCAATACGGGAGCACAAATGATGATCTGCGGGGACTTAAGCAATAACGCTATGCCTTACCGCGGCAATGGACACCTAAATTATTATTACAATGACACGGAGGAAGAGCGCCTACGAGCATCAAGAGAAATCACTTCTAACCCTTTACCATTAACTGCAAAAGCATTGGAATCCGGCAAAAGCAATTACCTAATCTATTGCAGTATTTGTCATGGTGAGAAAGGTGATGGCGGCGGATATCTGGTCCGCGATGATGGCGGCAAGTATCCGGCACAACCTGCTAATTTTCTCAAAGATGATTTTATTGCAGCATCAGAGGGTCGTTTTTACCATGCTGTGATGTATGGAAAAAATGTAATGGGTTCTTATGCTAACAAACTATCGTTTACTGAAAGATGGGAAGTACTGCATTACATACGCGCTCTTCAGGCAGCTTCCAAAAATCTGAAGTATTCGCCGACCGAAAATACTTTCACTAATTCTCAGGCTGTACTTGATGCGAAAAAAGCAAGCGCTTCAGTTGCTGCAGTCGCCGCAAGCCCTTCCATTAAAAAATAGAGACTCAAAGTAAAAGAAATAGAATGAATACAGAGCATATACAACTACCCATCAGTGACAAAATAATATTGAGCGTACTCGGTATTATTGGACTGATTTCTCTGATCTATATCGGTGCCAATGATGATCTTGGACACACCCGGCTTTGGACCAATATTCTTCACAACAGTGTTTTCTTTACCTTAATTGCACTGATGGCCATTTTCTTTATTTGTGTTAGTGTGACAGCTTATGCAGGTTGGAATGTCGTTTTCAGAAGAATCTGGGATGGCATGTCACATTTCCTGCTCTTTGGTATTCTGTTAATGGGCCTTATAGCAATTGGAATTTACTTTGGATGGCATAATCTTTATCATTGGGCCGATCCACAGACTGCTGCTACAGATCCTGTGATTAAAGGTAAATCCAGTTTTTTAAACAAAAATTTCTACACTTTCGGCGGATTAGGTTTTTTGGTTGTTTGGTTCTTTTTTGCCAAGAAAATGCGTGATCTCAGCATTGATGAAGATGACCATGGAGACAACCGATTTGCACACTATAAGTCAATGAAGTTTTATGCGGCCCTTTTTCTTCCAATTGCCGGTTTTAGCAGTGCTGCGGCCATCTGGCTATGGATCATGTCAATAGATCCTCATTGGTATAGCACCATGTTTGCGTGGTATTCGAGTGCGAGTTGTTTTGTAAGTATGATCGCGCTGACTATCCTTTTGTTGATTTATCTTAAAAGCAGAGGCTATTACCATGCCGTCAACATGGAGCATTTTCATGATTTGGGTAAGTTTATGTTTGCTTTTTCAGTTTTCTGGACATATCTCTGGTTTGATCAGTATATGTTGATCTGGTATGGCAACGTAGGGGAGGAAACTGTTTATTTTAAAACACGTATCCGTGAATATCCCATATTGTTTTACGGCAATCTTGTAATTAATTTTGTATTACCATTTCTTATATTATTAAGAAATGACACAAAGCGAAAATACGGAACACTTATTCTGGTAGGATTGCTCGTGTTTATTGGACACTGGGTTGATTTGTTTCAAATGATTAAACCAGGTGCACTTCATACTTCAATTGAACTTGGATCTCATCAGGCAGGTAGTGCTGCACAGGCTTTGTCTGAACATTCTACTGAAGCTGCACATGGCAGTCATGGAGCAGGTTTCAATATTGGATATTCCATTCCTGGAATACCGGAAATTGGATTAATGCTGGGTTTCTTAGCATTATTTATTGGGACAACCTTACATTTTCTGTCGAAGGCGCCATTGACACCAAAAAGAGATCCGTTTCTCGAAGAAAGTTTACATCATCACGTTTAATACTTTAAATATTAGAAGGTCATGACATCATTAATTATAATATTTTCGGTTGCACTGCTTTTCGTAGTTCTTGTGCAGATAGCAAAGATCTATGAAATATCAGAAGAACTCAAAGGGGAGGAAGCCTCTGAGATCGCCAGTGCTGATCTAAACTCCAAAGGATTATTGTTATTCTGCGTGGTGTTGTTTGGAACATTCATTTGGGGCTCGCTGTATTATGCTAACTATATGCTGGGATATGGTCCACTCGAAGCTGCTTCAGAACACGGTGGAAAAATTGATTCCATGTTTAACATCACTGCATTCTTTACCATTATCGTTTTTGCAATCTGCCATCTAGCACTTTTCTACTTTGCTTACAAATTCCGTTACAGGCCGGGGCGCAAAGCCATGTTTTTGCCTCACGATGACAAACTGGAAATGATCTGGACCGGTATTCCTGCATTTGTAATGGTAATTCTGGTTGTCAAAGGCCTTTTTGCATGGAATGAAATAATGGCGGACACGAAGTCCGGTGATGAATACTTGTCAATTGAAGCGACAGCCTGGCAATTTGCCTGGAATCTCAGATATCCGGGAAAAGACGGGCAGTTGGGGGTTAAGGATTTTAGACTCATTAAGCCAGGCAGTAATGATTTAGGTCAAGACTGGCATGATGAAAGAAATCTGGATGACTTTAATTCAGATGAATTGGTACTTCCAAAAGGTAAGAAAGTTAGGGTAAGCATTACTGCACGAGATGTATTACATAACTTTTATCTTCCACATTTCAGGGTAAAAATGGATGCCGTACCGGGAATTCCAACCTATTTTGTATTTACGCCTACAAAGACTACCGAGGAATTCAGACAGGAACTGAGAAAGTACAAAGAATATAATGTTCCTTCAGATCCCAACGATCCAAACAGTGAACCAAAGTGGAAAACTTTTAATTACGAACTGGCTTGTGCTGAATTATGTGGTAAAGGACACTATAGCATGCGCCGTCTTGTTAAAGTTGTTTCTCCTGAAGAATTTGAAAAATGGATGGCTAGTCAGAAATCACAGTATATATCTGCTATTCGTAATACTGACGAAGATCCTTTTAAGGGGAAAAAACTAGATCTTGAGCTTAAAAGTGAGGCTGCAGAGCTTAAGAATGCATTGATGAAAGCATTGGATACCACCAATAAAAATTCCTCAGACCGTGTTCTCAATCTTCATAACATTTACTTTGAGACTGGCTCCAGCAAATTATCCAGTGAATCCGAATTTGCCCTCAGTGTCCTAAAAGAAGCTTTCGAAAAATACCCTAACTTAAAAGTGGAAATTGCAGGACACACAGATAATGTCGGGGATGCCTCTGCTAATTTGAACCTTTCAAGAGAACGGGCCAATTCAGTAAGAGCGTATTTAATTGAGCATTCTGTAAATTCTGAAAGAATGAATACGACAGGATACGGAATGACTAAGCCGGTTTCATCTAATGATACAGAAGAAGGCCGCTCAATGAACAGAAGAATTGAATTTAAAATACTTTCTTTTTAATATAAGAAAATATGTCTGCACATCATAACCACCAAGATCAGGACGTCTTAATTGAAAAATTAGGTTACGACGATCATTTTCATGAACATCATGAGGGTGACAAATACCAAATGAACTTCCTGACGAAGTACATTTTTAGTATGGATCACAAAATCATCGCCCGACAATTTTTATTTACCGGGATATTTTGGGCGATCATCGGATCTGCCATGTCCATTATCTTCAGATTACAATTAGGTTTTCCTGATGCCAGTATTGCTTGGCTAAAACCCTTACTGGGAAAATGGATCACCATCAATGATGCTGGCATGGGTAGTCTGGAGCCTGAATTTTATTATGCATTGGTGACCATGCATGGTACGATTATCGTCTTTTTTGTGTTAACCGCCGGATTAAGTGGAACTTTTAGCAATCTTCTAATTCCACTTCAACTGGGCGCACGTGATATGGCTTCACCATTTCTCAACATGCTTTCTTACTGGTTTTTCTTTCTGTCTAGTGTAGTCATGTTCTATTCTTTATTTTTAAGTACAGGACCATTTTCAGGAGGATGGACCGGTTACCCGCCACTGAGCGCATTGCCACAGGCCTCCATTGGCTCTGGTGCGGGCATGACACTATGGCTTGTATCACTGGCACTCTTTGTTGTCAGTGTCCTATTGGGTGGTATGAATTATATCACAACTGTGCTTAATTTAAGGACCAAAGGAATGAGTCTATGGAGAATGCCTTTGACAATATGGGCGTTTTTGGTTACGGCTATTCTCGGGCTGTTGTCTTTTCCAGTACTATTCTCAGGCTTTTTACTGCTGATATTTGATCGCAGCATGGGAACAAGTTTCTATCTCTCTGATATTTTTGTCAACGGCATGGCCCTGGATAGGATAGGAGGAAGTCCGATTTTGTATCAACATATTTTCTGGTTTCTTGGACACCCTGAAGTCTATATCATTATACTTCCTGCAATGGGCATTGTTTCTGAAGTACTTTCTGTCCATGCCCGCAAACCAATTTTTGGATACCGCGCCATGGTCTATTCAATTCTTGCCATTGCATTTTTGTCGTTCATCGTGTGGGCACACCATATGTTCATGGCTGGTGTGAATCCATTTATCAGTAATTTCTTTGTCATTTTTACGTTGATCATTGCGGTACCATCTGCTGTGAAGGTATTCAACTGGATCAGTACCCTTTATGGGGGTAATTTGCGTATGAACACACCAATGCTCTTTTGTATTGGCTTTGTCTCAATGTTTATTTCTGGAGGATTAACTGGTATTTTTCTTGGTAATTCAGCTATTGATATACAACAGCATGACACATACTTTGTGGTAGCACATTTCCATATTGTGATGGGTGTCGCGGCATTCTTTGGAATGTTCGCTGGTGTTTACAACTGGTTTCCCAAGATGTTTGGAAGATTCATGAATGATACGCTTGGAAAAATACATTTCTGGTGCACCATGATTTCTGCTTATGCTGTCTTTGGACCTATGCACTTTTTAGGAATGGCTGGTGTTCCCAGGCGTTATTATCGCTTTGATAATTTTGAAGCCTTCTCCGGATTCGATGTGATGAATCAATTTATTACCATTGCGGCAATTTTTGGATTTATGGCACAACTGGTCTTCGTGGTTAACTTTTTCTGGAGTATGTACAAAGGTCGTAAAGTAACGGAGCAAAATCCTTGGGGGTCAAATTCTCTGGAATGGACCACACCAATCGATGCTGGTCATGGTAACTGGCCTGGCAAAATTCCAACTGTTCAGCGATGGGCATATGACTATGGCAAAGATGGTATTGAATATACCCAGCAGCATGTACCACTTCGTGAAGGTGAAGAACACAGCAGTCATTAAAATCAAATAAGTACGTGGGTCAATCGAAATCAATTGCTTTTCACTATACTGGTGCATTCATCAGGGATCTTGGCTTACTTGTTAAATTTAAGCTTAGCCTGATGGTGGTATTCAGCAGCATCGCGACGTATTTAATATTTGCGGGTAATGGATTTAGTTATCAGAACGTATTTCTGCTTGCTGTTGGTGGGCTCCTGATCACTTTTGCTGCCAATACCTTAAATCAGGGTCTTGAAAGGGATTTTGACAAACTTATGGAGCGCACGCGCAACAGACCGTTGGCAAGTGGCAGAATGAGTCTTTCAACTGCAGTATTACTTGCAGGAATTTTTACGGTATTAGGAATATGCTGTCTTATTCTGATAAGCCCTATTTGCGCTACACTAGGAATGCTAAGCCTTGTGCTATATGCTTTTATTTATACTCCTGTGAAAAGGTTTTCAACATTGGCCGTGCCAATTGGTGCAATACCCGGAGCATTACCAACTTTAATAGCAGCAGTGGCCGCACAACAGGGTCTCACGATTGAAGCTTTGTGCTTTTTTGCGATCCAGTATCTTTGGCAGTTTCCTCATTTCTGGTCGATTGCATTTTTAGGGCACAGCGATTATGTCAATGCCGGTTTCAAGCTTATCAAAGATATTGACGGCAAACCAGATCCAAGGTTTGGAATTTATGCAGCGGTTTACGCACTTCTCGGACTTATTTTTTTGGCACCACTTTATACTATTATTTCACTACATCCGGCCATAATTGTTTTAGTTGCCTGTAGTATGATGGTGTTTGCATGGTATGGTTGGGCTTTATATAAAAACAATGACCGGCTTGCTGCACGCAAACTTATGTTCTGTTCGATTATTTATTTGCCGGTTCTTTTTATGATGTTTATTCTTAATACTTATATCAACTGATATGCCAGTTGTCCAGATATTCGACAAGGAACTCGCGCCGAGTAAAATTCAGGCGCTCAAGTTTGGGCTATGGATCGGGATGGCATCGATCGTTATGCTTTTCGGGGCTTTTACAAGTGCATATTTAGTTCGTAAGCCGGTTGGTAACTGGTATGAATTCAAACTTCCTATTCAGTTTTTTTACAGTACACTGATCATTATTGGATCTTCTGTGCTCCTTGAAAAAGCTTTTAAGTCATTTAGAAGCCATGATTTGAAAAATTACCAGCTATTTATGTTTATTAGTTTTTTTGCTGGCATTGCATTTTTGGCAACACAAGTGATCGCTTTCAAAGCAATGATCAGTCAGGGACTATTTATCGATTTAAATGTTTCAGTTTCATTTCTCTACGTGCTGGCAGGAATGCATGCCTTACATGTAATTGGCGGCATTATTGTGATGATCATAAGCCTTACGACTGCATTGGCAGTTCGTCCCCTCATTAATGAAATGAATATTCTAAAATTAGACCTTTTGAGGCAATATTGGCATTTTGTTGGTGCCTTGTGGATTTACTTACTTATATTTTTAATATTACAATAAGGAAATATTTAATTATGTCAGCAGAACATACAGCTCAAATTTCGCATCAGCATAACGAAGGTGGCTCATGGAATGGGGCCAGTGAGCCCTTTAAGGCAAGTTACGGGAAGCTCATGATGTGGTACTTCCTCTTATCAGATGCTTTTACGTTTTCAGCCTTTCTGATCGCGTATGGTACATTGCGTTTTGCAATGCCGACATGGCCAGTTCCCGATTTTGTATTTTCAGCGCTACCCGGAGGGATTCATCACATGCCCTTAATATTTGTCACGATTATGACCTTTGTGTTGATTGCTAGTTCTGTAACCATGGTACGTGCGGTACAAGAAGGACATCGGGACAACAAAAAAGGTGTAGTGTTCTGGATGGTGTTAACCATTGTGGGTGGTTTAGGTTTCTTGAGCTGTCAGGCCTGGGAATGGACCACATTGATTGGCGAGGAGAAAATGAGTATTGTCAGGAATCCTTTTGGCACACACACTGAAAACGGAACATACTTGGAAGGTGATGGACATGATATCAAAGCAGGGGATTCCTTCAAAGCCCACAGTTCTTATCTGATTCATTTTCATGATGGTCAATTCCATCCATTAAAATATAAAACGGAAGCAGGGGAGGAGAAAACTCAGAAAATGGGTCCAAAGGCCTTTGGGGCATTGTTCTTCTTTATTACAGGATTTCATGGTTTTCACGTTTTTAGTGGTGTTGTATTTTTAATAATTATTGCCCTTAATGTAGCCAGTGGCCTATATGCGAAAAGAAATAATCATTATGAGATGGTTGAAAAAATAGGTCTTTATTGGCACTTTGTGGACCTGGTATGGGTCTTCGTATTCCTTGTATTTTATTTGCTTTAATCCATTGCCTCAAGAAAACAAAAGGAAATGAGTCATTTAAGTTATGAAGAAAGCAAGAAGGTCGTTCTCAGAGGACTGATTATTCTTGGTATAATTACATTGATTGAAGTATTCGTAGCCTTGCTCGGTAAAGGTTATATTATCCATGATTTTCATTTACAGAAATGGTTGATGTACCTTTTGATGATCTCCATGAGCTTGTATAAAGCTTATTTCATAGTTTATTATTTCATGCATATGAAATACGAAGTGCCAGGATTGGTGAAAAGCGTGCTTTTACCAACGCTTTTGCTTGTCTGGGCTGTTATTGCTTTTTTCTCGGAAGGAAAAACCTGGCATGACTGGAGAGCCAAGAAAAATGACCGTCCGATTGGTATTTTTGAGAATCCACCAGCATCCCATAGTGAAAGTGCAGGAAATACCCCACATCACAGTCAGGAGCATAATACCCAACAACCGGAAGATGCAAAAAAAGAGTTGAGCCCTGAAGAGCATCCTGCCGAAAAACATTAAGGGAGCAAATGAATAGAATACTGCGGTTCACCGGTGTATTAATCATCTTGGTGGGCATGCCTTTATTTGCCTGGTATTTTCTTGAAAAAGGTACCGCGATGCGCAAAAATGCCATGCGATCACTGGAGCCTAAAACTGTATTGGGACACTTTGAGACCCAAACAGAAAAGGATCAGACCGTAACTCCGGCCAGTCTCAATGGTAAGCGATGGCTTATCGCTGTCATTGGAATAGGAGAATCACGTATATATGCAGCCGAAGTAATTCTTAAATTATATCGCCAAAGTCAGGATGAATTTCACCCAAAGTTTTTGACAATAACAGGTATGAATTCAGGCGAAGCCATGCCGGCAATGAGCCAATTGCTACAGTTTCCTTCAAATAACAATGATTGGCTGATCTGTTATATGGCGGCAGAACATATCTATCCGTTTTCAGCAGAGGCTTTCAATATTCCTGAAGTTTATAGAAATCAACCGGTTATCATCTTAGTGGACGAAAACCAAAAAATCAGAAATTATTACCTGATCAATGATTCAAGACAAATGCAAACGCTCGTTCGCGAATACCCGGTATTCTTAAGCTTAAAAAACTAATAAACCCGGTGACCCTGGAGAAAAAACTATATACACTGGTCTACATTTTGTCCGGTATAGTGTTGTTGGTTGTAGCCAGTATGCGGAGAATTCATATCGAAAGCAATATAGACTTTCATTTTCTACCACCATTGTATTCTTTATTCAACGTACTGACTGCCGTGATTCTAATGATTGGTTATGTTCAGATAAGAAAGAAAAACAAAGAAAATCACCAGCGTTATATGACAATGGCCATGATTATGAGCCTGATTTTTCTGATATTATATGTTACCTATCACATTACGACGCCAGAGACGCTTTATTGTGGCAAAGGTTTTCTGCGAATTATTTATTTTTTACTACTGATATCCCACATTGTTCTAGCTGCAGTGAGTTTTCCATTGATTCTGATTACATATGTGCGTGGATATCTTGATAAAACAACAGAGCACCGGCGATTGGCAAGATGGGTATTTCCTATTTGGCTTTATGTTTGTATTACAGGTCCGATTTGTTACCTGATGTTGCGACCTTGTTATAATTTTGCATTATGAGAAGAGCGTTTTTACTGTTCTTTCTGCTGATGATAGTTTTGGCGTTGGTACCTGTTGCCGCGCAATGTCCAATGTGCAAGATGTCTGCTGAATCCAATATGCAGAACGGCGGAATGGCTGGAAGGGGGTTGAATACAGGAATATTGTATCTTCTTGCGTTACCTTACCTTATTGCCGGAACTATGATTTTTTTATTCCGCAAGAATCGCTCTAAACTTAATCAGCAATAAATAGACCGAATAGGGTAAAAGCCTTTTTTGTAAATACTATTTCTGATTTTTAAGATAATCTTCCTGAAAAACCTGAAAAGGTGTTGTTTTATAAAAGTTGCCACTGAAATACTTAGCTATCATGGAAAAGACCTCTGCTTCACGGTAACCCGGAATAGCTTGAATAGGAGTTAGTGATTCATCAAGATAAACAAAGGTAGGGTAGGATAATTGGCCATTGGTAATTTTGGCGGCCAGTTCATGATAGCCCCTGTTACCCTGCGGAACAAATCTATAAAGCTTGCCATAATATACGATGTCAGATTTATATTCTGCATCAAACTTTACAGCATAAAAGTTATTGTTGAGCAACTCCACTACTTCAGCGTTCTTAAAAGTCGTAGCATCCATTCTTTTGCACCATCCACACCAATCCGTATAAAGATCAACAATTACTTTACGTTTCTCTTTCTTTTGGGCATTCTCCATTTGTTCCCAACTCATCCAGTGGATCATTGGCCCCTGAGCATAAATTCTATTAGCCAAAACCGTGAAATATGCCACGATAACAATCCCCAAAAGGCCAATTTTCAAACTTAAATTAAACATCGGTATAGCAGTAGAAAAACTATACAAAATAACAACAAAATCGCATACACGTTGGCATTTTGAGAACCAGTTGGGTTAGTTTTATAATATTTTTAACGATTACGCTATTCCGGCGGCCTGATAATACATATGTGATTGTTTCCCAATGTATATTCATCTGCTAATATACCTTGTATATTCGGCGCTGGCACACCATTTTGAATATACATATTTTTGTTAGTAATCACTCTGCATTCATCCCAAAAGCCTATGTCTATAAATTTCTTAAGTGTATATGCCCCTCCTTCAACAAGAAGAATACCAATATTATTCATAGTATACATGTTTGTTAATTCATGTACAAGATTTTCATGAAGCAAAAAACGAAAACCTTCGTAGCTGATGTTGATTTCTCTATGATCCTTCAAAACGTATCTAATTGGGTTTTTGCCAGTATAGTAACGCGTTGTTAATTGAGGTTGATCGGTAATCAGTGTTTTATATCCAATGAGTATCGCATTGGATTCTGCACGCCATTTGTGGACAAGAACGTCGGTCTCAATGTTGGTAATTTTTGTACAATGTTCTTTAACGGACAAATAATTATCCATACTTTGAGCCCACTTTAAAATAATATAAGGTCTTTGTCTGGTTATTCCTGTCATAAAAATTTCCCCCTTTGGATAAGTAGTAAAGTCATCAAATAGCGGACCGATAACCTCGATTCCTGCATCACGTAGACGTTGAAGAGAGCGTCCGCACATGAGCGGATTAGGATCAGAATAACCGACAACAATTCTTCGAATTCCTGACTCAATTATAAGTTCAGTGCACGGAGGTGTTTTGCCATGGTGGTTGCATGGCTCCAGACTCACATAGAGCGTTGATTCAGGCAGTAGTTTTCTTTCATTATCATTGAGTGAATTGATCGCATGGCGCTCTGCGTGGGCGCTTCCAAAGCTTTGATGCCAACCTTCCTTGACAATTTGATCATTGTGAACGATTAAAGCACCAACGCATGGATTGGGCGATACATTTGGCCATCCCTTCTCAGCGAGACTTAAGCAGTATTCCATCAAAGCATTATCATCCAAGGTATTCAGATTTAGGCTTACATTTATCAGACAAAACTATAAACTTATGCTTAAAAGAGGTTTCGCAGAATTCCTGGGATCTTTCTTGTTCTGCACAACTGTCTGCATGTGTACTGTTTCGCCAATACCTGCGTCGGGCGCATTGGCTTCAGGTTTGGTATTGGCTGGCATGGTGTACGCCTCAGCGCATTTATCAGGTGCCCATTTCAATCCTTTGGTAAGCATCGCTATGCTCATCCGAGGGAAGATGCAGGCTTCGTTACTTCCGGTCTATATTATTTCCCAGTTCTTGGGTGCAGCAACTTCAGGCCTGATTTTTTTGACCATGCACTCCGGAAAACCCCTTACGGGTCTCGATCTAAGCCAACTTCCGTTGCAGGCCATACTTGCCGAATTTATTGGTTCATTCGGTCTAATCTATGTTACACTGAATGTAGCATCCAGCCGTAATACACAGGGAAATAATTATTATGGATTAGCCATTGGTGTAACTTATACGGCATTGGCGATGGCGCTGGGACCAATCAGTGGAGGAGTATTTAATCCGTCTCTTTCGCTAGTGCTGGGTATTACGAATATCTCTCAATTCTCTAACCTTTGGATGTTATGGCTTGGCCAGTTTGCTGGCGGCGTAATGGCTGCTGTTTCATTTCTTTTCTTAAGCGGAAAAGAATAAGAAATGATTGATTTGATCAGCAATTCATTCAGTTTCTATAAATTCATTTATTGCCCAAGGGAGGATGTGTATTTCCGTTGTATGAAATCCTCTTTCTGACCATATCAATTTTACTTACTAGGTAGTTAAAAAAAGAAAGCGTATTATGCCCGCTTCCTGCACCCAGTGCGTACGAAATTTCTCTAATGGTCGAATACCAGTTTTCGCTGTATTCAATAAAATTCTGGTTGTCCGTATAAATAAAGTTCGGATTATCAAATGTGATATAAATAATATTCTTCTCTTTAGATTTTACAAGGACATGATTGCTCGTATGCAGTATTTTGTTCTCAAACAAATAAAAATTATCCGATAAGTCCTTCTTACTGCAGTTCACAGCCATGATTCTGATTTGCTGTAGTACATTTTCCATTCCATCCAGTATACTATTCGCGTTCAAAGAATCGAGTTCACCACACTCACTGTAAAATAGGATTTGCTGTAGCGTGTTGTCAAGGATATTGGAATTCCAGTATTCATAACTGTTCAGGCTGGCATATTTCTGCCAGATGCAATGCATGCGTTGGTAGAGATGCTCTGAAAAGCAATCCGGCGAGTATTTCTGATCAATAAATTTTGGAAGTTTCCAAATATTGCGTGCAAAAATATACATTTTGAAATTTGCCAGTCTTTGATCTAGAAAATAATAGAATACAGGCAGTTCTCTTGAAGCATAGTATATTTTAACATCATGATAATGCTCGAGATTCAAAAATGTGGCTTGCAGTCGATTCAGATAATTTTCAATTGTCCGGACCGGTTCTACCATATTCGGGACACTGAAAACTACATCATCCTTATTACATAAACCCAGAATTGTCATTGGAAAAGATTTCTAATGACCGCCATTAGAAAAAAGATGCCATATTCTATTGAAATTCAATGATTTAATAACTTTTCATATGTTTCGAGAATAATTATTTTTGAGTAAT
>JAIBCI010000058.1 GCA_019694255.1 Saprospiraceae bacterium
TTTTTTATTCCTTAACAATGATTTAGGATCCACAGGTAGTCAATTATTTGACGTTCCGTTAGAAGAAACCAACCCTTTGGTGCGTTGAGGTTAATATTCAGGGAGCCCAATGGGTACTCTTCGTTATTTTTGCGACAATGATCAGGTATTATTTCTTCTTCATTTTATTGTGCGTGGCTACGACTGTGTTGAGTCAAACAAAATTTGTCTCTGCCTACGATTTCGCCGGGTGCGGAACCAAAGATGTTTCCGGCAGGCTTTCGGACATCTCCAATTCGGTCCTGCTTCAATGTGATTGCGGGGTTGATAACCAGGCTGCAATAATGAACAACAATACGCTAGAGTTTCCGGCAACCATCGACAGCCTTTTTAAATCAGATGTAACAGTTTGTTTTGATGTATTGATTGAGAACACAAGTGGTGAAGTGGATTTGATGTCCAAATCCTATAAATGCAATGCTGACACCGCTTTCGAAATCAGTTATCGCGTGGCGGATTCGACCTTTGTGATTCTTCTCAAGGAAGGTGTTGATGAGTCTTATGTCCTCTATGCCAAAGCAGATCCGGCAAGTTGCTGGCAAAATCTTTGTGTATCGATTCGGGGCTTGGACATTCGGGTGTATGTCAATGGTGCTGAAGCGGCAACACTGATCGCCAATGATTTGCTAAGACTTGATAATTCTATTGCACTGACATTTAATGGGAGTAATTGCCAGTTTAATAACCTGAGTGCACTCAAAGGACGCCTGGACAGGATTCGTTTTGCCAATTATGGTTTTAACGCAGAAGATGTTGGATCATTTTATATTCCACAACAACAAATACTGACCCGCGACACAATTATTTTTTTAGGAGATCAGTTTGCGCTTCGCGCAGCCAGTGAATGTCCAAGCGGCATCAATTGGTCACCAGCAGGAAGCCTGAGCAACCCCGGCGTGCTGGCACCCACTGCAAGCCCAATCGTGACTACCCGATATTCAGCCAGTTTTCAACTGGGACAGTGCAGATTGACGGATACGGTGCTGGTAAGGGTGGTGGATAAAGACAAGCTGGAATGCGAAAACCTCCGGTTGCCAACGGCATTTACCCCTAATGGCGATCAGTTGAACGATGAGTTTTTTATTAGCAATCCATATCTGATTGAAAGTCTTCAATACTTTAGTATCCTGGACCGTAATGGCGGGATAGTCTTTTCTACCGAAGATCCCCAGGGTCGGTGGGACGGAACATTTAAATCAAAAGCGTTGAACCCAGGAACTTTCTTCTATCGCATCGCTTACACCTGTAAGGGCCAGGAATACAAAAGCAAAGGAAGCTTCTTCCTGATGCGATAAGTCCAATTACAAAACCGACTTATCTGACTACTGTGAGATCGTCGCGATAGACCAACGTATATCCGTCACGGAAGACTACTTTCGCCTGATAAACATAGACTCCGGGGTTAACCACATCGCCATGTGAGCGTCCATCCCAGGTACGTACAATGCCATTGTTGATCTCCGGATTCTGAATACTGTAGAGTCTTCCTCCCCATCGGTCAAACACTTCGACGAATTCAATCTGCTGAACGTCTGAACCCGCTGTGAATTCCAGATAATCATTTGTATTGTCGCCATTGGGCGAGATCACATTGGGAGAATAAAAATGCCGGATGCTTTCAACGATAATCGTGATTTTATCTGAGGCGATACATCCGTTTTCATCAGTGACCGTCAACATAAAAACCGTATTCTGAGGCGGTCTAACGTAACTATCCGTTGACTGTGGATTACTCACATAGGCAAGGGGATCCCAGACATACGTCATGATCGCCGCACTATTATTCAGAACACCAATCAGCCGGATACTGTCACCAAGCTGGATCGTGTCGATATCCTTACCAAAGTCCAGGGTGAGGTTACTTTTAGGATTTGGCACATCAATGATCGTATCACGGGTACAACCGTTTTTGTCATAGACCGTGATCTTGTATGATCCTGAAAACAGAGGTATTTTGTCTCCGATCTGGTTAGGCGGACCATCATCAACGGTATAACGATATGCAGGACCCTGCCCACCCAAGACGTTAAGTACCGAAAAATCAGCCTGATCCTCTGCGCAGGCCGGGGTATCTATGGGTGTCAGTATCAATGAGAGCGGTGCTGGTTCTGTCAAGCTTATGCTGGCAATACCCGTGCAGTTATTTTGATCTGTTACCGTCACGGTATACGTTCCGGATCTAAGACTTGTCAGTACAGAATCCTTTCCTACGTTCGGTGACCAGGTGAATATTCCTTTACCACCCGAGCCGCCATTCCATGCCAGCGTTATCCTACCGTCCTTCTGTCCAGGGCAGCTCACGTCATAGGTAGAGCCCTGAATGATCTGAACCCGAATGGTATCGGGTTGTCGGAGGCGTACGGAGTCAAAGTGTACACATCCTCTGCAGTCAGTGATTTTAACCTTATAAAAGCCATCGCCGACCGAACTCAGCGTCGGGCCCGTAACCACTGGGTTGACCCACTCGTAATTATAGGGCATACATCCTCCTTTTCCGGCCACAGTGATGGAACCGTCTTTCTTGCCGTAACAACTGGGACGTATGATATTCAGCCTGTTGCTGTCCAGCGTAATTCTGGGAGGCACCTTGACATCAAAAAATACCGTATCAGAACATAGGTCATTGACGGTAATGATCGCGTACTGACGACCTGAACAAAGTGCTTTGGCTGTATCTGAATAAACTCCTCCACCGGATACATATCTATTCTGTTCGCCGGAAGACCATGTGACGACAACGATGGTATCATTGGTGTTGATGGTCACATAAGCGCTTGCATCACAAGAGGCTGTCTCAGCGCAGGAAGGATCAATAACAGGTGTAATCGCAATGGCTGGTCTTGGTCTGTCAATCAGTGTGAACGTATCCCGCAAAGCAGAACATCCTCCGATATCATCGATATCCACAATATACATACCCGCTTTGAGCGAAGGGTTTACCGGACCATTACCGTTGTTATTCCAGGAGTAGGTGAGTTGGCCAGTTCCGCCTTTTGCAAAAAGGATGATGAGTCCATCACTTTTGCCCGGACAGCTGGGATTAATCGTCACGACAGAATCGATGATTATAGGATTTGTTACCGTCTTGATCATCGTTGTTGCCGTATCGGCACAACCGGATTGATCCGTAATGGTTACCGTATAAGTACCGGCCCCAAGGCTGCAGATTTTTGATGCATTGCCCGGTATATTCCATTTGAAGCTGACCGGCGTGTTTCCGGGAGTAAACAATACTTCGACACATCCGGTCGTGTCCCCAAGGCAGTTGACATCCGTAGTGTTAAATCCTGTAATCACGGGTGCTACAGGTTTGGAAATTTGATAGGTCTTCGTAACGGAACACAGATGCGCATCCGTAATGGTTACGGTGTATGTTCCCTTCATAAGATTAGTAATTCTGCCGGTGTTGCCGGAATTGCTCCAACTATAGTTGTAAGGCGCACTGCCTCCGACGCCCCGTACATCAAGTACTGCATCGGCGCCCGGACTGCAAGATTCACTCGTGTCAATTCTGTTTTCGAGCAGATCCAGAACTGGTGGTTCAAAAACCTGTATGGTATCAATTCGCTCGCATCCGATATTGTCTGTAATTCTTAAGACATAGGTCCCTGCGATGACCTGCGAACTGGTGTATTGTATGCCGTTGGTCATACCTCCGGCAATGGTTGTATTGGTCAGGTCGCGAAGGTCAAAGGATAACGGAAGATTCAGCGTTGAGGTGCTTCCCGCTGTCGCATGAATTACACCACTGGCTTCACCATGACAGCGCACACTATCCACAGTGATTGCTGAAGTAATTTCGGTGGTAAAAGGTAATTTGAAATAAATCGTATCCTCACAACGCTTACTGTCCCTTATGACAACATACTGCAATCCGCATAACGAATCGTTCCTGCAGACCGTATCCAATGCACAGTCTTTGGATGATTTGATACTCCACACGAACTCATATTTACCTCCCAGATAGGGCGTGCCTCCGCTGGCCCTTACGGTCGCCATACCATCACAGAACCCTTTACAGGTAGCAGCCTTGTCAATGTTGATGGCGGCTTTCAACGTGTCTGCTCGGAGAACAAGATCCTGGGTCTGAATACAACCTGAAGAATCTGTCACCGTTACACGATAAGTCCCGGCAGGTAAGCCGGATACACGGTTGACGCCATAGACGTTAATTGGATCCCATTTGATAAAGAGTGGTGCTGTTCCCCCGGTAACATTGACACCCAGTCGACCGTTTGAAGAAAACCAGCAGGTAGGATCAATCGAATAGAAATTATCCCTGCGGATATCGATCGACGAACTCGTCGGTATCGTAACGGTAAAAACTGAATCTTTGCCCAATGCATCCTTGACAGAGAAAGTATAGGAGCCGGGCATCTGATTGCTGATGATCAGGCAATCTCCTGGATTGGAGATGACGCCGTTGACTGTTGGAGGCGCAGTATTCGCGCTATTTACAAAATAAGGAGCGCGGCCACCCCAGGCTTTGATTGTAATCGTGCCGTTATTGGCGGTGGTACCACAGGTGCTTGAGATGACCGTGAGCGATGCAGGATAATCAATGCATATCTTGTTATTCGGCTTATCATTGATAACGCATACAGGAATGTCGTTGTCAACCGGAAAACGCTTGACAAATTCCGTCTGAATTGGCCTGTCCGAAAATCCAATATTGGAGCAGGATCCAGGTGGACCTATCAGTTTGAAACAGACTTCAAACAGGACTGTCCCGTCATCGAGATTAACCGTGTCGTTATTGGGATTGGAATAGATTACCCTGATGACTTTACGAATTGTGTCAAACACAATATCGTCATCCATGAATCCCACAATATTTGCCAGACAGCATTTGCTGCAGGGCATGATCACATTGGGGTCGTAATTGATTGGAAACTGGAAGGATAGAATACTTTTGAAATTCGTAACCTTGACTTTTACGCAAACTTTGTCTCCGGTACTTCCATTGGAGGTTGTAAACTCCAAATGTACACAGGTATCCGTCTGGGCCTTGGTAGTTGCCAGAGCGAATAATGTAAAAGAAACGATGTAGAAGATATTGCGCCTGAAGAGCCGGGAAAAGTTGTGGGGAGAGAACATAATCAGGTTATTATCAGTAAATTGCAAAGATATATTGAATAATTATTCTATGTGTCACATGACTGCCTTAATTAACAACGCATTAATGGCGCTACAGGTATAGACTACCCGCACTGTTTTTATGTTGCCCGAACTTATCCGTTCGGTAGGTCATGGATAGCGCCCAGAATGACTTTGCTGATCCATTGTCTTCCGAGCGAATAGGGGATTGAATTGAGATTCATACCCGGCCTGGATAGGATGAGATGTGCAAATTTGCCCCTTTCAATACTTCCAACATATTTGTTGAGTTCAAGCGCAAAAGCGGCGTTAATGGTGACTGCATTGAGGGCCTCTTCAGGTGTCATGCGCATCTTGATGCAGGCCAGCGAAAAGCACATGTTCATGTCTGATGAAGGGGATGTGCCCGGATTAAAATCTGTTGCTGCGACCAGGCCGAGTCCTGCTTCGATCATCTTGCGTGCCGGCGGGTAGGGGCAATTCATAAAGAAGGCAGCAGTCGGTAATGTGATGGGAATTACCGTTGATGATGCAAGCATAGCAATCTCTTCTTCACTGAGCTCTTCCAGGTGATCGACGGAGATTGCCTGATGGCGTATGGCGAGTTCAATGCCGCCACTATGTGTAAATTGGTTGGTGTGTAACCTGACTTTCAGCTGATGGGCCCGTGCTGCAATAATAATGTCCTCTGTCTCCTCGGGGTTAAAAAAACCTTTTTCGCAAAAAACGTCGCAATAATCTGCGAGATTTGCTTTGGCAATGGCAGGCAACATTTCATCAATGATCTGTCGGAGATAGCCCTGATGATCTTCCCTGTACTGCAGGGGATACGCATGGGCACCCAGAAAGGTTGAGCGAATTGGCAGACCACTTTCTTCAGACAGGCGACGAATTATCCTCAGGATTTTAAGTTCTGATTCCGTACTAAGACCATAACCACTTTTCATTTCAAAGGCACCTGTTCCGGTTTCGACCGCCTGCATCAGCCTTTGCCAGCTTCTGGAGTATAACAGTTCTTCATCCATTTGCTGAAGGCGCTTGGCAGAATTGAGTATTCCACCACCATTTGCAGCGATTTCCTGATAACTCATGCCGCGGATCCGGGCAGCCATTTCATTTTCCCTGGTCTCGGCAAAAACAAGATGCGTATGGGCATCAACAAAAGTGGGCATAACAAATCCCTGTTGCCCATCAATTTTATGAATGTTGAGCTCAGGCAAAGAAGACATCTCTCCGAAATCCTCAATGAGGCCGTTCTTGACAAGCAGCCAGGCATTGTTTAGCTCAGGGACCAATGACATATCCCGTCCTCTTCGGTAAGGGACGGGATTGTCATCGCAGTTGAGTAGTTTACTTATATTGTAAAGAAGGAAGTCGGTGTGAATCATCAGAATTGTGATTTTTTCACAAGCGCCTCAATGTTTCGGTCGCGAAGGACCTGAACAAAGAGGTCGGCTTCTTCTTCACTGTCGAAAGGGCCTAAATTCAATTTGAACATGGGTTGTTCGTTTGGTTCGTTGTCCTCAAGTACACTTGCGTTTTGGCTGAATTGTTCGTCCAGTTCCTGGGCTTTCTTCAGCGCGTTTTCCATTTCATGAAATGCGCCAAGCTGAACATAGAATTGACCAAAAAGGATGGTATTTTTAGCCTGATTTGCCACCGCTTTTGGATTTTCCATGTTGGTGTTGTAGGATTGTCCGTCAATGACTACTTCAGTGTTCTGTGAAGTTTCAATTTTATCATTATGCACGGGTTCATTGGATGGAAGGCTGATTAAGTGAGAGGGGGCCGAAGCGGGAATATGATGTACCTCTGCCAGGTTTTCAATCCATTGTAGAAAGTCGGTTGCCGTCATGGAACTTTCGCGACGCGCAATTTCATTGCCATTGGGATGTATAAAAACAATCGTTGGGACTTTTTTGACTTTAAATTTTTCCTTCAGGTCCTTTCCTGTCATCTGATCAATGTCGATCTGCACTGCGATCACGCGCTGACTCATGTAATCATAAATTGCTTTGTCAGCAAATACGGATTTATCCATGAATTTGCAGGGTAAGCACCAGTTCGCCCCGAATTTGAGCATCAGCATTTTGTTTTCCTTTTTTGCGAGCTGACGGGCTTGTTCGTATTGCAATGGAATAAAAATACTGGCATGGACTGTTAATGATTCAAAGACGAAGAACAAGGTTAGGATGAGAATGCGGATGGGGGCGGTACGTTTCATATTAAGTATTTTATTTATTTGTAATAAATTGATTATTAATACATATGTATTTTCACATAAACTGTGCCAAACATTGCGCATCACTATAAATTATAAAATAAAAAATATGTATATAATTGAATAATAATATTATATAAGTTATAAAAAAATTTAATATTATAACTTTATTATTTTTTGTGTTTGCAAAAAGGCTTAGTTTTGCCCCAATTCAAGAATTGAGATGCAAAGAAGACTAGCGGCGATAACAGGTATCCAGGGATACATCCCGGATTACGTGCTAACCAACGCCGAGCTTGAGAAGATGGTCGACACCAATGATGAGTGGATCACCGCACGGACCGGTATCAAGGAAAGGCACATTATGAAGGAGCCGGGTAAGGCAACTTCTGACATGGGCAAGATTATGGTTGAAGGCCTTCTGCAGAAGACAGGTACTCATCCGGACGAAGTCGAACTGGTCATCTGCTGCACCGTCACAGGAGATATGGTTTTTCCGGACACCGCCAATATTATTTGTGACAAGGTAGGCATCAAGAATGCTTTTGCCTTCGACATTCGCGCGGCCTGCAGCGGATTTTTATTTGGGCTGACCACCGGTTCAAAATTTATTGAAGCCGGAACACACCGAAAAGTAATCGTGATTGGCGTCGACATGATGTCCTCAATTATAGATTATACTGATCGCGCCACCTGTATCATCTTCGGGGATGGCGGTGGCGCAGTCATGCTTGAGCCTGCTGAAGATGGATATGGAATCATCGACAGTGTATTTCATGGCGATGGCTCCGGTGCGAAATACCTGCATATGAAAGCAGGCGGTTCACTCAAGCCACCCAGCATCGAAACCGTCACGAACCGCGAGCACTTCGTCTATCAGGAAGGCAAAGCCGTTTTTAAATCGGCGATCAACGGTATGGTCGATACGATTCGTGATGTCATGTCTCGCAATCACCTGAGCAAATCAGAAATCCAATGGCTTGTGCCTCATCAGGCGAACATCCGTATCATTGACGGTGTCGCGGATATGCTTGAATTTGATAAAAGCAAGGTGATGGTCAATATACAGAAATTTGGCAATACTACCAGTGGAACCCTCCCGCTCTGCCTTTGGGAATGGGAACCCAGATTGAAGAAAGGGGACAATATCATTCTGACCGCATTTGGCGGCGGATTCACCTGGGGAAGTACCTATTTGAAATGGGCATATTGAGTCGCGAGTCAAGCGTCTCGGGTCGCAAACTTGTTCCGTGAACCCAGTGAACGGGATCAGAAGTCAATGGTCAGTGGTTAATAATAAAGGGTAAATAGTAAAGGGTAAAAAAAGGGACTACTAAAGTGGCGTAGGAGCATACTAAAATAAATGCTGAAACTGCAAGGAAAAAAATCTCACTGCAGACGATTCCCAAAAAGAAGCTATGGAATAAATTAACAGGAATGATGATGCTCAATGAAATTTTGCCAATAAAATATCCCATCATCATGGCACCGATGTTTTTGGTTACCAATGTCAAGATGATGCTGGCGGCGATGGATTCAGGTATTGCGGGATGCATACCGGCATTGAATTTCAGAACACTGGCTGAATTTGAAAAAGCATTGATCATTCTGCAAAAAACAGGTAAGTGTTACGGTGTGAACCTGATCGTCAACAAATCCAACTACAAACTACAAGATCAGTTGAATTTATGTCTGCAATACAAAGTACCTTTTATAATTACTTCACTGGGCAGCCCTGAAAAGGTAATCAGTGCTTGCCGGTCGGCTGGTATAAAAGTGTTTTGTGATGTATCTGAAATGGCCTTCGCACACAAAGCGGCACGATTTGCACCTGATGCACTCATCGCGGTATTAAACAATGCCGGAGGTCATCATGGTCATCTCAGCGCCGAACAATTTATCCCTGCTTTGCGCACAGCGTTTCCATCCATTCCGGTTATCAGCGCCGGTGGGGTAGGTGATCATAAATCCTATATCAACAAACTTAATCTTGGTGTGAGCGGAGTCAGTATCGGCAGCGTTTTTATTGCCAGTGAAGAATCTGATGTTACCGCGGAATATAAAGAAGCATGCGTCCACTATGGTGCAGCAGATATTGTCAGCACCACCAAACTGAGTGGTGTGCCCTGTACCGTGATTAATACACCGTATGTACGCGATATGGGTCTCCGGGAAAACTGGCTAGAAAGATTTCTACACCGCAATAAACGATTTAAAAAATGGCTCAAGATGATTGTATACAAACGTGGCATGAGCCTGTTGCAGAAAGCCGCATTTTCTGCAAGCTATCAGAAGGTCTGGTGTGCGGGACCAACCATTGAATATACCACTGAAATTCTACCTATTCAAGAAATTGTCAGAAGGTTGGTGCAAAATATCGATTAACTTGGTTAATAAATAGTAAATTTGAATTAAATAATTAATATGAGAAACAATCTTCTTATCACACTTAGTATTATTTCATTTTGTAATTTAAGTTCTCAAGGATTTATTAATAAGGCATTTAGTACAATAAAGACATATGAAAACTTTGGAAGAAAATTGCCCTTAACCGAGAAATCTTATAATAGGACAGAAGAAATTGGAGATGCAAAATTGATACATAATGGGGTAGAATTAAATTTGGAGTTATCACAGATCAGTGAATTAATTTCTCCTGATGGTAAAAGATTTGTATCTTTAATTAGCAATAAGAATAATGAAATTATTATGACAGTAGTAGATAGCATTGACGTCAATAATAGGCTCATCAAGTCGACTACAACTTTCCCCAAGAGCGCATTCATGAATGAAATTAGGGAGAATTCTTATACTACAGAAGGTAAAATACTAAGCTTTACGTCTAAAAAATGTAACGAGTGTAAAATTGATGTTTCATTTATTGCTAATGTTTCGCCTGATGGTACATTGCAGGGTTTTGATGTAAACAGTATGTTAGGAAAAATGAATATTATTAGAAAACAAAACAATAATAAAATTGAGTATTTTCAATATACCCAGTTAACAGAAGAAGCAATTGAAGCTTTTAAACTTGCAGGAAAAAAATTAGACTCCGATAAATCGCTTACAGCATACGCCTATCAAATCATGATGGAAAAAGAGGATAGCATTGTCCGATATGAATACGACCATGTAAATTCTAAAATAAAATTACTGAATTAGGCCTGTAAAATACGTAATAAATGCTTAACTTAGAGCAAATTATAAACAAGAAATGGAAAAAAAGTTTGATAGTTTGAGCATTTTTGAATTCCAAAAGTTATTTCCTG
>JAIBCI010000109.1 GCA_019694255.1 Saprospiraceae bacterium
TTTAAGACCCTTAAGCGTTGGAGCCTCTATACGTGTCAACTCCTCTTCAGGCGCAGGGAGCTGTGGCGCCGGCGTTTCCACCACCGGTGGGGTATCGGCTGCTTTAGTTGCTTCTTCTTCCAGTGCAATCTTGCCAACCACCTTCAGTTTGGGTTTGTCCTTCTCCTTCAGCACCGCTTTGATGACCTCTGTAGATTCTTCCTTTTCCTTGGGTGCAGCAGGGGTAGGTTTGGTTTCAGGCGCTTTTGCCGGTGGACCAAACAGATTGACTTCAACTTTTGGTTTTTCCTTTACCGGTGTGGCGGTTACCTTAGGAAGCATGGCGTCCGCCTGTTCTTTTTCAAGAATAGATGACTGAAACTCTTTTAAAAGTTCAGCGTACATCTCTTCGGTCACTTTGGCTGTAGGTTTTTCCTCTATGGCAAACCCCTTCTTCTGAAGGTGATCCACAATGGTATGGAGCCCTACGTTAAATTCCTTGGCAACCTTGATTAACATTCCTCCCGGCATGTATCTTTTTTATCTTATTTTTCAACACAGTGAATACACTGTGAATTATTCATCAAATTCCTTTCTCAAAATTTCCAGCACATCGTTGACGGTCTCTTCTTCCAGATCGGTACGGCGGACCAGTTCTTCCACACTCAGATTCAGAACAGAGCGTGCTGAATCGCAGCCGATATTCTTCAATGCATCAATGATCCATCCATCGATCTCATCTGCAAATTCATCCAAATCCACATCATCGAGTTCACCATCTTCGGAATCCCTGTATACATCGATCTCATAACCCGTCAAACGCGATGCAAGTTTGATATTGGCACCGCCCTTTCCAATGGCTAATGAAAGCTGATCAGCCTTGAGATAGACACTGGCTTTTTTATTGGCTTCGTCCAATTCGATACTATTCACTTTGGCCGGCGTCAGCGAACGCTGGATGTACAGCGTCTGATTATTGGTAAAGTTGACAATATCAATGTTTTCATTTCTTAGTTCACGCACGATGCCGTGAATCCTCGAACCCTTCATTCCGACGCAGGCACCAACGGGGTCAATGCGGTCGTCAAATGATTCTACTGCAACCTTGGCTCTTTCCCCGGGCAGCCTAACAATTTTTTTGATGACGATCAGTCCATCTTCGATCTCAGGCACTTCCTGTTCCATCAGACGTTGAAGGAAAGACGGATCTGTTCTGCTCATGGTAATGACCGGCGAACCGTTGCGCAATTCAACTTTTTTAATGACTGCTCGGACGATATCTCCTTTGCGGAAGTGATCGGCCTTGATCATTTCAGTTCTTGGCAGGAGTAATTCAGTGCTGGTGGCATCGTCGAGGATCAGCAATTCGCGTTTTAGTACCTGATTCACTTCTCCGATAACAAGCTCTCCTTCGCGGTCAGAATATTTTTTAAATACGTCTTCTTTCTCCAGTTCCTGAATCCTTGAAACCAATGTCTGTCTGGCGGCCATGACGGCCCTGCGTCCAAAATCTTCGAGGCTCAGCTGTTCGTAGCATTCCAGGCCCACTTCATAGTCCTGATCGATCACCTGGGCTTCAGATACGGCGATCTCCTTGAGGTCATCAGTCACCTCGCCATCCGGTACGATCTTGCGTACACGCCACATCTCAAGATCCCCTTTCTGAGTGTTGACAATGATATCAAAGTTCTCATCAGAATTATATTTCTTCTTGATGAGTGAACGAAAAACATCTTCAAGAACCCTCATTAAGGTCGGGCGATCAATATTCTTCCCTGCCTTGAACTCGGCAAATGAGTCTACTAAGTTCATATTCTTGCTAAGATTTTTGCTATTTTTATTTCTGAATACGGAACTGATTTTACAATCTGTTCTTTTATTTTTTTCTTGTTCTCGCGGCGAACATTTTCATAACCGATGGTTACCTGACGGTCATCCGCTTCCAGTATTTTTCCTTCCAGCCTCGAGCCGTCTGGAATAAAAATTTCCAGATCCCTTCCGATGTTTTTGACAAATTGCCTTGGAAAAATGAGCGGCCTTGACAATCCGGAAGAAGATACTTCCAGGACATAGTCTTCGCCAAACCATTGCTGTTCGTCAAAAATATTTTCCAGGTACCTGCTCAGTGAGCGACAGGTCTCCAGGGTTACACTTTTATCGCTGTCGATAAAAACACTGATTTTCTTGCCGGTCATTTCAATCCCAACTACAAAACAATCCCTGAAATCTTCCTCTCTGAACTTTTCCGTCAGGAGATTATGAATGTCTTCCGTTCGCACTCTTATGGCATTACAAACAAAAAAGGGAACTTTGATGTTCCCTTTTCGAAAATCAGTGCAAATATAGATACTTTTGGTCAGATTTTATGAAAATTAAAGAGCTTTTAATCAAGGCTTTACATCGCGAATTCCTCACCGCACAGGAAGGTTTGGCGCTTTTTGAGGGGGCCGCCACACCGGATCTGATGACTGTTGCTAACTCATTGAGATTCAATTCGGTACCAGCTAAAGATGTCACCTGGATCATTGACAGGAATTCCAATACAACCAACGTTTGTGTGGCCAATTGTAAGTTTTGCAATTTTTATCGTCCTCCGGGTCATGCGGAAAGCTATATCACCTCCATCGAAGAATATCGCGTCAAAATAGAGGAGATGTTTGAGTTCGGTGGTGAGCAGCTGCTTTTGCAGGGTGGCCACCATCCGGAACTGGGACTGGACTATTACACCAGACTTTTCAGGGAACTTAAATCACTCTATCCCAGGTTGAAACTGCATGCGCTGGGGCCTCCGGAGGTAGCGCATATTGCCAAGCTGGAAGGACTCAGTCACACTGAAGTGCTGAAGGCACTGATCCAAGCAGGACTCGACTCTTTACCCGGAGCGGGTGCAGAAATACTTAACGACAGGGTACGGAGGCTGGTCTCCAAAGGCAAGTGTGGTGCGGCAGAATGGCTCGACATTATGCGCGCCGCGCATCGGCTTGGACTGACGACCTCAGCCACAATGATGTTTGGTCATGTTGAGACCAACCTCGAACGGATGGAACACCTGGTATCTATTCGACAGGTGCAATCTGAAAAACCGGAAGGTGCGGTCGGTTTCCTGGCCTTTATTCCCTGGCCTTTCCAGGATGAGAACACAATGCTCCGCAGACTCAAAAGAGCCTACAATTCATGTACGGGAGATGAGTATATCCGAATGATTGCCTTGAGCCGGATGATGCTGCCGAACATTGTACACATCCAGGCTTCGTGGCTAACTGTTGGCAAGACCACCGCACAAATCTGTCTTCACGCTGGCGCAGATGACTTTGGCAGCATTATGATTGAAGAAAACGTAGTCTCCGCCGCCGGTGCTCAGCAGCGGTTTACGGCCAGAGGTATCCAGCAGGCAATTCGTGAAGCGGGCTTCAGACCGCAGTTAAGGAATCAGCAATATGAGTATATTGAGCTGCCTCCTTCCATTCGTCAGCAGACCCTGGACGAAAGCATGATGATTGTGGATTGAACCATGCTGAATCCACCACTTCTCCTGACCATTCAGCCATTATATTTGGCAAGCTTATAAAGCAAAATAAGAATTCACATCATTTCACGAATCATCACGAATAAACTATCCCAGATTGTCGTTGTTAAGAGTTGAACTTTATGCAGGCTAAGGATTTTTACGAAGAAATACAGGAAAGCGCCGATTTCATCAAAGAACGATTTGAAATCATTCCGGATATTGCTATTGTACTTGGAACTGGTCTCAACAAACTCGTAAGCCGTATTGAGATCATCAAGGAATTGAGTTATAAGTTGATCCCTTATTTTGTCCCTACCACGGTTGAATCGCATCCCGGCAAACTCATTCTGGCCCGATGGCAATCGCGTCATGTCATCCTTCTTTCCGGCCGTCTGCACTACTATGAAGGATATTCAATTCAGGAGGTAAGTTATCCAATACGCGTACTCAAAATGCTCGGCATTCATCAACTTTGGATGACCAATGCCAGTGGCACCGTCAATCCGGATTATCAGGCAGGAGATCTTGTATTCATCAGCGACCATATCAACTTTCACCCTGAAAATCCATTGCGCGGGATCAATGACCACAGGCTTGGACTTCGATTCCCTGATATGTCTGAGGTCTATAGCAAAGAGTTACTGAAGAAAGCCGAGCGCGTTTGTCAACAACTTGGCCTTCCTTTTCGACAGGTCATTTACTTCGGATTACAGGGCCCAAGTCTTGAAACGCCGGCGGAATATCGAATGATCCGGTTACTGGGTGCTGATATTGTCGGAATGTCCACAGTCCCTGAAGCGATCGTTGCCCATCAATCCGGGCTCAAGACACTGGCGGCTTCCATCGTATCGAATGCTACACCCGACAATGGCCAGATGCATCAGACGACAATCGAGGATGTCATCGCGACGATCGAGAAGTCTTCTGAAAAACTATTTAAGGTTTTTGAAAGTCTTCTGATAGAAGCTTGATCGATCATTCTGCCCTTTAAGGCAAGTATTAATTGACACATCCACATTTGCAGACTTTTTTTTAAGATGTTCTGCATTCATAATGATTCAGCTGCGTCTTAATTTCTCTAGTTAAATTTACTGACAGCATCGTGTAAAGGAATTCAAAAAACTGGATCTGTCTTGAGCAGCTTTATTGTTAATTGAGAAATGAAAAGTTATTTTTCTTTCGTATGTAAAGATTCCCGATCGCTCTGCCTAATCTCAGGCCTTCTTCACATTCAAAACGGGTATGGACTCCAATATACATGCGAGAGAGGGCATTTTCAGTTGCCATCTCACGAAATGAATTATAACTCCTTGGATTGCCAAGAAACTCAGACCGATGAAGATGTGTATTGTCGGTCATTCGAAATGATGTTCCGAGATAATTTTCAAGTATCACGGTAGCGACTCCTCCGAATACGGAATGTCCGGAAGGATAGGCTGGAAATGAGGGAGAAGGTATCATGGAGACCCAGTCCGGATCAATGTATTTCATGATATAACTTTCTGGTCTTTGTACATTGTATTTATATTTTGCGTTCCAGGTTAGGACGGCGGCATCGTTGAGGGCAAGCCCGAGTAACAGGTCTAATTCCAAGACTTTCTTAAAGACCATTTTTGATTTTTCTTCTGCCTGTATTGCAATAGAAAACCATCTGGCTGAAGGGCTTACTGTCAAACCGGGAAAATCATCACTCCAGAACTCGCTAATCCACTTTTTTTCGTGGTCAAGATTATTACTAAGAAAAACCACCTCCTGTGCTTGTTTGTAATACTCAGAAGTCCGATTGGTATCGTAAGGTATGGGTGTCGAAATTTCAACATCTTGTTTATCAACTAAAAAAGTCCTTGCTTGTCCCCAATGCGGCAGAAGTGCCGGCATAGTCCTTGTCCCTGTTTCCTGCCAGCATCCCACACACTCAACCGGCTTAAATGAATGGTCATAATTAAATAAAAATCCATCATGTGCGATAGAATCAGATTTTGAATACTTCCAGATAATATTAGCGATCTCACTTCCGTGCAAAAGGGATCTTGAATAAGAATCTTCGGTAAGATCGTTCTGAAATCGCTTGTTGCATCGGAGGTATAATTCGTCAATGCGGGTGCGATAATTTTCAGGCGCTGTCGTAAAAAACAATTTTAGTAATACATTCATGCATTTGCTGACCGCTATGCCAGGCTCGATATTGATTTGGTTTTCGGATTGATTGTCATTGACATCTGAGATTAAATTTTCAATTTTTACAGGCGGACAAATTTCTTGGGCGGAAAGATATTTTCCGAGTCCAACATATGCCAGCATTCGGGCAGTTACGGGAGCTCTGTAACCGGGTGTGTTTTGTTCGAGTTCAAGAATGAGTTTATTCCATTCAAGTATCGTTTTTACTCTTTTGGTATCCAGACTTTCCTCCTCACAACCGACGCTGAGAATTGCAATTGCGAGAAAAACAATATATGTAATTTCAATACCGAAAAGATTCTTATTTAGCATGAATGTTCCAATTAGCTGATGGGAATAAGAATTTTGAAAATGGAGCCCTTATCCTGTTTGGAAGCTACTTCGAGGCTGAACTGATGTATTTTCATAACGGTATTGACAAGAGATAGTCCGATCCCAAATCCCTTTTTGTGATAATTTCTGGGATCTCTGTAGAACGGTTTAAAAATAAGTTGGACATCTTCAGGACTTATTCCTGGTCCATCATCAGACATTTCAAGTATGATCAACTTATTCTGAATTATCATCTTGACATCAACATATTTATTCGTAGCGTACTTACAACAATTGTCCATGATATTCATCATGGCCGATGTTAGAAGTGATTTATTTCCCCGAACATGAAAATCTTTTTCTGATTCCAGATCCCCGATGATCTCTATATCGATGGTATAATCTGAGTTTGATCTCTTCAATAGGTTTCTGGATTCAATAAGAATTTCATCCAGCCGGACGATGTCAAATTGAATCCCTCCATCTTCAGACTGAATGCGGGCGAGCTGTAAAAGATTTTCAATCGTATCATTAATTCTAAAGGTATCCTCAAGTATTGATTTAATATATGCATTTTCTTCAGGGCGGGAATTGTTTTGCGAACTTAGGAGCAATTCCAGTTGTGAGGTGATTGAAGAAATTGGATTCTTCAGCTCATGTGAGACATTGGATATGAAATTTTTCTGCATTTTGAATGCTTCCTCAATGCGGTCAAGTAGTTTGTTAAATGTATGGATAAGATGGTCAATTTCGTCTTTGGTATCAATATTCACGATTCTTGCACCTAAATTACTGGGAAGCATTGAATCAACCTGTGTCACTACATTTTTTACGGGCTGTAAGGCTTGCTTGGTATACCACCAACCACCAATAGAAGCAATCATCATCCCAATTAAAATCGTTAAGAACAACAAAGACTTGATTCTATTCAGGGCGTCTTTATTCACGCCGTTGAATGCCAGTACAATAAATTTATCTGTATTGGTATGATTCAATGTATACGCAAGTTTGATTAATCCATCCGGGGATGATGAACAAACTTCTGATCCCTGTAATAGTGAATTGATATCTTGGGGAGATAGTTGCCAGTCGTTGGAGTTCAGTGAAAAAATCTTTGTAAAATTTGCATCGTATATTATGATATTTGATTTAATGTTAAATATGTCATGACTTATTTTTGTTGAGTCTCCATGAAAATGATAACCGCTGGACAGCACCCGTGAGGCAATATTGGTAGACTGTGAACGCAGTGAACCCACCTGCTCTTTGATTACCTGTTCGTAGAATTTGGAATAGAAAAAATAAAGTGAACACAAAAGCAAGATAAATACAAGCAAAAGGAATTGAAGCGTAAGTTTAGTATGTATCTGCATGGGTGGTATGTCTTAAAATATAGCCTGTTTTAAACACGGTGTGTATTAATTTAGTATGATTCGGCAGATCAATTTTTTTCCTTAAAAAATTCAAGTAGACTTCAATAATGTTTGTCCGGGTGTCAAAATTAATATTCCAGACTTTTTCAGCCAACTCAGATCTCGAAATAACCCGTTCTGGATTTTTCATAAAGTACTCCAATAGGGTAAATTCTTTAGGTGTTAACGATATCTTTGTTTGGGTCGAAATTCTGATTGCCTCCCTGGTGTTGTAGTTCAGACTCAGGTCATCAAACTCAATTTTCTCATCTTCAACAATTTTATTTCTTTCGAACCTTCTGGATAATGAAAGAACCCGAAGCAATAATTCTTTAAACTCAAATGGTTTGGTCAAATAATCATCTGCGCCAGCTTCCAGCCCTTCGATTTTATCCTTCGTGTGATTGAGTGCAGATAGAAAAAGTACAGGAGTGTAGTTACGGTTGTTGCGTATTATTTTTAAAAGATCAATACCTGAAAGACGTGGCATTAGAATATCTGAAATGATGACATGATATTCATTTTTCTCAATTAATTCAAGGCCTTGCTCGCCATTTGCTGCAATGGCAGTGAGAATCGAATTTGCATCTAAGTAAGATTTGATCGAATTAAGCAGTTTAACTTCATCATCGATAACCAGTACTTTCAGCATGGGTCCATTTGAATATTTCGTATCAAAAATACGGTAGCATAATATTCAATTTGACTATTTTTAAAATTACATGTATAATAACACGTCAAAGTCCTTATTTATCAGATGATTAGACGAAGTACACAACTTACTTTTAATGACTTTTTAATTATTAATTATTCCAGTGGCTTTAGGGTAGAAGTAATTTCGGGCGTTTTTTAATGTCAAAATAAACGTCAATGGTAAATTCAAGAATTTTTACAAGTGTTTTATTAGCAGGATATTTCCTGTTTCTTTTTAATCGATGCAACAAAGACGGCGATTCGGGTTCTGGCTCTGATTTCAAAAAGGTGCAAGCTTATTCATACAATACAGTATGGGAATGGAATGAATTATTCCTTAAAATTGAGCGTTACGCAGCAGGTTACAGACCTGGTCCTGCACCCACTTCACTGGCCTATATGGGTTTGGCAGCTTACGAAGCCTGCGCGCCAGGTTTTACGGAATATCAGTCTGTTATAAGCAATTTTCCAGATGTAAAAATGCCGGTCTTTGACGAAAAACTTACCTATCACTGGCCTACTGTTGCCAGCTCCGTATTCGCTTACATGATGCCAAGGTATTTTGTTGATCAACCCGCCGAACATCAAAATTGGATGAATCAGTTGAAGGCTAAACTTGAAAATGAAGCCAAAGCCAACATTTCATCGGTAGAGCTGCAAAGATCTATTGACAGAGGAACCAAAGTAGGAGAGGCTTTCTGGAATTGGTTTACTTCAGATAAGGTAGCCTATAATCATTACAAGGATCCGTTCCAGGGTTATGTATGGCAGGACCATTACAAGAAAGAAGGAGACTGGAAACCAACCCCTCCGGGACCAGATAAACCAATGGGTGGAATCTATGGAGCGTGTCGTACGTTTGTTCTACAGGGGGATGCGGAAAAGACGGCAAGAAAACCGCTTCCTTACAGCACAGAGAAAAACTCTCCATATTACGGACAAGCTTACGAAGTATGGACAAGAAACGGCAGTCAGGAGGCCGCAGAAGACCAATGGGTAGCAGAGTTCTGGAGTGATGATTTATTGAATCAAACTTTTAGCCCTGGTCCAAGATGGATTGCCATCGGTGATCAGGTTCTTAAAAAAGAAAACAGTAATTTGGAAACCGCTTTGGCAATGAATGCCAAAGTAGGAATTTCGCTCAACGAAGCAGCAGTCGCCTGTTGGTATTCAAAATATAAATTTAATGTCGAAAGACCAGTGACTTTTATTAAAAAATACCTCGATCCTAACTGGGATTCAGGGCTTATGTATATTGAAAAAAACTGGGTAAGTTTTACACCACCTTTTCCAGCTTATCCTTCCGGGCACTCTACCATGGGAGCCGCTGGTGCGGAAGCATTGGGCAGCATATTCGGGTATTCCTATGCCATGACAGACAATTGTCATCAGGGAAGAACGGAATTCAACGGTACGCCTCGATCTTTTGGAAGTTTCTATGAAATGGCTCAGGAGAATGCCTGGTCAAGAGTACCGCTCGGAGTCCATTGGAGAATGGATTGTGAAGAAGGCGTGCGTTTCGGAACTGAAATTGCAAGAAAGGTAAATTCGAGAATTGCCTGGAAGAAATAAATTGTGAACACATTTTTAAAAGACCATCTGCCTGCCGGATGGTCTTTTTAATTTAGTATAATGACGATTTTTTTACAATCGATAAACGGGGTCGCTGCTTTATCTTATGCTCAGCGATTAGGAATTCTGGCATTGCTTTTCGTAATACTTTGTTGCGGGGATTCCAAAAACGGATCTTTGGAGAATGGAATTCGCAAGACCTATTTTAATACAGGATCCGTTGAAAAAGAATTCTGCCTTCGAAATGGTAAAATGGATGGATGGTGCAAATTGTATTATCTTGACGGGAAGTTGAAAGGTGAACAGTTTTTTATAAATGGGTTACAACAAAATAAAACAACCTTTTACTTTCCGTCAGGCTCCATCAAAGAAGTACAGTACTATCAAATGGGTTACAAAACCGGTTCAGATACAAGTTGGAATCAAAATGGCACCTTGGCTTTGGTCAGTACTTATGAAAATGGCAAACTGAATGGTCCGCAATGGAAATACGATGAAAATGGTATTTTAACCCACAAGGCCCTATTTCATGCGGATACGATTGTTACACTTGAGACATATTGAAACCTATTGCATGTGCTTTTAAATTTTGATAGATAATTTATAGAATTCAACAACAACATCTGTGTCAGGTACTCATTCGATTTTTTAGTCAAATCCTGCCGATATTTTCTTTTAACCCAGAATTGTCATTAAGAATCAAAAATGAAAGTCGATTTTAGGTTATTTGTATTCATCCATAGGCCAGTAAACCATTCCCGTCTCTTCATGGCAAGAGATAACTTCAATATTCTTTGATTT
>JAIBCI010000075.1 GCA_019694255.1 Saprospiraceae bacterium
TATATATTAAATAATTAATATGTAATAAATTTATTAACACCTTGTTGTGTTGAAGGGAAATGACGCTTAACAGGCTGGATTGGCACCTTGCCATATCTTTGTAACTTCATTAAAATATTTAGGGTATGCTGGATAGAAGCAAGGTAATTATCGCGGGGGCAGGGGGGATTGGACGGGCTGTGGGGCTGATTCTTGCGGACAGTCCGGGCATTGATGCGGAGATTTATATTGGAGACATGGACAAGTCAGTGGCACAGAACATTGCGCAGTGGATCCGTGAAGGTAGTTCTACAGTTTGCCCAGTGGAAGGATTTGAGATTGATCGAAGCACGCTGTCGAATGAGATGGACTATGTGTTTCATTCCGGAGACATATTGCTCGATTGTCTGCCTGGCGATCAGGCCCCCAGGATGGCGTCATATGCCCTCAAATACAATATGCATTATGTCAATCTGACGGAGTACGTCCGGGAGACAGAGGAGATTATGCAGATGGCTGCTCAATCAAATAAGGCGTTTGTATTGCAATCTGGACTTGCACCGGGATACATCAATATTCTGGCGCACAAGCTTTACAAAGACTTTACCCGTGATTTTCAGGATATTTCTGTAGATGCAATCAAAATGAGAGTTGGCGCCCTGACGCGCCATGTAGAAGCACCTCATTATTATGCTTTTACCTGGAGTCCGGTTGGCGTAGCTACCGAATACAACAACGATGCCTATGTCCTGCGTAATGGCAGGATCACCACGGTGCCGGCACTTTCAGGAACTACTTCGCGGATCATTGACGGCATCAGCTATGAAGAAGATTATACCTCCGGTGGTGCTGCGGACCTTCCCCAGTTTTTCGAGGGAAAGGTATCTTCCCTTGATTACAAGACGATTCGGTATCCCGGTCACTATAATTGGGTGAGGGAGCAGCTTGCACAGTGTAATCAAGAGCATAAAACCATGGAATTGCTTGAGAGAATGCTTCAGTCAGTTCCTTTTCTTGATGAAGATCTGATCGTTATCTATGCTTCTGTTACCGGCCGTGACCGCAATGGTCAGCTCAGGCAGTATGAAAAAGCTCAGTCAATCAGCCCTATGACGGTAGGTTCGCACCGGCTGAAGGCCATCCAGGTCACCACTGCTGCGCCTATGCTTGAAGCGGCACGGATTGTACTCAAATCAGGGTATCAGGGAATCGTCCTCCAATCCAGGTTGGATCCGGATGATTTTCTTTCAGGCCCGTTTATCCAGCAGGTGTTCCGGCAGAACAGCAAAAGCCATAAGGTAGACGCCTGATTTTGCACATTTGATAAAAATATTTAAAGTATTTGGAAATTAGCCTGCCAAAATCTAATTTTGCGCTGCCTTTAAAGAAGGCATTTTTTATCTAGGAGATCTGTTAGCTCAGTCGGTAGAGCAACGGCCTTTTAAGCCGTGGGTCTTGGGTTCGAGTCCCAAACAGATCACAAAAGTCGATAATCCTCTTATTCTTCCGAATAAGGGGATTTTTTATTTAAAATTGAATATCAATGAGTTATATTAAATTTAGCAGTATTTCCGAATAAAGAGCAATAAGGAAAAGTAAAGGAAAAACAGCACCTATTACAGCACCTGGTGAAACTGTCGTAAATTAGAGTTTACAATTATTAAAATGAACCATCATTTTGATCTTCGATCAAAAGACCCATCTAAAGAATCGGCTATTCTTTATAAGTGTTATCTGAATGGTACCAGATTTACCTGTGGAGTCGGATTGAAAATTTATCCAGAATTATGGGATGATGCAACGCAAAGGCCTACGACTTCTAAACCTTTGATTAAAAATTTTAAATTAGAAATTCCAAATATTGAAGGAAGGATTACCAATCTAAAAACCAGATTAGACAACATTTGCTACGGGGTTGAAGCATTTGTATCTAATTGTCAGCTGTTGAATACTGAAATCAATCTAAATGAACTAAAAACTCATTTGAATGAGACGGTTTTGAAATCTAAAAGGACAATTGACCCTCGGAAAAAGAGTAAAGAATTTCAGTTTAAAACGGATTCCGGGCAAAATTTGAATTACATTCATGTTTACGTTGAGAAATTCATTTGGGAAATAAGTAATGGAAGAAAAACCATTCGATCTGGAAGCCAAAGTAAAAAGCGGTATACTCCCCAAACTATCCGGAATTATAAATCCTTTTATAACCAATGGTTGAAATTTGAAAAGTTTCAGAAGCATAAATACAACTGGGATGAAATCGATTTAAGCTTTTATAATACTTTTCTCCATTACCTAAACAGTAAAAAATACAAATGGGACACAGTTGGAAAAGCCTTTAAACATCTTAAAGTGATAGCCCAGGCAGCAATGGATGATGGAATACATCAAAACCTCAAATTCCGGGAACCCTATTTTAAAGCGCTAAAAAGTGATATCGAAAATATTGCATTGACTTTTAAGGAAGTTGAATTGCTTGAAAACCTGGATCTCTCAAATAATTCAGCTTGGGACAAAGCCAGGGATATCTTTCTGATGGGATGTTATACTGCCCTGCGATTTAGTGATCTAAAGAAATTAAGGAAAGAGCATTTTCAAAATGATCTGATTTCGATCATTACTCAAAAAACTAAGAAAGAGGTTGTGATTCCTCTTAAATCTAAGATGAAGCAACTGGCAATAAAATATCAATATCAGGCTCCTAAAATATCTGAACAAAAGGTCAATGAATATATTAAGCTTATCTCTAAAATGGCAGGCATTTGTGAACCAATAGAAAAAAAGGAGATCATAGGAGGTGAAACTAAGATTAAGACAGCTTTTAAACATGAAATGATTACAACCCACACTGCTCGGAGAACAGCGGCAACCCATATGTATTTGCAAAAAATGCTCCCAATAGATATTATGGCAATTACCAGTCATAAAACAGAAAGCAGTTTTTTAAGGTATATATGTTTGCCTAAAGAGGAAAGGGTAAGGCGAATGGCAGAAAATGAATTTTTTAAATAAGATTACTGAATTAGGCATTTAACTTACTCTAAGCATTTTATAATAAGCAGGTTTATGCTTTACCATTCGAA
>JAIBCI010000092.1:0-32500 GCA_019694255.1 Saprospiraceae bacterium
TCAGGAAATAACTTTTGGAATTCAAAAATGCTCAAACTATCAAACTTTTTTTCCATTTCTTGTTTATAATTTGCTCTAAGTTAAGCATTTATTACGTATTTTACAGGCCTAATTCAGTAATTATTTTATTATATTTATAACTTGTTGATAATAAATATTTCCGGATCCAAATTTGGCATATTTTTTTTGCGCGATTGCCAAATTGCCAAGTACAGTTGCATGAATTGAATACCCGGTAATAATTCATATATAGTTTATATTCAGCATTATAAATATTATTGATTATTAATATATATAATTTAGCTTAAATTTGATTAATTTTATGTTAAAAAATTATTAAGCTAATTTTTCAATCATCCTATATTTGTGAATTGTCAACACATTTTACTAATTAAATCAACTAAATTATGAAGAAAGTCTTACTAATGTTAGTGGCTTTGTTATCTGTGGTTGTAACCACTGAAGCACAGCGACTTATCAAAGGAACAGTCTCCGATAAATCGGGTAATCCGGTAATCGGGGCCAACGTGGTTGCCAAGGGGACCACAACTGGGACGGTGACAGACGCTTCCGGGAACTATTCACTGAATGTTCCCAACGGAGTAAACACTCTGGTCATCACCTATGCCGGATATGCTACACAGGAGGTGACCCTGGGTGCAGGCAATATGATGGATGTCAGCTTGGAGGAAGGAGTTCTTCTTGATGAGACCGTTGTCACAGCCATGGGTATTAAAAAACTCAAGAACGATCTCGGTTACTCGGCCCAAAAGGTGGACGGAGACGATGTGAGCAATGGACGTGAAGGCGCTTTGATTAATTCATTGTCAGCCAAAGTAGCCGGACTGAACGTATTGCGGAACAACAACGTGGGAGGATCGACTAATGTCGTGTTGCGGGGGTATAAATCATTGTCCGGCGACAATCAGGCATTGTTTATCGTAGATGGCGTTCCTATCGACAATACAAATAATAACAACGCGAATCAAAAAATCGGACGCGGAGGTTACTATGACTACGGATCTGCTGCCAATGATATCAATCCAAATGATATTGAAAACATTACCGTACTGAAAGGGGCAGCTGCAACGGCGCTTTATGGTTCTCGTGCTGCCAATGGTGTCATCCTGATAACAACCAAAAAAGGAATGACCAAAGATGGTATTGGTGTTACCCTCAATTTAGGAGCCAGCGTAGGTAATTATGACCCGGCTACCTTTGCCAAATATCAGAATAAATACGGCGGTGGCTATGGTCAATACTATGAAGATCCTTCTGGTTTCTTATTGTATCGTGATCCCAAAACCTATGCACCGATAGATCCTGCCACGAACCCGAACGGTATTTTGGTCGTGCCTACCAGCGAAGATGCTTCCTGGGGTGCTAAATTTGATCCAAACAAAACAGTTTATCAGTGGGACGCTTTTGATCCTACTTCTGCCAATTATGGCAAAGGAAAACCATGGGTAGCAGCAAAGAATGGCCCAGCTTCATTCTTTGAGACAGCGTTTGGCTCAAACAACAGCATCACCTTGGATAAAGCAACAGATAATGGCTTTTTCAAATTAGGATATACCCGGGTTACAGACAAAGGTGTTATTCCGAATTCTAAACTCAATAAGGATATCATAACCTTCGGTTCTGCCTATAATTTAACAAAGAAACTTACAGCCAGTGCCAACATTAATTACACAGCTACAAGAGCAAAAGGAAGATATGGATCAGGTTATGGTAATTCACTGAATCCGATGAGTTCATTCCGTGAATGGTGGCAGACAAACGTTGATCTCCAGGAACAAAAAGCTGCGTACGATCGTACGAAGAAAAATGTTACCTGGAACTGGGCAGATCCAACAGATCTTCACCCAATCTACTGGGACAATCCATATTGGGCAATCAATGAAAACTATCAGAACGATGCCAGAAACAGATATTATGGCAATGTAAGATTAAATTATGCTGTCACGAGTTGGCTTAATGCCATGGGACAGGTTGGACTTGATTTGTACAATGAATATCAGGAAGAACGCATCGCGGTTGGAAGTCTTGATCCATCAAGGTACGGAAGATTTGACAGGAATTTCAAAGAGACCAACTACGATCTTTTGTTGACTACCAAGAACTTTAAATTGGCCAATGAATTGACATTCAATGCCCTTTTGGGTGGTAATATCAGAAAGACTCAGATCAATTCTATTTTTGATGAGACCAACGGTGGCTTAGCTGTGCCAGGCGTATATGCTTTGGCTAACTCTGTGAATCCACGAAATGCTCCAGTAGAGAAAGCTTCTGAATTGCAGGTCAACGGTGTTTTTGCCGGAGCAAATTTCAATTATCACAGTTACCTGAACCTTGATCTGACCATGAGAAGAGATAAGGCATCTTCCTTGCCTACAGATAATAATGTGTATTATTACCCATCTGCAAGTCTCGGATTCAATTTTGTGAATGCTTTGATGCCTAATAATGATGTTCTTTCATTTGGAAAAATCAGAGTCAATTATGCTGAAGTAGGAAATACAGCACCAGTACTCAGTGTATATGATACGTACAATCAGTATAATTTTAATGTCATCGACGGAACAACTACATCATCTTTTAATGGTGCTTCACTGGGTTCCAACCCAACTATTAAAAACAACAACAATTTGAAGCCTGAGCGCACCAAAAACATTGAAGGAGGTGTAGAACTAGGATTCCTGAAAAACAGAATCTTCCTGGACGCTACAGTTTATAAGATGAATACGCTGGATCAGATTCTTCCGATCAGTGTCTCCCGTGCTACAGGATATTTTCAAAAGTATATCAATGCCGGTAACATCGAAAATAAAGGTGTAGAGCTGGTATTAACGCTTCGTCCGGTCGCAATGAAGAATTTTGACTGGATGACAAGGCTCAACTGGGCAAGAAACAGAAACAAGGTTATCGATCTTGGTGGTACTGTAACGAACCTTCAGTTAGGCTCATTCCAAGGCGGTGTTTCAGTTAACGCCAGCGTAGGTGAGTCATATGGCGTACTTAAAGGAAATGACTATACTTACAAAGATGGTAAGCGTATCGTAGGTGCCAATGGTTTGTACGTACTTTCGTCAACCTCTGACAAAGTCATTGGTAACATTAATCCGGATTGGACTGGAGGATGGTACAATAGCTTTAGATTTAAACAAGTCACATTATCATTCCTTATCGATATGAAAATGGGAGGTGATGTTTTTAATCTAGACCAATATTATGGACTTGCCACAGGATTGTATCCGGAGACTGCCGGCCTCAACGATCAGGGAAAAGAAGTAAGAGCAGCGCTTGCAGACGGCGGTGGAATCATACTGGATGGTGTTTTGGCGGATGGAACCCCAAATACCAAGAGAGTTAGTGCTGTCAATTTCGGTATCTACGGTTACAGAAGAAATGCCGCTAAGGCATTTGTATATGATGCAAGCTTTATCAAACTGAGGGAAGTAAATTTATCCTACACTTTGCCAAAATCCTGCTGTAATAATGGAATGATGAAGGGTGCTACAATCGGTATTTATGCCAGAAATCTGGCAATACTATACAAGAATCTTCCTTATGCTGATCCTGAGGAAACACTTTCTTCCGGAAATATTCAAGGATTCCAGGTTGGAACTTATCCAGTAACAAGAGTTGTTGGTGTAAACTTGACTGTTAAATTTTAAAATCAGAGAAACATGAAAAAATTCGCATTTATATTTTTATTACTTCTGGTGTCACAATCTTGTTCGGATGATTTCGATTCTTTGAATAAAGATTCCAAGAATCCGACCAATGTACCGGCTGGATTCCTGTTTGCCGCCAGCGCAAGACAGGTCTCTGATCTGATGCACAATTCAAATGTAAACTTTAATATATTCAGGCTGTTGGCGCAGTACTGGACAGAGTGTACATATATTGATGAATCAAATTATGACCTGACAACCCGTAACATTCCTCAAAACTATTGGAATTCAATGTATGCCAGGGTTTTGAAAAATCTTGATGACTGCAAAGGAAAAGTGAATGCCGATGGGCTACTCGATCCAGCAGTTAAAAAGAACCAGATTGCATGCATCGAAATCCTGAATGTTTATACCTGGTCTAACCTGGTAAATTCTTTTGGAAATATACCATATTCCAAAGCGCTTAATTCTGATGACCTTTATCCTGCTTATGATGATGCCAAGACAATTTATGCTGACCTCATGAAGCGTCTTGATGCAGCCATTGCGTCAATAAGTGCATCTGATGGATTTGGATCAAGTGATGTGTTACTTAGTGGGGACATGGGCAGATGGTCCAAATTTGCCAACAGCCTCAAGATGCGGTTAGCGATCACTCTGGCTGATGTTGATGCAACCACCGCGAAGGCGGCTATCGCTGCTGCGAATGCTGGAGCACTGCAATTTGGAGATGATGACATCGATATGCATTACGAAAGTGCAACCCCTAATACCAATCCGATTTGGGTGGATCTGGTACAAAGCGGCAGGAAGGATTTTGTAGCTGCCAATACAATGGTCGATCTTATGAATGGCTTAAGCGACCCAAGGGTATTTCTCTATTTTACTACAGACGCTGCTGGCGGATATAGTGGAGGAATCTATGGTTCATTGAACAACTATGCTACATTTTCTAAGCCAAGTACGGCCATTACAGCACCTGATGCCTCTGCTACATGGATTTCAACATCAGAAGTTGAGTTTATACGTGCAGAAGCAATTGAACGAGGTTTTCTTACTGGTAATGCAGCTGACAACTATAATAATGGTATAAAAAGTTCAGTTCTTGCATGGGGTGGAACAGTTGCAGACGCAGATAAGTACATTGCTGATGCCAAAGTTGCTTACGCTACCGCTGCGGGAGATTATAAGCAAAAAATTGGAACCCAAAAATGGATTGCACTTTATAATCAGGGATTTATAGGTTGGACAGAATGGCGCAGGCTGGATTATCCAGTGCTCAATGTCCCAACAGGTACACCAGGTACCACCTATAATGATATTCCAAGAAGATTAACTTATCCGGTACAGGAGCAAACAATTAATGCAGCCAATTATGGCAGTGCTTCCAGTGCAATAGGAGGAGACAAAGTTCAAACAAAATTATTCTGGGATATTCATTAAAAACCAGTAAAAAGTAATAGTAAAGCCTGAATATCATCGATATTCAGGCTTTACTTTTTTACATTTGGGCAATATTTTAAGTTATGAAAAGGATAGGATTTTTATTAGTGCTTTGTATCATTTCTTTGGGCTTGAAAGGTCAAGTAAACATTATCAAGGACAATTTAAACGGGAAAGATGATGGTGTTCCTCATGCAAATCCTGTTGATCAACTTTTAATTGTATTTAAAGATAAATTAGTGTTTACCGGAACGAACAGGTACGTTGATCTCAGTACTGACGGCGATTATGAGCCATGGATATATGACCCGACAATAAACAGCATTGGTATACTCAAAGACATAGTGCCCTTGAAATCCTCCAATCCTAACAAATATGTGAATGCAGGAGACAAGTTTTATTTTGGAGCAACAGATGAATTCTTCCTGGTAGACAGGCTGTTTGTCAGTGACGGTACAAAAAACGGAACGCTCAATATGGGAGACACCATCAATAAACTGAGTGGCATGCTTAGAAACTTTAGTCGGAATACTATCGTGCCAATAAATAATGGGGTCTTATTCAATGCCTATGTTAGTAGTACTGAATTCGGTCTATGGTACAGTAATGGTACCAGTACCGGAACAATCAATTTGAATAAGGATGGTTTTGCAGATAATTTTATTTATCACCCTAAGTATAAAGTGGCATTATTTACTCAAAATTCTGCATTTATCATATCCGACGGAACCATTGGTGGGACCAGGGCATTGAATGATCTGCTAAATATATCCAGTGTCGCCAGTGCATCTGTTGACATGGGAACATTTAAAGATGACTTCGTAATGGAAGCGTTGGATCCAAATACTGGAACATTTGGATTTTTCAGAACAAACGGAATTTTGCAAACATACACCAAGCTGGTTGATTTTGGAAACCTTCCTTCCCAAGCTAGAAATGTTACTGATATTGGAAATGGTAGATTTATTTTTTCGAATAAAAGAGGTATTTGGGTAAGTGATGGTACGCCAGCAGGTACAGCCCTCGTTGCAAATATTGTACCGTTTAAAGCAGACAATTTTTATACTGATCTATGGGCTGCGTACAAAGGCAAGGTCTATTTCGCCGCCTCAGATCCTATGAATAACAAAGGTGTCGAACTATATGAATCCGATGGTACAATTGCGGGAACAAAATTATTTATGGATCTGAATTCGGGTAGTGGTGATGGAATGCCATACAACTTTGTTGTGTACCATGACATTTTATATTTCTCGGCGACCTCTGCAAGTGCAGGTAATGAATTATGGCAGAGTGATGGTAGTGTCATTGGTACTAAAATGATTGCAGACATCAATACCGGCACCGGTAGTTCCAATCCGCAGCATATTACTGGCCTCGGAGATAATTTATATTTTTTTGCTAGTGATGGTAAAACAGGATATGAGTTATGGAAATATGGAGGAGCTAAAGTTGGTGTTCAAAATGTATTGCGGGATCATTCATTGTATCTGTACCCTCACTGGGCCAGTCAATATGTTGAACTTCAGTATGAAGAGGGCTCTGCAGACCAAGTAATCATTTCAAATCTTAACGGGTGTCAAGTTAAAGATATTAAGCTTTCAGGATCCATTGGCCATCTGGATGTGCAGGAACTTAGTCCCGGTTACTATATACTATCATTGTACCACGAAGGAAACAGAGTAGCTGTACGCAAGCTTTTCAAACCAGAGTAATTAAGATTATTTTATCAATATGAGGATGTAATAAGCTTGAAACTGCAGAATAAAGACATTGATCTTATGACACGACTGATAGGACATTTCACTATAGATTGATAAAATTGTTTTTATTTTTTCATCCCATTTTTTAATTGCTTAAATAATTACCTTAAATTTTAAGAAGAGACTTTATTTGATAAAGAATAGTGTTTTGTTTTCGTTCCTTTTTTAAAATCCGGCGATGCTATTGGCTTCAAATGAGCATATCCGTAATTATAGCGTAAATCAAATTTCAAATTCGGTTGGACTCATCGGTAAATTATTGTTATTTCAAAAGGATGGATACGCTTCTGTTTAGTTCATGTCCTTCCAGATTAGAATTGTCACCTACCGGATGATCCTGCCCTCAGCCTTCATCAGAAGTCTGGCTGCATCAATAACAAGACTTTCAATTGCGGTTAGTACTTCTGCAGCTCGGGGCTGCAATAGTTTTTTGTTTGATGAGTCATCTCCATCATTAACAGTGTATCCGCCAACTTTGATTCTTGATTTTGGAAAAGCCTTCAGAATCCTTACAATATTGGTGATTTGTTCCTGAGAAGCAACGTTGACATTGGAAGAACCAGTCATAAAAAATGGTGTCAAAATCGAGCCAGGTAGTCTTGTCAACGAGTTTGGATAAATCTGTCAGTCAGGTTATTAATTTGCCTTCAATACCAATTTTCGACATGCTTAATACACTGCTTTCAGAAAGGCTAATTTTAATCATCTATGCCAGCGGGAGGCATTCGGCGTGCAATGCTGAGTCAGGACCGATATACCTGTTTTTCATGAGTTCATTCGATTCATCCTGCATGGAATCTAATCTTGCAGCGATGATATTCGGGATATCCGCTTCAATTCTGGCATTAACATCTTTCAATTATTGCATATTGCATGATTTCATCAGAAATCCCATAAAACCAAGAAGACTGACGATTGCAATAAGCCAAGGCATCCAACTCAGTCCGCGTATATCCTCTTTAGAATAGGAGGACTCGGTGGAATCTAAAATGATTGGCATAGCACCGGCGTTAAAAGTACTTTCAATTTCAGCGGGCAGTAAAGCCATAATGTCATTTTTCTGTCCACCAAGCCACATGCTCAATCCGGACATGCCATATCCTTCGGTTTTAACTTTCTTTTTAAGGAAAGAGAGGACCATAGGAGCTGCTATAGAAAGGCATTTTATGGCATTGCCAGAATTGAGAAAGCCTGCAGCCTTGGCAATCCCACTTAAAAAGATATCCTGGTTATTGCTAAAGAGTGCACCAACGAGTTTGCCACCAGGACTATCAGCATCCGGGAAATTTAATTGACCAGAGAATAAATCATCCAAATCAGATAAGATATTACTATTATTATCGGGGTGGTTGATCAGATCCCAAATTTCAGTCATCTGGTCTGGTTCTGCAGATTTATTGAGAATTCCGGCAACGATAGAAGAAATGGAGACACTAAGTCCTTTGCCGGTCGATTCGATGGATTCGCCAAGCAAAGACGGGGCAGAAGAGATCAACTCCGGAGCAGCATGGTTTTTAATGAGATTGACAATATTCATTTTCAAATTAACTGATCAGCAAAAAAGTTATACCAATATTACGGGGGTAATTTATAATCAAACATCCAACTGGGGAAATTATCAATAAATTTGCAGCCATTAAGAAAGAATTAATAATGGACAATAGATATCCTACGGGTCGATGGCAAAGGCCTGAATCATTGGAGCACCAGGTTCTTTTAGGCTGGATCAGACAGATAGAGAAGTTGCCCGAAAAACTTGAAAAATCCCTGATCAGTGCGAATTCAAATGATATGGAATCATGCTATCGTGAAGGTGGATGGAACTTAAGGCAAGTCCTGCATCACCTTGCGGACAGTCATATCAATGCTTATATCAGGCACAAATTATGTGTGACGACAGATTTTCCAACGATCAATCCTTATCCAGAGGAAAAGTGGGCCAATTTATATGATGTGAAATCGGTAGATCCTATGTTATCAGTTCAATTACTGAAGTTACTTCATTCACGTTGGACTGAATTTCTATCAAGTCTTACGCCTGAAGATTACTTAAGGTCTTTCTATCACCCGGGCATGACGAGAGCTGTTCCTTTATGGGAATCGATTTCGTTGTATGCGTGGCACGGAGACCATCACCTGGCCCACGTATACATTTGTCTTAAAAAGGATTTACCATTGACAGTATGAAACATACGTGCCAGCATCATAGCAGTGGATGATGAATTGAAATTTGAATTACGTTGAATTAACTAACGTGTGATAATCAGTTTGGTCACAGCACCATCACTTTTATCATAATCCTTCACAGTATTTGCAAAGACAAGGTAAATTCCTGAACTGACCTCATGGCCAAGATAATCTTTGCGATCCCAAACGGCCTGACCACCGTTGGCAAAGGTCTCATAAACCAATCTTCCGGACAAATCCGTGATCTTTACCCTGGCATCTCTGGCAAGACCTTTGATCGCAACGGGCCCCTTATAATCAGATGTGACAGGATTGGGATAGACTAGGGGTTCATTGACAAAGAAATCTTTGGCCGATGTAGCATCAGAACGATACATCTGAATTCCCCGATCAGTCCCAATCCAGACTTCCCCGGTGTTATTATTTACGGCCAGAGAAAAAATATTATTACTCAAAAGAGGACTGTTGTCCGTATTAAAATAGTTGATCTGAAATTCACCTGAAGGTGACTGAACGTAAAGTCCGTTGCGCGTGCCAATCCATTTGCGATTTGCCCCGTCTACTGCCAGGCAAAGTACTTCTTCGGTCTCCAGTAAATAGCCGATGATTCCATTTTGATCGACTTTACGCCGCGTGCCTTTGCAATTACCGTCAAAGATGCTGCTTCCGCACTCAAAAATAACAGGTCCGGCTGCTGTGCCCACCCAGACATCGCCTTCGATATCAATGGTAACATTATAAACCAGGTTGGTCGTGAGATTTGAATTTGAAGTATTCAAAGCAATAAATCGGTCATCGGAGGTCGATGGCGTATTCCTGTCATCAAAGACAGCTAACCCATCGCGAAAAACAAGCCATTTGTAGCCATTGTGATCCACTGCTACATCGAGGATCTGACCCGAAAATGGAATGGCATAAGAGGCCCAATTTCCGGTTTTGTCTAGTGACACCAACTGTCTTGCTGCCAGGTAATCTGCGATCCAAAGCTTGTTACTTTTACTGTCATAATCAAGGCCTGTTAATCTTACACGGGTAGCGTCACCAACGGCATTACCTAGAACTCCGCCGGTATTTTTGTTGTCATATAATTTGTACTCACCAGTTGCCCGTGACCATTCGATTAGTCCATTCTGATAACTCGTATAATAAATTTTGGAGTGATCAGGAAGTTCATAGGCAGACAAAACATCCTGGATGTTATTATCACGGAAAAAATCATTGTTAGAATAATTTACAAAATCCCAAACCCTGGATTTATAAGTAAAAATCCCATCTCGTCTATAAAGATATGTGTACGTCTCGTCCCATCCTCCGCTGGTAACGTATATGCCATCTGAGAATGAATACAATTTGAAAGTATTATTATTGTATGGGCCGTCTACTGTGATAATTTTACACTGGGACTGCAGATCATCCAGATATCGGAATCCATTGCGTCTATCAGCCAGCCATAATCTGCCATTTGGTTCCTGGAGGGTCTGAAGATTGTCTACAACACATTCGCCGCCAAGGTCTGTCCAGCCTGATCCTTTTTTAAGGATAAACAGCTTGTTGTCATTATTAAAATTATATTTCATACTAACAATCAGGTCAGGACCGTCAGTACTTGCGTTATTAAATGTAAAGTCCTGGATATCCCAGAAGGACTCAAATTTTTGACCGGTTAATCTCAAGATTTCATTGCTCTGCAATACAAGCACCTGGTTTTCATATACCATTACTTGCTGATATGTCATGTTAGGGTCCAGGCCTTCACTAAAATCAAACTGATGCCAGTTGCTAAAATCTTCGATGAGGTTAGACAACGAAGGAGTGAGTACATACAGGCCCTGACTGGTTGCCATATAGTAACTATCCTGAAAGGAGATTGTGTTAACTACTTTTACTTTTTCAGTAAAGACAGTAAAGTCAACTCTTTTTGTAATCAGGTTGAGCGAGACCAACCCGAAGTCTGCGCTAATAAAAACACTGTTGTTGTCTCTCAGACTGATAGAATTGATATTCTTCGAAATGGGGACGTTGTTAAAGATCTTTATGAAGGGTATGGCTTCAGTTCCTGAAGAGGTCATCAGATCAATTAGCCCATCTGAGTAAGCTATGACCAGGGTCTGTGAAGGTTTATGAAAAAAGATAGCGTTGATTCTGCTTCCAGAAAGGCCTTCTGTTCTGCTGATCCTACTTAATGAAAAGTCACTTTTGTTTATCCTCAATATGGCAAGATCGGTTGCATAATAAATGGCATTATCACTTTGGGTTATGTGAACCCCATTATTGTATGGGATCTGATTGCGCCATTCTCCGATTCTTAGTTCGGCCTGCCCGAGGCAGAACACGGGTAGAAAATACAGGATTAAATATTTCATTTAGAAAAGAGCTGCCAAGATAACGCATTCCGGCAGCTACTTATTCTTAATTGAAGTACTTAATTGTCTTCCTTGTTTTTTGACATATTGTCAACCGCATCTTTCACATCTTGGGTGGCTTTTGTCAATTCGTTGATCTTGGACATTCGGTCTTTATCAATAATCTGTGGTGAGCCAATTGATTTTCCGTTGAAGGTAAATCCTTTGGCATCGATATCGATACGAATTGTCTGATCGGGCACGGGCACACCGCTCAGCAGTAGTTTGGCCAATTCATTGACTATTTCTTTTTGGATTACGCGTTTCAAAGGTCGTGCTCCAAATTGAGGGTCATATCCAAGATCTGAAAGTAAGTCGAGTGCCTTGTCGCTCAAATTGAGCAGATAACCCTGTTCCTGAAGATTTTTGGTCAATTGTCTAACCTGAATTGTAGCGATCTGTTTGATTTCTGCCTTAGTCAAAGGGAGAAACATGATTTTGTCATCTATACGGTTGAGAAATTCTGGTCGAACGCTTTCTTTCAGTTTGTTAAACACCTCGACCTTGGTTGTCTCAATAATCTCAGTCCGATGTTTATCACCAACTGCCTCCAGGTCCTCAAAATTTTCAAGAATGAGGTCTGAGCCAATGTTGGAGGTCATTATGATGATTGTATTCTTAAAATTTGCGACGCGCCCTTTGCTATCAGTCAATCTGCCATCATCCAGAACCTGCAAAAGGATATTAAAAACATCTGGATGCGCTTTTTCAATTTCATCCAGTAGAATGATGCTGTAGGGCTTCGTCCTTACTGCTTCGGTCAGCTGTCCACCTTCATCATATCCAATGTATCCCGGAGGTGCTCCAACCAGTTTGGACACGCTATGTGATTCCATGTATTCGCTCATATCAATGCGTGTCATGGCTTTTTCATCATCAAAAAGGGATACGGCCAGTGCTTTTGCCAATTCTGTTTTGCCCACCCCTGTAGGTCCCAGAAAGATAAAAGATCCAATGGGTCTGTTGGGGTCCTGAAGGCCAGCCCTGCTTCTTCTGATTGCATCAGACACGGCAATAACAGCTTCGGATTGTCCAATCACTCTATTGCCAATCTCATCCTCGAGATGTAAAAGTTTTTCCCTTTCTGACTGTAGCATCTTCTGAAGTGGGATTCCAGTCCACTTGCTAACGACCTCAGCAATATCATTGGCCGTTACGGTATCTGAAGTAAATCGTGTTCCTTCTGGCAATTTGCCAAGTTTTTCTTCCGCGAGCCTGAGTTCTTCTTCGACATTTTTCAGATCTCCATATTTTAATTGGGCGACCTTTCCAAAATCAGATTCCCTAAACGCTTTGTCAACTTCAATATTGATCTCATCGATTCTTTTTTTCTTTGACTGGATTTCGTCGACAATTTGTTTTTCAGCCTGCCAGCTGGCAGTAATAGAAGATAATTTTTGTTTGGCATTGGCCAACTGTTCTTCTATAATCCGAATTTTATTTTCGTCCTTTTCTCTTTTTACGGCCTCTTTTTCGACCTCAAGTTGTCTGACCTTTCTCTCCCATTCGTCAACTTCTTCTGGAACGCTGTCGAGCTCAAGTCTCAGTTTGGCGGACGCTTCATCAATCAGATCAATAGCCTTATCAGGCAATTGTCTATCGGATATATATCTATGTGATAATTCGGCTGCTGCGACCAAGGCTTCATCCTGTATTGCCACTTTGTGATATACTTCGTACTTGTCCTGTACGCCACGGAGAATGGATATTGTGTCTTCTACGGATGGCTCTTCGATCATTACGGGCTGAAATCTCCGGACGAGTGCTTTATCGTTTTCAAAATACTTCTGGTATTCATCCAGCGTAGTCGCTCCGATGGTGTGAATATCTCCACGTGCAAGCGCAGGTTTGAGAATATTGGCGGCATCGATAGAACCGCTACCTCCTCCTGCACCAACCAATGTATGAATCTCATCAATGAACAATATGATGTTACCATTGGAATCAACAACCTCTTTGATAACAGCTTTTAACCTTTCTTCGAACTCGCCTTTGTATTTGGCTCCTGCAATCAATGCTGCGATATCAAGGGCAAATATTTTTTTATTCTTAAGGTTTTCGGGAACGTCTGCTTTGACAATTCGCCAAGCAATTCCTTCAATGATTGCGGTCTTGCCCACGCCCGCTTCGCCAATTAGTATTGGATTATTCTTTTTCCGCCTGGAAAGAATGTGCAGGATTCGCCTGATCTCTTCATCTCTTCCAATGATCGGGTCAAGCTTGCCGTTTTCAGCATTGGCATTGAGATTAACTGCATATTTACTGAGTGAATTGTAGGTACTGTCACTGCTAGCATCACTGACTTTTTTCCCTTTTCGCAACTCCGATATACCCGATTTTATTCCTTCGACTGTGAGTTTGTTGTCTTTTAAAATTTTTGATGCTTTGTCATTGTTTTTCAAAACACCGAGTATGAGCAATTCGAGTGAAATAAATTCATCACCCATTTCAGCCATCAGGTTTTTAGCGTTAACAAGTGCCTGATTGGCATCCCCTGAAAGATATTGTTTCTTTTCTGCTCCCGAGACTTTTGGTGTTTTTCTTATTTCAGTATCCAGCTCCTGTTTTATTTTGGAAACATTGGCGCCCATTTTTTCAAACAGGAAGATGCAAAGTTGTTCATCGGTGTCAATGATTCCCTTGCAGAGATGAACGGAATCTACTACCTGCTGATCCAGATTGGATGCAATCTGTTGTGCTTTTAGAATCGCGTCCTGAGCCTTGATCGTAAAATTATCATAAGTCATAAAGTATCCCTTTTAACTTACCTAATATCAATAAATCAGCCATTTCAAAATTCCTGAAATTTTGTCAATTTTAATGCTATAAAATATGACAGATCTACCTATAGGGTCAATCCAGTCTGACAAAATTGCTACTCTTCGGTATAAATACGCTTGACTCTGCCCGAGATCCCGCAGATGATTTCGTAAGGTATTCTGCCCGTCATCTGTGCGAGTTCTTCAATTGGCCGATTACGCCCGAAGATTTCAACCTCATCTCCTTCTTGTACAGATCCCGCGCCAGTAATATCCACCATACACATATCCATGCATACAGCCCCTACCAAAGGGCAAGCGATACCATTGACAAATATCTTATAGCCCTGAATTCCGGCAATGCGTGGTAATCCGTCTGCGTATCCAATACTTAATACTGCGATAATCCCATCACCGGACAAGCCGCCTGTGTTATTATAACTGATTCTGTCAATTGAAGTAACTTTTTTAATCTGGGTAATTCTTGTCTTAAGAATATGCGTTTTTTCGAGGAGCCTTGAAGTTGAAGGATAATTTTCAATTCCATACATCCCAATTCCAATGCGCACCATATCGAAATGCAGATTTGGATGTCTCGATATGCCGCCACTGTTTAGAATATGCCTTAGTGGTCTATAGCCTAATGTAGCTATAATCCGAGCATACATCTTTTCATATCTGGTGACTTGCATCATTGTAAAATCATCAAACTGGGGACTGTCGCTTCCTGAAAGATGGGAGAATACTGACACTACCTTCAGCCTGGGATTGCTTGCCAAACATGAACATAGCTCATCAATTTCTTCCGGGAGGAATCCAAGCCTTCTCATTCCAGTATCTAGTTTTATATGTATTGGAATGGGTTGAGCATTATAGGTAGTATCCAGCAGGCGCGACAACTGTGACATGGAGAAAATGACTGGTTCAATATGATTTTCTGCAAGCAATGCAAAATCTGACATACCCGAATTCATGACCATAATTGCGGACTGAATACCTTTTTTTCGGAGCTGCACAGCTTCCTCCTGATAGGCTACAGCCAGGTAGCGAAAACCAATTTTTTCGAGATAATGTGCAATTTCATAATTTCCAGATCCATACGCTGCTGCTTTAACTACGCCAATCATATCCGTATTGCTGCTGAGCATTGATTTGTAAACTGCAATATTATGGGCAATGGCTTTCAGATTTATTTCAAGGGTACATTCATGTTGTGATAAAGCCAGATGATTGAATATTTTTTCCAGTTCGAAAGCTCTTGCCCCTTTGAGAAGGACCATTTTATTACGAAAATGTAAAACATCCAAATCAGACCGTAGTTCCTCGGTTGTTCGGTAACCGATGTATGACACATTGGGTAAAACCAATTCACGAAGAATGTGAATCTGGTTGCCTACTCCAATCACCGTGCTGTACCCGTATAATCTGATCAGTTCTGCCAGTTCATGGTATGGATCTATTCCTTTTTTTGACTCTGGAAAATCAGAAGTGATCAGTATTTTATCCAGGTTATGGTAATGATTATAACCATATTGCATTGAGAGCCGTAAGGAGGCGAGATCCAGGGAATAGCTGTCATTGAGTAGTACACATCCACCGGTTCCTTCCTTGACTTCCATTCTCATTTTCATTCCGGAAATATGCAGCAATTCCGCTTTGAGTTTCTGAGGATCAATCCCAAGGTCCTGACATACCAGTATACATGGTATGATATTTTCAATCATGGTCTTTTCAGAAAAAGGAACCTTAAAAACATCGGAGGCTCCATTTCTTGTAATTGTTATATTACATGATTGATTTTCTTTCGACACATTGACTTGAATCGGAAGTTCCGGAGAAGCACCCCAGGCGACAGCAGTACGATTCGAATTTAAAAGCGGCGTGTCAGGCAAATTCTGATCTCCGCAATAATAAAAGTGTGAAGCAGTGCGGAAGAGTTTAATTTTTTCCTTTAGCTTCTGTTGGCGGTTAATAAATCCTTCATCATGGGCATCTCCAATATTGGTCAGTATGCCTATTCCCGGGCAGATCATCTGAGCCAGGTGATCCATCTCACCAAATTTCGATATTCCGGCTTCAAAGACACCCGCCTGATGATTATCTTTGAGCTGAAGCACAGAAAGCGCTACGCCAATCTGGGAATTAAATGACTTTGGACTTTTACAGATATCCAGTTCTGTTGAAAGAAGTTGTGCGAGCCATTCCTTAACGATTGTTTTGCCGTTGCTTCCGGTAATACCAATCACTGGCAGTAAAAAAGAGTTGCGATGAGCAGAGGCCAGACTTTGTATTGCCTTAAGGCTGCTTTTAACTTTCAAAAAGATAATCCCTGGCGTGAAATTAAAATCGTGATCTGCAATGAAAACCCTTACACCAGCCTGGATTAGTTGAGGAATAAATTGAATACCCTGACGATGATAACCGTCAAATGCAACAAATATTGTCCTGGCCGGGTCAATGACTTGTCGGCTGTCCGTTTCTATTATCCAATCCTTTAATTCATCCTTCCATTCTGCGTGGTAAGGCGCTCCAATAAATGATGCGATTTCGCGTATGGTGGACTTCATAACTGAAGGTCAAATCCAATGTCGCGCCGAAAATATTTTCCATCAAACTTAATCTCGTCGGCCAGACGATTACTTGTAGATATAGCATCAGAGAGTCCTTCTGCCAGTGAGCTCACAGCGATTACTCTACCACCGCTGGTGACCAGATTACCTTCGCTGAATGCAGTTCCAGCATGAAACAGGACGGAATTTGAATTAATTGAAGGAAGGGTGATCATCTTGCCTTTAGCAAAAGTGCCTGGGTATCCGCCACTTACGAGAAAAACTGTCGCAGCAGATTGTGGGCTAATTTTTATTTTATAGTTTTCAAGACTTCCTTCATGGCATGCAGTCATCATCTCTATAAAATCACTTTCTATTCTAAGCATGATTGATTCAGTCTCTGGATCGCCCAGCCTGCAATTGTATTCAATGACATAGGGATCACCATTTACGATGATCAATCCAAAGAAAATAAAGCCCTGGTATTCGATTTTTTCCGCTTTGAGACCTGAGAGGGTTGGTTCGATTATGTTTAAGCAGATCCTTTTGCGAAGAGTATCAGTAAAAAAAGGTACCGGAGATACCGATCCCATTCCACCTGTATTTGGACCTGCGTCAGCTTCTCCGACTCTTTTGTAGTCTTTCGCTTCGGGAAGGACGATATATTGTTCTCCGTTTGTTAGTACGAAAACGGAGCATTCGATGCCTCTAAGAAATTCTTCTACAACAACCACCTTTGAGGCTTCTCCAAATTTTCCATTGAGCATGTCAGTAACTTCCTGTACGGCTTCCTGGCGGGTGTTACAAATTACGACTCCTTTTCCTGCAGCAAGTCCGTCGGCTTTGAGGACTACAGGCGTGTTCATCGTCATAATAAATTCAGTGGCCTGGTTCAGGGACTGGCTATTAAAAGACTTGTAGGCTGCAGTGGGTATATTATATCTCATCATGAATTCCTTGGCAAACTGTTTGCTGGATTCCAGGGTTGCTCCTTGTCTGCCAGGACCAATGAGAATTACATCATCACTTAAATTCTGCCTTAGCTTGTCCATAAGTCCCTCGGCCAGGGGAGCTTCGGGGCCACATACAAAGATGTCAATCTTATTGTCATGTATAAAACGGGTTAGTGCTTCAGCATCTTCGGATATGCCTGTTGGACAGCTTGCCAAAGTTGCAATTCCCGGATTGCCAGGTATGCAATAAAGATTTGAAAGCAGGCTGCTTTGGCTAATTTTCCAAGCCAGTGCGTGCTCCCTGCCTCCCGATCCAAGTATAAGAACATTTTTATTCATGTGCAATTTTAAGACTAATCACAGTCTTTGGTCAATATTTTCAACTGACAATCAAAAAGCGTTAAATAAGGCACTATCCTTTACGGGGTAGCAAAAAATTAATCGTTTTAACCAGATTATTAATTGATTTCCAAGCGAATTTGTGACATGCCTTCATTGGTCATTTATTTGATCATTCAATCTTTGAGCTCACGTCTGAGAATTTTACCGATTGGCGTTTTAGGAAGTTCTTTTTTAAAAACAATAACCTTTGGAAGTTTATAGTTGGTGAGGTTGGCGCGGCAATGTTGCATCAATTCATCTTCGGTCAGGCTTTGGTCCTTTTTGACAATATAAAGCTTAACGACTTCTCCGCACTTATCATCTTTCATGGCGACGGCTCCCGCCTCCAGCACCTTCGGATGCATGCAGGCAACGTCTTCAATTTCGTTGGGGTAAACGTTAAATCCGGAGACAAGAATCATATCTTTTTTGCGGTCAACAATTCTAAAGAATCCTTCGGAATCCATAACACCAATATCTCCGGTAAGCAGCCAGCCATCTACGATTGAAGCAGCCGTTTCATCTGGCTTATTATAATACCCTTTCATTACCTGTGGGCCCTTGATCTGAATCTCACCAGGTTGGCCGATCTGGGCTACACTTCCGGTGTCATCTACAAGCCTGATATCTGTCGATGGTACCGGCAGGCCAATACATCCTAATCTGGCGTTTTCATTCAGGGGGTTCAGCATAGCTACCGGAGAGGTTTCCGTAAGTCCGTAACCCTCTGTGATAGGTGTCCCTGTAATGGCTTTCCATTTGGTAGCAACGGATGACTGAAGTGCCATGCCACCGGCTACTGAGGCTTTGAGATTGGGGAATTTCATCGCAACAAATTCCGTGTTGTTAAGCAAAGCATTATACAACGTATTGACGCCGGTCATCAAACTGATCGGATACTTTTTAAAGGCATTAACCACTGTAGGTATATCCCGGGGATTGACGATTAGAACTGTTCGTGCACCAATGCTCATCATAGCCAGAATATTGACTGCAAAGGCGAAAATATGATACATGGGCAATGGAGAAAGTGTGGTCTCCTTTCTTTCTTCCAGGGCATAGCAAATCACTGCACGTATCTGTTCAAGATTGGCGCACAGGTTAAGATTGGTGAGCATGGTGCCTTTGCTTATTCCGGTTGTTCCACCGGTATATTGAAGCAATATGACATCTTCATTTTTTCGGTCGAAAGGAAGTATTGAAAATCCCTTGCCTTGCTTGAGGGCTTCTGTGAAGCAGACCGTATTGGGAATAGAATAACGAGGTACTTTTCGCTTGATATTTCGTATCACGAAATTAACAAATGCACCCTTCAAAGTCCCCAACATCTCTCCTATGCTGGTGGTGATCACGACCTCAATGCTGGTTTTTGCAATTACTTGCTCAAGATTGGCAGCAAAATTCTCAGCGATAACTATAGCTTTTACCCCTGAGTCAATAAACTGATACTCCATCTCACGGGGGGTATAAAGGGGGTTTGTATTGACAATGATCAATCCAGCACGGAGGGCGCCGAAAATAGCGATTGGATATTGAAGAAGGTTTGGCATCATAAGGGCTATTTTATCTCCCGGACGGAGTCCCCTTGAATGCAGATATGCCGCAAATGATCGTGAATACGCATCCAGCTGTTCATATCTAAGATTCGCATCCATACAGGTGAATGCAATAAGTCCTTTAAAGCTTGCCATGGCCTCTTCAGCAAAGTCGATCAGGGTAGCGTATTTCTGAGGATTGATATTGGCTGGCACCCCCTGTGGGTATTGCTTCAGCCAGGGCCTGGTTTCGTACATCAGTCAATTTTTAGTAAAAGTAAACCGAACTCGATATTATTATAAACTCCGGCCAAAAATTTAAATCCAACAGACATCTTACGAACAAAGTGCCCATCCCGGTATGTTAAGAGGAGGAGGGTGAAGCATTTCTTTAACGAAGCATTGACGAATGGTTGCAGGTATTTAACATCCACACCTCAACTCTGCTCTAATTTTGCGCAAAATTTAAACAAGAATGAAGAATCTATTAATTATTTTGGCAGCAGGCGCATTAACGGTAATGGCTTGCAAAAGTGTAGAACAGTATCGTGCCCCAATCGAAGCTTTGACCGCTGAATGGAGCAAAACCGGTGAAATGGTCATGAATACTACAAGTCAACTTGAAAATGCCAATACTTTTCTTGGAGGCATGGTTGATAGTTTTAAAATTGATTCAACCAAAAAATGGAGCAGTAATGCTTTAGCTGGGATGAATGAAGCCAAAACAGCTTTTATGGCCCAGGTTCAAGGTTTGAGCGGTCTTGTAACAGAAGTTAACGATTTCAAAAGCAAATGGCAGACAATGACTGCTGATGTTGACGCTTTATCTACTGGTCTGAAGAACGTCAAACTTGAAGGAGACGTTATGGCCAAGATCAATGACCTTAAAGCCAACAGTGCCACAGCAATATCACAGTGTGAAAGTTGGAATAAAAACATCATGGGCGCTCAGGCTACAGCTGTAAAGGCCTGGGATATGTTCAAACAGGCATTAACTGCCAAGTAAGACAGGTCCTTGAAAAAATACCAAGGGGTGGTCAATCGATCACCCCTTTTTTATTTTAGGCCATGATGTAGCTTTGTGACCAATTTTTAATTTTCATGCAGGAACGGCACTCCAACCGCACACAGTATTTTAATGAACAGAGTATTACGACGAGCCGCTATGTTATTCCATATATAAACAGCATTCGGAAAATTGAGCCAGGCACCAAAGTGTTGGAAATCGGATGCGGTGAAGGCGGAAATCTATTGCCTTTCGTGGATATGGGATGTTCAGTCGTTGGGATCGAGCTCCTTCGTCATCAATTTGAGAATGCTGAGAAATTTTATGAACATCACCCGAACAAGCATTTGCTGACGCTAATTTGTTCCAACATTTATCATATTGATCCAAATACATTGCCATCTTTTGATGTCATTTTTATGAAAGATGTCATTGAGCATATTCCAGATCAGAGCAGGTTTCTTGGTTTTCTAAGACAATTTCTTTCACCTTCTGGTGTAATTTTTTTTGGTTTTCCTCCCTGGCGTATGCCTTTTGGAGGACATCAACAGGTTTGTAATTCCATTCTTAGTAAAGTACCTTATTTTCATATTCTTCCTGTGCCAATTTACAAGACGATATTAAAATTATTTGGAGAGAGCGAAGCCGCAGTAGCGGACTTCCTGGACGTAAAATCCACCGGCCTCAGTATCATCAGGTTTCATAGAATTATTGATCAGAATCAATACCAGGTGCTGAGGGAGACTTACTGGCTGATCAACCCTAATTATGAAACCAAATTCGGTCTTAAACCAAGGATTCTCCCTAACTGGATCAAAATTCCCTGGCTTTGTGACTTTTATACTACGGCCATATATTGTGTCATCGCAAAAAAGTAAATTAACTAAAATCTTTGGCAGTTAATCCTTCGCTTTACTTTGCTTGCCCAAAAATTAGTTTCTTGGTTAATATTCTCATTTAGTTTGTCCAACCGGATCAATAATTCATCTTCAAATTACAGCACTATTTCAAAAACGATCAGAACTTAATTTTTGATGTAAATGGATTATACAAAGTATCTTCAGTTTGGGAATCAAATCAGTATTTTTTTTGGAGAATTAATGATCAATCACAATTTTACGAATGAGTACACCATGCGTTGTCTGCACGATCATCTGAAAGACGCCCGATGGGATTTCTGAAAGATCCCATTTTATTTTAGTTTGAGCAGACTGGGTTGATTTGTATAAAATCACACTTTCACCCTGTAAAGTGCTTATGTTCAGCGAGACTACAGGATCGGAAGATTCAATTAATATTTCACGATCAGCGGGATTCGGATAGACAAGCAGATGATCAGTTAATGGTTGGGTATAGTTAGAGGGCTGGCATGAAGCACTAAAATTGTAACTGCATCCATGGCCATCTGTAACGGTCAATTGGATTTCATTCAAATCAGTAATAACAGAGTCACTTTTAATGCCATTACTCCACAGAAATTGTAATCCATTTTTTGAACTGTCGGTATTGAATATCAGTAGACATCGACCGTCCTGAAGTATCTGTCTGTAGATAGTGCCATTCAGTCCGGGATATCTTTCAAAACGCATTGCTGATTCACCAGTACATCCGTTTTCATCTGTTACAGTAACAGTATATATTCCTGATCCTGTCAGCTTAATTTCAGGAACGCTATCACCGGTATTCCATCGTACGGAATTAAATCTACCGACGGACCAGAGAACAGTATCCTTTGAACACGCCTTGACAGATCCTTTGATGACGGGTATCGGGGTTTTCAAAACCTCAACCGTAACTGAGGACCTGGTTGTATACCAGGAAGGACATTGCTTATATAATACGAGATTATATATTCCTTCTTTATCAGTCATTACCTGCCATTGCTGATTGTTCACCGGGAAGCCACTTAAAGCAGATGGGCCGGTGGTCCAGTTTAATCCAGGATAACCCAGTCCTGATAGTAACGAATCTTGAAAAACAAGCGCACTATTGCGGCATACTTTAATCGTATCTTGTCCGATCCAGTGAGTATTATATTGGAGTGTGCTGAAGGGCTGTGGTGCTTCGGCATTGGCAATTTGCCCGAGATCAAAAGTAATTGCATTGGGAAATTTGATTTTTTTTCTGCTGACCACCAGCGATATTGAATCAAATCTGACCGCCACAAGATATTCCTCATAGGGCACTGCCTTCGGAAAACTAATCAAATTAACCATGTTGGTGTCTGCAATTGTACTGTCTTTCTTAACGAGCACTGCGCGGCGATCAACGAGGCGCGTTGAGTCATTTTTATCTCGAAGTTCGACGAGTACCCATTGTATAATATCAGGGCTAGCGGATCGTATTTTCTCAAGGCCGTTATAATAATATGGGGCGATATTGAAAGGCTGGCTGAGCGGCAATGTAGGTACATTATTTATGTGACAAGGCAAATTCGGATTTACTTTAAGCCTGGCCTGGACAACGCCGCACTGTCCGGGCATATTGGTATCCATCCAGCTCAATCTGGCTGTGATCCAGGTCCTGATTCTGTTAATTTCCTCAGCATAAGAATTGACGACATACGCATTAAAACCACCTGGGTTGGTCCCAAGGATCTTCCATTGGTCAAAATGCCGTTTCTGTGGAATATTCAAAGTGTCGAAAGCATATTTTTTGATAAAATTAAAAATGTACCCTGTGTCGAGAATTGTTTTTCGCAGTTCGCGATAACGGCATTTCAGTTCATTGGCATAATTGGGATCATCCAACAATCTTTTCCACAATGTAGGTGTCGGCAGGGTAGCAGGCGTACAACCGTTGTACATCCAGCCGTTGGTCTGAGCGCCTGAGCAAAAACTCGCATTGCCGTATCCAAAATTGTAGTCCCAAACAGGACCCGCTTTGAATTGTCCTCCAGAGCCGTCCTCGTTCAATTTTTCCTTATAGAAAAAACTGCTCGCCTTGTATGCATCAATATTGCGTGTCAGTTCGGTGAGAATAAAGTAATCAATAAATGAGGTCGTGCTGAGATATTTGGAATACCCTTTGATGGGATCTGCAAATCCGGAAGAAGCGATGAGCTGTTCCACCGTATCAATATAGCGATGAATATAATTTTCCTGGGATGGCTCTAGATTTCCGGGATCGGGATAGTGGTACAGCCAGGTAATATTCTGACCCGTTGTGGATTTGACTTTCGACACAAAACTTTTGTCCGCGGCATTGTTGACTTTATCAATTTTCATAATGTACCCGCCAGTGAGCTCAATGCCCGACGTGTCCGTGGATTTCATTTTGGCAATATCGACCCGAGATGGTCCTCTTTTGATTGATTCTGTCAGGAGATAAATCCCTTGGTAATTACCATTGAGGATCAACTCACAGAATCGTACCCTCGGGCCCCAATGGCCCATTTCATTCCAGAGCTTATACGTCAGCGCATTTCTTAGAAGGCTGATGTCATTGTAGGGTGCATACAGTACCCAATCCTCTTCGGATGGCAGGTTTATAAGCGATGTATCCAGATCCTGACCCGTAGCACTGTCGCGAAGTTCAAATCCGTATTGTTTCTGGGGATAAGATTGTGAACTGTTGCCCCTGATTTCTATCGCAATATTGTTGTTGTAGTTAAACCGCGTGTCTGTGATTCGGTTGGTCTTTCCGGGTCCATTATAGATTATTTTCATATTGGCCAGAATCTTCGGTTCATTTAGAATGGTTTGTCCCCTTGTGTCGATCAGGCAAATGGGAAGATTGGATGAATCGAGCTTGACATTTTGTCCGCAGAGGAGCGTTGAATACAATGTAATAAGGATCAGAAAGTATTTCATTGTATAAAGTTATTCATTCTACGGATAAACTCTCGATTTATTCAGATCGCAGGAAAGCCTAGAATGGTATTTAAAGCCATTTCTTTAAATTGGTATAAGTAAACTGATATTTGAATAAAAAAAGTTTTTAATTTTTTGAAACATTGAGTGTTCTCAATTGCGGTTTCGTTTCCCTTGAAGCAAGATGAAGAATCAAAGCAATCGTCATCTCAACTTATTGCATGATGACTACGGACGAATCACATTGAATCAATCTGACATTATTCTCGTACTTGAAATTACATGGATTAGATCCAGGCATAGCATAAGGATATTACAAAATAACTTCAAAATGCAAGCCATCCAAAGAGTTTCATAACGGTCAGCGCAATCGCGGCGACAAACAGCACATATCCCCATTTCTCAACGTTGGGTACACGGCTTGCCCAGTGGGCCATCATCCAGCCTCCGGCTCCTTGCCCCAACGCTATAATCATACCGGTTCGCCAATCCATCATGCGATAATGGTGAAATATGATGATGATGAGGAGCGTATAGGAAGTCACCATGATGAGCTTGACGATATTGGCTTCCACAATCGGAGTCTTAAGAATATTGACCATGATAAATAGAAAAAAAATACCCATGCCCATCTGAATAAAGCCTCCGTAGAAACCCAACACGACAAACAATGGTATGTAAATATATCGGGGCAATTGCCTGGATTCGAGGTTTGCCCTTATCCAGCGTTCAGGACGTACCAGTGCCAGCACCAACATACCCAGCATCAGCATTTTGTACACTTGCCGAAAAGATCCGGCATCCAGAAAAACAGAGGTCAGTGCACCGGCCAGGGCGCCAACAATTCCACTAAGAATATAACCTTGAGAATCATATAGGCCAAGCCGGTTATTTCGTCTGAAGGCTTCAAGGCTTGCGACACCTTGTGTAAAAAGCCCAAGTCTGTTGGTGCCATTGGCCAGCTGGGCGGGCATTCCCAGCACTTCCGTCATAAAACCCAAGGTAAGAATCGAGCCATTGCCAGAAAGCGTGTTAATACACCCTGCGGCGAAGCCGGCCGTGATGGCCATCATAAATTGGCTTAAAGTCATGTCAATCCTGAATACTCTGACACAATTCAATCAGGACGCCGCGCGTATCTTTTGGATGAACAAAGCAAATGAGTTTGTTGTCCGCACCTTTTTTTGGTTGTTCATTCAGAACATGAAAACCCAGATTACGGAGTCTTGCCATTTCCATATGAATATCTTTTACTTCAAAGGCGATGTGGTGGATACCTTCTCCTTTTTTTTCAATGAACTTGGCTATGGGAGAATCCGGAGAGCAGGCTTGTAACAATTCTATTTTACTTTCACCCATCTGAATAAATGATGTCATGACAGATTCAGATTCGACATACTCTTCTTTGTAAACTGTCGCGCCAAGTAATTTTTCATAGAGTGAATTCGATGAAGCCAGATCGCGAACCGCGATACCAATATGTTCTATTTTATTCATTAATTCAACCAAACATTTCTATTCTGATAAGATTCTTCGGAACCTTCAGTTGATTGATCAGATTGCTGACAGCATCATCAATCATTGATCCGTAACCACAAATCATAAAAAGTGTTTTTGATGGGTTTATTTTTTTGTCTTGCAGATAGACATCATGAACATACCCGGAATGGTAAGTAATACTGGAGATCTTGCTTTTTGGAATTTTCTTTTCTCTTGAAAAACAAACGCTCAGTTTAAAGTTTTCAATAAAATGGTTATAGTATTCCAGGTCCTCCTGATATAAGAAGGATTTGAGGGTGCGTGTTCCGAAAATCAAATGAATGTTGGAGGGGCGCATACCATCTTTTTCAATCTTTTGTAGCATGGCTCTGAATGGAGCAATCCCCGTCCCGGTTGCAATCATCATGATGGGTACTTGTATATCAGAAGGAATCAAAAAAGTACCTTCGGGCCCTTTGAATTTGACTTTATCTCCTTTGTTGATGGTATTAAAGAAATACTCACTGGCAAGACCATTCTTTTTATAGGCAATGCAGAGTTCGATGATATTCGAGCCGTCATAATTATTCGCAATGCTGTAGGATCTCCAGCGCTGGGCTCTTTTATCTCCTGTCGGTAGATCGAACGTAAGGAACTGTCCAGCTTCATAAACCAATGGTGTGTCCTCCAGGATTCTAAACCAAAATCGGTTGGTTCCTTTCGCTTCTTCCTTTTGTCCTATTAACTCGGCTTCGTGCCAGACAGTCGCCATTTATGCTAATTGATCCTCTAACAGATTGCAAGATAATAATAATTAAGCCTAAAGTTAGTTTAAATAGAGGGGGTTTACAGCACCAGCTCCCGGAAAGGAATCAGCGTTGGATAGCCCAACCCTTTAAAATAGGCAGCCGTATCACTCATACTTTTAGCACTGGTCACGAGTACCATGTCTCCATGCCAGGCCCCCAGTGATTTTACAGCGCCCCAGTAATCCTTGAAATAGGATTTCTGTGCTGTCGGTTCTTTGATATAGTCACCGATGAGTTTTTCGTGTTCATGAACCCACTGTTCGAAGGCAGAGAGCGATTTGAGCTCCAAAACCTTTTCACTCATTTCGGAGATTTTTCGGACGAGGGACTTATCAGGAGGAGCATTCAGCGTTTTCTTGACGGCCTGCCTTGAGTCGGCTTTTTTGCCCAGCGGCACGAAGTACAGTGAATCAGCAAACGATGGCATAAAATCGACATCATCAATCGACAGGCTATCCTGATTGAACTGATATAAAAGCGGACCATCCGAACCAGCACAGGCGATGTCATATCCGGAGCCGCTTTCGATATCAAAATAGAGATGAAAAGGATTGACATCGGCCCAGGATGCCATATTGTAGATCAGCGTCGAGGAAGAACCAAGCCCCCATTCTCTGGGGAATTCCAGCCGGTGTTCGATCTTATATTTTTTCCAGTGTGAAAGGAACTCCGAGTTATTATTGATGCAGGCTTTGAAGATCTTTCTGAGGTATTTGCCAATTTGTTCGTCGGAGGTGTGGGTTACATCAAAGGCCATGAGATCAATTTCGGCCTCAAACCATTTTTTGCCCTGGTGATCCAGGCTTGTCCAGATTACTTCGCTGCCGGTGAGCTCCTGCATTTTCATCCGTTGACCCAGCTTTGTTGGTAAGGCCAGTACTTTGGCGCCATGAACAGCGACATACTCACCACTCAACAGAACTTTACCCCTTGCAAAAAATTCGGCTTTGATAGTTTGGTTTGAATTAGTTGCGAAGATACATCCGAGGCGTCATTGAATAAATTTATCTATAAATAAATTTAATATATGTAAGGATAAATACAATGAACCAATTACATATATACATAGGCTCAATTCCGATCAAGGGATGCCTGGCAAGGAAGTAATTTGAATTTAATCCTTTCCTTCGAAGTCAGATAAAATTATATATAAGAAATTGCATTTAAATAATTTATATATTAGTAAAATAAAAAATATTTAAAAACAATCCCTGCAATTTGGTTAGGTTTATTTTACGTCTTTCCGTTTGGTCAGAATGCTGTACCTTTGCGGCGCTAAAATTATTTGTTAACCTTTAAAAATATCCAAAATGTTGGACGAAACAAACGAAATCCAGGACAAACTGCCTATCTACACTGAGGCGGACGATCAAATCAGATCTTCCGTTGAAAACCCTCATACAGAGGTCAAATCGAAAGATGAAGACATCTTAGAAGAGGTTGCCCTGGAGACCCTCGTCGAAGCCGATGATTATTCCGGCCCTCACGACGAGTTTGACTGGACCATTTCCAAAAAGAATACAGTCCATTACCCTCCTGATCAGGTCGAAAAAATGATCAAGGACTATGACGCAACCCTTTCTTCAATCTCAGAAGGTCAGATCATTCACGGTACAGTCGCCAGTATTTCAGGCGGTGACGTCATTTTTGACATCAAGTATAAATCGGACGGTCTAATCCCTGCCTCAGAGTTCAGAGATCAAGACCTCAAGGTAGGAGACAAGGTCGAAATTTATGTCGAGCGTACTGAAGATGAAAAAGGGCACCTCGTACTTTCCCGCAAGAAAGCCAAGCTTCTCAGAGCTTGGGAAAATCTGGTAGACTCATACAAAAACGGCACTATTATCAAAGGAAATGTCATTTCAAAGACCAAAGGCGGACTTATTGTCGACTGCAACGGACTGGAGACATTCCTTCCCGGATCACAGATCGATATCAAGCCAATCGTTGACTATGATGCATATGTCGGTAAGGTGATGGAATTCAAGGTCGTCAAGATCAATGAGAATATCAAAAATGCCGTAGTATCTCACAAAGCCCTGATTGAAGGCGATCTTCAGGAACAGCGCGAACAGATTATTCAGGGTCTCGAAAAAGGTCAGGTGCTCGAAGGTGTTATCAAGAATATCACTGACTTTGGTGCCTTCCTCGACCTTGGAGGCGTTGACGGTCTCCTTTATATCACTGATATTTCGTGGGGACGTATCAATCATCCAAGTGAAGTGCTTGAGCGCAACCAGAAAATCAATGTGGTCGTACTCGATTTTGATGATAACAAGAAGAGAATTTCACTTGGCTTGAAGCAATTGCAGCCACATCCTTGGGAAGTACTTCCTGCAGAACTTGTAGAAGGTGCAACCGTTAAAGGAAAGATCGTAAATATTGAAGATTACGGGGCATTTCTGGAAATTCAACCTGGTATCGAAGGTCTTATTCATGTGTCCGAAATCAGCTGGAACAATCAGCCGATACATGCCAAAGACTTTTTCTTCCTTGGCCAGGAACTCGAAGCCAAAATTGTTACCATCGATAAGGCAGAGCGCAAGATGTCACTCAGCCTGAGATTGCTTACCGAAGATCCTTGGCAAAGCGTTCAAAGTAAGTTTTCGGTTGGAACACGTCACACCGGCATTGTCAAAAACATGACGCTTTACGGAGTTTTCGTGGAGCTCGGTGAAGGAATCGGTGGAATGATTCACATTTCAGACCTTTCTTGGACTAAGAGATTCAACCATCCTTCTGAATTTATTAAAGTTGGGCAACCCATCGATGTGGTTGTGCTCGATATAGACATGGCCAACAGAAAATTATCCTTGGGTCATAAACAGCTTGAAGAAAATCCATGGGATACATTCGAAAATGTATTTCCGGTTGGCTCGTACCACTCTGCCACGGTTATTAAGAAGGATGACAAGGGATTCGTGGTGCAACTACCGTATGGACTTGAAGCATTCGGTCCACTGAGACACATGAAGAAAGACAACAATCAGTATGTCCAGGTAGACGAGACACTCACGGTCAAAGTGATTGAATTCAACCGCGATGACAAGAAAATCCTGGTCTCTCACTCAAAGTACCTTGAAGATATCAAGCGCGAAGCGGAAGACAATATCAAAAAGGAGAAAGATGAGGAAAGGGTTCAGACCAAAAAGAGCATAGAAAAGCAGCAGTCTAAAATGGAGATCACCACCCTGGGTGAACTAGAGGGATTTTCTGCGCTGAAAGATCAATTTGCAGATAAATCATCAAAGCCTGCTACGCCTCCGCCAACGATGGTGCCTCCGCCGCTTCCTTCCAAAGAAGTTGCAGAAGAAACAGTGTCTGAAACCAAATCTGACAGCCCTGCTGAACCGGCAGCCGCCGCTCCCAAATCGGAAGCTGTACCAATGTCAGGAAAAGCAGATGACTTAAAGCTCATTGAAGGCATCGGACCTAAAATTGCTGAATTACTGATTGCCGACGGTATCAGCACATTTGCGCAATTGGCTCAAACATCTCCGGATGCGATAAAGGTGATTCTGGACAATGCCGGATCCAGGTACAAGATGCATGATCCAACGTCCTGGCCACAACAGGCTGCACTTGCTGCGGAAGGCAAAATGGATGAACTGAAAGTTCTTCAGGATAGCCTGAAAGGAGGAAAGACAGAGTAATTAACTGGCAACAATTTTTTAGACAGATTGTATAATTAGCCGTGGCGTTCAAAGTCACGGCTTTTTTTATGCACAAAAATCAGCTTCAAGGAAATCCACCAAGGGTTACAGTCATTGGTGCAGGCATTGCAGGAATGACTGCCGCGATTGAGCTCGCTTCCAAAGGTATCTCTGTCGATGTTTATGAGAAAAACGATTCGCCCGGTGGGCGCGGACGATTGTTTCGTCAAGATGGGTTTAATTTTGACATGGGACCAAGCTGGTATTGGATGCCAGAAGTGTTTGAAAACTTCTTTAACAAACATGGAGAAAAGTTGGATCATTACTTCAAGCTGATCAGGTTGGATCCATCTTACCGGATTTTTTTCGCAAATGATATTATTGATTCTCCGGCTGATGTCAAAGGTGTATATGAAATTTTCGAAAAAATAGAACCAGGAAGTTCACAATTTCTAAGAGCATTTCTTGCGCAATCCAAAATCAAATATGAAGCAGGCATGAATGATTTTGTTCGACGACCTGCGTTAAGCATTTTTGAATTTGCAGAATGGAGGTTGATGAAAAATCTGTTCAAACTGGATCTCTTTAAATCAATTGAACGGCTGATCGATCACAACATCAGGGATGAACGCCTTCGTGCGTGGCTTAAATTTCCGGTGCTTTTTTTAGGTGCCAAACCATCCCAGACGCCGGCACTCTATTCACTGATGAATTACGCAGATTTTGAACTCGGCACCTGGTATCCGGAAGGAGGAATGTGGAAACTTTTTGATGCATTTTATCAATTGGCGTTGAAACGTGGGGTGCGTTTTCATTTTAATGAAGAGGTCCTGTCAATCAATGTCAACGACAGTTTGGCCACATCACTCAAAACCAAAAATGGAAACAATGAATTCGACTATCTGATTGGTGCGGCTGATTATCATCATATTGACACAGTTTTGTTGCCTGAAGGATTTCAGCAATATTCAGACATTTATTGGTCGAAAAGAAAACTGGCACCGTCAGCACTTATTTTTTATCTCGGTATCAAAGGAAGATTAAAAGACCTCTTACACCACAATTTATTTTTTGACGAAGAGTTCGAACAGCATGCAGTAGATATTTACGATAAAAAAGTTTGGCCGGCTAAACCATTATTTTATGTAAGCGTTACATCACGATCAGATGATTCCGTTGCACCGGAAGGACACGAAAATGTATTTATATTAATTCCTTTGGCAACGGGTATTGCTGATGATGATACGCAAAGAGAAGAATTACTTAACATGGTTCTGAAAAGAATTGAGAACAAAACAGGTTGTCGTTTGGCAGAAGACATTGTGTTTCGCCGTGATTACTGTCTTCGCGATTTTGTTAACGATTATCACTCCTTTCAGGGCAATGCCTATGGATTGTCAAATACACTTGATCAGACCGCAATTCTCAAGCCATCCGTAAAACACAATAAGATTCGTAATCTTTATTTTGCCGGCCAGTTAACACATCCCGGGCCTGGACTGCCACCTTCTTTGATTTCCGGAGAAACTGCTGCTAATTTGGTGCTCAAAAAAATCTTGCGTGGATCACATTGAGTTGTATCACAGGGTATGCAATGAGATCAGTCTTGTGATTACACACAGGTACAGCACTTCTTTCTCTATGGGTATCAGAATGTTTGCTTCCCATTTAAGATCTCCGGTGTGTGCCATTTATGGTTTCGTGCGAATCGCTGATGAAATCGTAGATACCTTTCATCATGTTGATCAGGCCACCATTCTAAGCCGGTTCAAAGAAGACACTTCGCAGGCGATCGCACAACAATATAGCACCAATCCCGTCCTGCATTCTTTCGCCAGAACGGTCTCCAGATATAAAATCGAACAAAAGCATATTGATGCATTCCTCCATAGTATGGAGATGGACCTTACCAAAAGGATTTATAATCGCGAAGAATTCAACCGTTATGTTTATGGCTCAGCCGAGGTTGTTGGTCTTTTCTGCCTGAAGGTTTTTCTTGATGGCGATGAAAGTAAGTATAATGCTTTGGAAGGTACCGCATGTGCTTTAGGTTCTGCTTTTCAAAAGATCAATTTTCTTCGGGATCTGAAAT
>JAIBCI010000040.1 GCA_019694255.1 Saprospiraceae bacterium
AAATAAAAATTTATGAATTATACCTTACATCAGTTAAAAATATTTTACGAGATAGGTCAATGCAAAAGCATCACGAAGGCTGCAGAAAAGCTAAACCTTACCCAGCCAGCCGTATCCCTTCAGTTTAAAAAATTTCAGGATCAGTTTGATCTTCCACTCATAGAATTTATTAATAAAAGATTATATCTGACAGATTTTGGCATTGAGATCTGTGAAGCAGCTCGAAATATCCTGCAGGAGACAGATTCAATTAAAGAAAAGATGCATCAATACAAAGGACGACTCACTGGCAAATTCAGGTTGGCTGCGGTCTCCACTGCGAAGTATATTGTGCCTTACCTCATTTCTGACTTCCTAAAACCCAATCCAGCTATAGAACTCTTAATGGAAGTGACCAACAGAGCGATGGTTCTGAAAAGTCTTCAGGAAAATCAGATTGACTTCGGAATGCTTAGTGTTCTACCCGAAAATTTGGATCTTCAGTATGAAAAAGTCATGGAAAACCGCCTATACTTAGTTGGCAAAGGTTCGGACGATAATATTCCTGATCGAATTCTCGAGGAAGACCTCGACAAAATACCAATGATATACCGTGAAGAAGGGTCCGCAACCCGAAAAATGATGGAAATATTGATGAATGAAAGAAACACCAATTCAGGAAAACGTTTTGAGTTGAGTTCAAATGAAGCAGTTAAGCAAGCTATTTTAGCCGGCCTTGGTTATTCGGTGATGCCGCTCATTGGAATCCGGAATGAGCTTATAAGAGACGAATTAAAAATAATTAAAACTGAAGGTTTGCCAATAATTAATCACTGGTATCTTGTCTGGAACAAGGGCAAACAACTGAATCCGTCATCTGCAGCATTTTTAGAATTTTTCAGAAACAACCGTGAGAGACTGGTACGTGCACACTTTGGCTGGATCGAGGAATTCATACCGGGTGAATAAACCGAATTGATGGTCAGGAGGCCTGCTAATTGGTCATTAAAATAGAATAGCTCGTCAACACTTGTCAAAGGTTCGTCAATAGCTTCCGGTACCCAAGTATTTGGTATCATATATTTGTATCGATATGGTTTTATTGAGATAAGATTTGGTTTTTTTAGAGATAAGAAATTTTGGTAATGAGATACAAAAAGGCGCCACAAGCGCCTTTTTGTTTTTATAATGTGTCAGTTCTATAATGCACTCCAAGGAGCATAGCCAAAGCAATGAGTGATAGAATTTGGAAACTTACTTATCCACTTGAAGAGCTACCTCCTATAGGAAATTGAACCCCGAATAGCAAGAGATCACCTCTTTCGCAGAAAGATTAACAAATCAGACCAATCAACAGGTAATTCATAAACCTAAAATTGACCGTGGTATGCATAGTTTCCAAAATAGTCTCATAATGTGACGCTCTGGTAACGGTAACCTTATCTACAAAAAAACCCTCAAGTAGAGCACTTGCCCAGAGAAGTACCGAAAGTGGGACTCGAACCCACACAACTTTAAAGGTTACTGGATTTTGAGTCCAGCGCGTCTACCAGTTCCGCCATTTCGGTAAGAAGAGGCACAAATGTAAAAAATGCCAGTGAAATGCTGAGAAGTGATTATCGAATCTCGGTCCAGAACATTCTTCGCTCTCCAATAAATCCTTCTAAAAGGTCACCTCTTTTGACTGGTCCGACGCCGGACGGCGTTCCTGTAAAGATGATATCACCGGTCTGCAGGGTAAAAATTGATGTGATATACTGGATCAGGTCTTCAAATTGAAAGAGCATATCCTTTGATTGTCCACTTTGGACCAATTCTTTATTTTTTTTGAGACTGAATTCGATATTTGAAGTATCAAGTTCATGAATATCGATCCATTCGCCAATTAAGGCGGAGTGATCAAAACCTTTTGCGATTTCCCAGGGTAACCCTTTATCCTTGCACCGCGATTGGATATCTCTTGCAGTAAAATCAATACCAAGCCCGATATGGCTGATATACTCAATAGCTTTATGTTTTGGCACGGCCCGGGCTGGCTTTGCGAGGCGAAGTAGCAATTCCACTTCATATTGAATGTCTTCAGAGAAATCAGGGTAATAGAACGGTTTATTATCACGAAGCAACGCACCAGAGGGTTTGCAGAATACAATGGGTGTCTGCGGGACAGGGTTATTTAGTTCCCTGGCGTGTTCTGAATAATTACGTCCGATACAAAAAATATTCATGGTACTTTTTATGGTTCATTGACAAGCTGGCAGCAGCCTATGATCATACAATGAAGACATCAACTGATTGCAGCAAATTAATTAAGTCCTGTTAGTGAACGCACTTCATTGAGTGTTGCTATTGCGCGTTCACGAATATTCATAGATGATGACTTGATCATGTCTTTAACCGCCTTTTTATTAGCTATAATTTCCTTTTTGCGATCCTGAATAGGCTGCACCAATTGTATTACTGCATCTGCCACATGATCCTTAAGGACTGCATAGCTTAGTGTCTGATTGTTATATTCGGCCAGCAGCTCATTGTAAATCACAGTTTGCTTACAGGCTTTGAGCAATTGGAAAAGATTTTCAACACCTGCACTCATTGTATCCGATCGGTCTCCTGTATCGGTGACCGCTGACCGTATTTGCTTTCTGATCGTATCCACCGGAGCAAAAAGATCAATATTGTGTTTTTCGCCCGCAGAAGCGCTCATTTTTTTTGAAGGATCTGCAGTAGATAGAATTTTAGGTGTTTCAGTATATAAAGCTTCAGGTGCAACAAAGTAATCTTTGCCAACGACAGCATTAAAGCGCTGCGCAATATTGCGGGTCAGTTCTAGATGCTGATCCTGATCTTTACCTACCGGAACATAATCAGCGCGGTACATCAAAATATCGGCAGCCTGAAGAACCGGGTAGGTAAAAAGACCACAAGAGACAAAGGCATCCTTGTTTTTTTCTTTAACCTGATCAGTCTTGTCTTTGAATTGTGTCATTCTTGACAGCTCACCATAACTACACATGCAACTGAGTATCCAGCATAATTCGGTATGTTCAGGAATTTTGGATTGTATAAACAGACTTTCATGATTGACACCGCAAGCCAAAAGATTGTAAACCAGTTCCCATACATTTTCCTGAAGCTTGACTGGATTGTAAGGCATAGTAATTGCGTGATAGTTGACGACACAATACACACAGTCAAAATCTTTTTGAAGATGAACCCAGTTTTCAATAGCGCCAAAATATCTTCCAAGGTGTAGATTGCCTGTTGGCTGAATTCCCGAGAGTACTACTTTTCTGTTCATGGCCTTAGAAAATTTATTTGTATGCGATACAGGAAATTTCCACATTAACCCCTTTGGGCAATGCGGAGACTTCTACGAGTTCCCTTGCAGGAGGGCCCTCCTTGGTAAAATAAGTTGTGTAGACACTGTTAATGGCAGAAAACTGTCCGATATCTTTAACGAATACAGTGCATTTGACAACATGTTCAAAATCCATACCAGCGGCATTTAATATTGCTTTTACATTGTCCAGTACACGGTGAGTCTCAATTGAAATATCATCCGTAATCAATTGATTGGTAACCGGGTCAATTGCAATTTGTCCGGAAACAAAAAGTGTATGACCAGTTTGAATAGCCTGACTGTAAGGTCCTATTGGCGCCGGAGCGTCTTTTGTTAAAATTACTTTACGCATTTTAATAAAATTTATGAGTAAAAAAAAAGCTCCAAGAACTTGGAGCTTTTCAATATCTTGACATGGAACCGTCACCGGTCCATGCATTTTTTCAGGATTATGCCAACACTTAAGCTTCTGCTACGCTGGATTCAGCACCCTTGATTAATACATGCCCCTTGTAATACATATCTCCTTCATGCCAATATGCATGATGCATGATATGCATTGCGCCGGTTGTTTTACAAACACCCAGCTGAGGCGTCTCAGCTTTGTAGTGGGTTCTTCTTTTTCTTTTACGCGTCTTCGAATGTCGCCATTTCGGATTAGGCATAGTTATAAAGTTTTATTTTAAGTTCAATTTTTTGAGTTCATCCCATAGGGCATTTCCCTCAAGATTTACCTTGTCTTCAGTAATTTTACTAAGTACTTCCCTGTTGCAGGGTGCGGGATTCATCTCTCCGCAGTTGATGGTCCTGCTCATCGGCAGAGACAGGCAACAGTACTCATAAATCAATTCGGCAATATTCCATTCGTTTTCTTCAGGACTGATCAAAAACAAATCAGGATCATCTGAAGTCCCGGTTGCTTGCTTAACAATGATCTGATACGAGCCAGCCACAGGCAGGCTTATTTCGGCCAAACACCGATCACAGTTCACCATTGCAGAACCAGTAACATTAATATTGACTGTCATCAAGGATCCCTGTTTGTCAGTATTAAGGTCCGTCTGAATATTGCAAGGACCAAATGGACTGGCTGGGAATCGCCTGAAAAAGTCTTCATCCAGCTCAAAAGTATAATGGTGGACACCGTCCAACATACCCTTGAATGGGATGGAAAATTGCTTTAAATAATCCATAATTATTGAACGTTTTCAAAAATCGGATCGCAAAGATAGCTCACAGGAGGCATATTTAAGTGTTGATTCTTCAAAAATCTTATATTTGCCCAAAATATAATTGTTCTATTTATGGGAAGAGGCGATAAAAGGTCAGGAAAAGGTAAGCGAACGATCGGATCTTACGGTAAAACTCGTGTCAGAAAGGTAAAAAAAGACCAGACCAGCGAAAAAAAGGCCTGATCTGGCGCCAGCACACAAAGCATTCTTACCTTTAGGTTGACGGCTCAGAGCAAGGGATTTTCCCAGTCTGCAGAGCCTCAAGCTTTATTGTATTGTCGGTGCAAAAAGAAAGCAAGAAGGACAAATTTAGCCTGGTGGACCTTTGGGGTTTTATAAAGAGCAGGCTTTTGACCTATACGCTGATACGTATGGGTATTTTCCTTTTGTTGATCTGGCTTCTGAATAGCCTGTTGCTTAATTTGTATACAAATCACGGGCAGAAGCTTCGGTTGACTAATTTCGTCGGCCAACCCCTTTTTAAAGCAAGGAAAATGGCAGCATCCAGGGATTATGAACTGGTTATACTGGACTCAGTTCACCTGATCGGCAAACCCGGCGGCTATGTGTTGAATCAGGTCCCGAAGCCTAACTCCTTTGTTAAAAGAGGGCGGAAAGTCTATATTACAATCAGTAGATTCAAAGCCGATGAAATACTATCGGATAACATCCCAAACCTTTATGGAGAAAAATATGATTTTAAGAAACAAGAATTTGAAAGCTTATACCACATAAAGCTAATGATCGCGGAGACTCGGTATGATCCAGGACCTTCCGGCCATATCCTCGAAGCCAGCTATCATGGAATGTTGCTTGCGAACGAAGAAAATAAAGCCAAAGGTCTTTCGCTTTCAAAAGGAGACACGGTATTGGTAGTTATTTCAGTAGACCGAGGCGGTGAAATAGATGTTCCGCAATTGCGATGTAAGACCCTCGGTGAAGCAAAGCTGGAACTTAGCGCAATGAAGATTGAATTGGGAAATATCAACCAGGAAGGTAATATAGAAGATCAGGACAACGCCTACATAATCAGACAGGAACCGGCCTATGAGAAAGGGAAGAAAATTAAAATGGGATCGTCTGTTCAATTGACAATAAGCCAGACCTATCCCGACGATTGTGAACCAAGATAATTTCTTATGACAGACATTACGGCACAGGAACTAAAAGAAAGGATTGACAGGGGAGATTCTTTAATACTAATAGACGTCAGGGAACCTTATGAGCATACAGAATATAATATCGGTGGTCAGCTTGCAAGCCTTCAAACCAGCTTACCTTATAAGATAATGGAACTCGCAGGAAAGGAGAATCAGGAGATCATTGTGTATTGCAGGAGTGGCAACAGAAGTGGTATTGCCAAGCAAATGTTTATTAAGGCCGGTTTTAATAATGTGAGAAATCTACTGGGTGGAATGCTCTACTGGAGAGAATTGTTCGGACCTTATTAATTTAAGTTTAATCCATTAATAAAATAAACCATCTTTTATCGCACTGCGATAAACCATACTGAATGAGGCTTTCACAATTATTGTCTTTCCTGCTGATTTTTATAATCCGTGAACATGTCAGTGCACAGTATACTGAATACAAGACAGTGGTCAACGGTGAGGAGGTCAGAGTTCTTATCATGGACGGAGATACCATGATCATTGCTGAACTTGAGAAGATTTCTGTTAAAGCACCTAAGGAATTTGATTATACAGAGGAAAGAGAGCGCTATCAAAAGTACAAACGCTGGGCGGCAATAGTTTATCCTTATGCTGTGCAGGGGGTAAGACTTTACCGTCAGATAGAGAAAGAGACAGAAGGAAACAGCAGGCGCCAGAAAAGAAAGGTAATTCGCGAAATCGAAGGAAGACTTAATGATGAATTTGAAAAGCCACTGAAAAATCTGAGCCGGACACAAGGACTCATTCTTACAAAAATGATGGAAAAAAATATTGGGATGCCATTTTATAAGATCATTAAGGAGTTAAAGGGAGGATTTACCGCCGGATATTACAATCAGATTGGCAAATTTTATGGGTATGATCTCAAAGATGGCTATCGCGTAGGAGCTGATCCAGTCATGGATGCAGTCCTTGAAGATTTTGACCTTAACAAAGACCTAGAAAATTGGAAAAAACCGGAATAGTTCAATGGAAAAGTCCTTCCAATATTGCCATTGTAAAGTATTGGGGTAAAAAGGATGGACAGATCCCAATGAATGCATCATTAAGTTTTACATTATCGCAGTGCATAACCGACACAAAAATTTCCTACTCCGCTGGAAACGGGAAAGTTGAATTTTTTTATGAAGGTCAACCGAAGCCAGAATTTTTTCCAAAGGTCAGGATGATGCTGGATAATCTGAATCTCGACTTTCTTAAAGATTTCGATCTGATCATTGACAGCAGTAATAATTTCCCACATTCGGCAGGTATTGCATCATCGGCTTCAGCCATGAGCGCATTGGCACTTTGCATTACGGATATGCAAAGGAATGTAAGCAACCTTGACAGAGATTTTTTGAGTCTTGCTTCCATACGCGCAAGAATAGGGTCAGGTTCAGCCTGCCGATCTGTATTTGAAAGTGCGGCGCTTTGGGGTAAGCTTGAATCTGTTGCTGAAAGCACGGATGAAATGGCACTACCCTGGAAGTCAAATTTGCACAGTGCGTTTTCCGATGTGCAGGATTGGATATTTATTGTGAGTGCGGGAACCAAAAATGTGTCTTCCTCTGCGGGTCATAAAGAAATGAATTCTCATTATTACAGATCGGGTCGGATAGCGCAGGCTCAGCAAAACATGATTCAACTTATCCAAGCACTAAAAGAAGGAGATTGGAATTCGTTTATTGAATTAGCTGAAATGGAAGCGCTAAGCCTTCATGCACTGATGATGAGTGGCAATCCAGGATATCTATTACTGGAGCCGGAATCCATTCGTTTAATTCATGCGATCAGGCAATTGCGAAAAAACACAGGTTGGCCAGTTTGCTTTACTATCGATGCCGGTCCAAATATTCATATGCTCTTTCCAAAAAGTATAGAAGAAAAAATAAGTGATTGGTGTTTTACAGAACTTCCTAATTACATTTCAGAAAACCGCATCATTAAAGATCATGTCGGTGATGGACCTGTAAAAGTCCAATAAACAAAATAATTTATTAAGTCTAATTTCTGATCAATTTCTGAACACAGTTTTTGTTAGAAACTAAATACACACCGCATGTCAGGGAGGAAATATCAATGAATCCTTTGATCACATCCGCATCGCTGCTTTGGTACACCATTGCACCGTTGATTGAATAAATACTGAATGGTAATCGATCATTTTGATTTATCAGAATTCGGTCTTCGGAACTCAAATTGGTTAATATGTTGCAATCCGGATTTCGTTCTGAATCAGAGACTGATGTTGTCTGGTCAAGATCCGAGAATTTCATTCCGTTGCCAAAGCTGCTGACCCACATCTGACGGTTTTTGAAAGGATTAAAATAAACACGCTCCGGCTGCCTGAAATCATAAGCATTGACCAAAGACCAGATAGGATTAACTCCAGATATATCTAATGTCCGCCAAAGTCCCTGAGTCTCTGTTGTCAAATAACATACTTTCGGTTGTTGCGGATCAAATGTAACTGAAGTCACCCTGTCGAATTGAGTACCCGTAAGTTTAGTCCAGGTCTGTCCTCTGTTCGTCGTGCGGTACAAACCTCCAAGACCATTCGGGGCGCCTCCCCATCCACTAAAGACAGCAACAAGCCAGGTGCTTTGTGTGCTGTCTGAAGGATCAACCACAACATCTTTAGTCCAGTAATACATGCCGGGATCGCTCAGATCCTTCCAGCTGCCTGATGCTGGATTATAAAGATATAATCCTGAACTTTTTGTAAACTGCCCGCTGCCATTGCGTCTGCCGGAATAGGTGCAAAGCACCTGACCATCCTTGAGCACAAGGACCGTTGCAGGATGTCCTTCAGTCCTTGGAGGGTTTGGCAGTTTGACCCACGATGAGGACGAACCTTTATTGATATCATCACTAACCCAGATTCCTCCCATGCCTGATCCGCTCCCGTAATGTATCACGGATGCATACATACGGGTATTTTTTGTTGGGTCAGCGGCGATCCAGAAGACCGGATGGTTGAATTGATGGAGTGATGACCATGTTTGTCCATTGTCAGTGGAATAGCTAATCTTTCCATTCGCATCCGCGGCATCTAGTTGCCCATCAGCCAGCCTGGTGCTTTGATACATGTCGTGGATATTAGAACTTGCGGCATAGAGTGTACCATTGGCTCCGCTGATCATTCGATACAATGAATTGACAGACAAACCGTCATAATTATAACCCCAACTAAGTCCTCCATCCTGTGATCTGATCAGTCCGATATCGCTAAAGCAACCGAACATATTCATAGGATCAGTCCAAAATATTTGCCAGCAGGTAGTATTTTCTAAACCAATACTGTGATATGGTTTTTTCTTTGGCGTTGGTGCATTGGCAGGATGTTCATCACTGCTTTTGACATAAGCCTGACTCCAGTTAGCACCACCGTCTTTGCTGACATGTACGAAAGAGTAATCACCAAACAGCACGCGGTCAGCATTATCTGGAGCTACAGCGATACCAAATGCTGTCTCTCCCCAGCTCCAGTTTTTATCACCTTGAAAACCGCTCCAACCCGTTCTAATATTTGTATTATTGGAGGACTTAAAGACTTTTTGCCAGGTGTCACCACCATTTTCTGATTTAAATATGAGTGGGGCTCCCAGCGAAGCGTCATTTCCGGCCAGATATATCGTATGAATATTGTTTTTTGCCATTCCCGAATACAGGATGAAATCATTGCTGAAATTTATTCCTGAGCTTTTGGATATCCACTTGGTGTCCAGATTATTCATGATATAGACACCGGAAGCCACATTACTGTACTCATAAGGCATAAGTCCATTGTAGATGTCAGTAGTTTTTCCGGTGATACAAACAAACCGAACAGAACCGGATTCCTTGGCTGCAGAGAAATCCCAGATAACCTGACCTGCCGGAATTCCACTGGTTGGAAAAGGGGCAAATGACAGTCCACCATCTTGTGATCTGAAAAGTCCTTCGTTGGTGGCAATAAAAATCACATTGCCATCAAAAAACACACCACTTAAAATGATCCCAACTCCGTTATTAACTGCTCTTTTAATTGGTGTAAAATGTTGACCATAATCGTTGCTGATTGAAATTAGACCATAGTAATTAATAATAATTTGTTCCGGGCGATCGTAGTTCGCACGCATTTTATAGACCTTTCCTTCATTAGCATCAAAACCTTCCAGCCTGATCCATTTTGAACCACCATCTTCCGTTCGTACAGGATATCCGTCATTGCCATCATTAAAATTTGTATAGGCGATTTTTGAGTCCTTGGTAAATTCATAAGTTGAATTGTTTTGTACCGTCAGCCTGCTGAAATGAGATTGGGTATAGCTTAAGCCAAAGTCAGTGCTATGGAACAATTGACTCATATCACAGGCAATGTAGAATTCATCACTGTTTGAAGGATTAATTGTTGGAAAAAACAATGCTCCTCCACCTCCGATACCGCGAATGGTAAAGCTGTTTTGTGAATGCAAACTCAGGGACAGGAAAAATAAAATAGCAGTTAAAATTTGCTTATTCATGATCGGTATTTGATCAAAGATAGGTCGCCAATACGAGGATTTCAAAAAATTTGAGATTCTAATGAACCTTTAATTTTCTAAGATCAGAAGCTACAAGTGCACATATGAGAGCCCAGAACGGAACTGCTGCCTTGTCCATATCAAGAAAGTTGTTGAGAAATCCATGTGTCAGATATGAGATTAGCGCACAAGCGGACATACTGATGATAATTCTATCAGACTGGGTGGTGGCTACCAAATAAGTCTTGAATGAATAATAAAGTATAAATATGAGCAGCGCGAGCATGAGAAGGCCTCCCAAAAGACCCTGTTCAGCCAAAGGACCAAGATATTCGGAATGTGCATTGCCAACATCACCGGAATTTGTACTGATCTCTGTGCGATTGCCTGAAAGCTGAAAAGGAGCATATTCAAACATATAGGTGCCTGGCCCAAATCCAAATAACGGCTTTGATTTCCACATGTCTACGGCACACGCCCAACGGTTTATTCTTTCAAGGTTGGATACGTCGGTGCTGATATTGGAAATAGATTCTACATTCTCAATCAGATCGTCTGAGCTTGCGACTTTATTGGTCTCAAGATTACGTATAATGGATTCCAGGTTAAGCAGAATCCCAGCTAAAATGATAACAATCAGAGAGAGAAGGAATCGAAATGGAATCTTTAGTTTGAGTGCAAAATAAAGCAGCACAGAAGGCACTACGCTGATCCAGGCAGCCCTTGAATAAGTAAATATAAGACAGGCCGTCAGCGCAAGGAAAACAATAAAAAACAAAACTTGCTGAAGGCCCTTGCCTTTTTCATAACGAATGACACCAAGTGCTAATGGAAGGCACATTGCATTGACCGCGCCCAGGACTGCATGGCTCTTAAAAAAAGGCTGCATCGTCCATTGAGAAGGCTTATCCTCAAATTGATAAGTAGATAGATGAACGATATTGTAGATGGAAACAATCGTGAGCGACCATAGGAATAATTTGATATACGTGATAAATTTTCGTTCATCCCTGATATAAAAATAACCTAGAAAATAAACCGGAATAATAAACCATAATTTACTGATCCAGAATTTGAAGGAGACGACCTTTTCGACGCTCGTAAAACAGGTGATCAACATCCATCCAAGATACATCAGAATGAGTAGACTGAACGGGTGCCTGAAAAATTCAGGCTCAATCTTATCGGTGCGTATAAGATAATAAAAGAAAAGAAATATTAACAATACAAGTAATGGCTCTGTGGGAATTGAAAGGCTTAATTTGCCCAAATCAACGTCATTTGGATTGATTGATATCGGTGTGAAAAAAGCGATGCTGTACCAGATGAAATCTGGTTTGATGATTGAGACTACAGCAAAGAGCAATAGCGGAAAAAGCGCCAGATAGGCAAGTTTGTCAGTATAAATACAATAAAATGCAAAAATGCTCACCAGAATAGAACCCCAAAGGATGCTCCTGTTACTGAGAATGGCAGAGAAACTCAAGTTCAATCCTGAAGTAGTTTTTTAATGTACGGCCACTTGCGGCGAACCAGTAAGGCCGTGATTGAAAAAATCTGGGAAGAAACGACACTAACCAGAACGAAGAGCCAGCGCACGGGAGAATGTTTTCGTTCTGCCGGAACAGCTTTGTCAACGACAAATTTCTGAGTAAATTCGACATCCGCATCAGCGCGGGTCTGAACCAGAAATCTTTTGATATACATCATATTCTCCAGTTCCCGTTCATAGATCCGCTCGACGACATCAAATGTTTCTCCTTTCTCAATATTCTGGTCAACCAACTTTTTTAAATCACCGGCATCATGCGATCCAGCCTGCGCATAGGCGTCCAAAAGATAACCCCGTTGAAACTGGCTCATGACACCATACTTGGTGAGTGAATCCATTTGAATACGAATTGAATCCACAACGTGTTTTTGATTTTCAAAATTCCTCTCGAGATTTGCCAAAAGGTCTTTAGATCTGCTTTGTGTTAATTCGAATTTGACGGAGTCATAATACATGGGAAAAGCGTTGGTAATATCCGCAGCCATCTTTGGATCCTTGTCAATAATACTGATCTCAATGGAGTTGTATTTATTGCGCTTGGACGTCATATTATCTCTCAATTGTTGCAGCACTCTGGTGTAAGCAAACTGTTCACTACTATCTATTTCATAATGATTGAAGAGATCATATTTTCTAATTATTTTATCCAGCAATCGGGTGGAGTTAATGATTTCCAGGGCTTGCTCTGATTCACTGGTCTCTCCGAACTCTGAAAATCCACCACGGCGAATAGCGGTCTCCGTAACAGGAACCTGTGAAGACTTTGCCGGAAACATGGTGGTCGTTGATTTGTAGTAGACCGGGAGTAAGAAGGATAAAATGGTGGAGATCAAAGTAGTCCAAAGCATTATTTTTAAAAAAAGGCTCCGGTTCTGCCAGATAATTTTAATGAGGTCTAAAAAATTAAGAATTTCCATTCTGTTTACTTAAGCTGATATAACGCACAAACAAATTAAAATGTATTTCACATATTGTACGTGGGAGGCGCAAAAGTAAGAATTTAATGTGGCGGTTCAAGATAAAAGCTTTACTTGAGCGCCAATTGCCCATTAATGCGTTATAAGTAATACATAATCAGATATATATGAATTTTAAAATCCATGTATATATAAAAAATGAATTTTTTTAATCTTTCAAATCCTGCCGGAGGCTAGGGCAATTCCGAAAATGACAAGAAATAATCCAACTGCCATACGGATATGATCGCTGCTTGTTTTTTTGATCAACTTCTTTCCAGCCCAGGCCCCGGCCATAGCGGACAATGACGCCGTTATAACATAGTCCCATTGTACTTCCGCATTGGTAAGGTATGCTGAATAAACGGGTAATCTGCTGATATCAACCAAGCAGGCAATCAAGACACCTGTGGCAATGAATTCCTCTTTTCTTTCGATCAGGCGCTGCAAAAACAAGCTTCTTAATGCCCCCTGATGTCCTGACAAGCCACCAAAAAAACCTGAAGCCAATCCACCCAGCGGAATCCAGAAGTGACCGGAAATCGGACGGGATCTGAACCATTCAAGTACTGCGAAAAATGAAATTAATAAACCCAGACATAATTTGAGAAAACTGGTCTCATGCCAAAGGAAGGTGAAGTTATTGTTTGAAAGATTGTCAACCATTAATCGCAGGCTCCAGGCTCCCGCCAATGCGCCTGCCATAGAAGGAAGTCCAAATCGAATTGTCCAATGAAGGTTCGCCTGTCTGCCCGTCAGCCAAAGTTTAAATACATTATTGCTAAGGTGCACCAAAGCGGTCATGGCTACAGATAGCGGTAGCGGAAAGAAAATTGCAAAAACCGGCAATAGTACAGTGCCAAGGCCAAATCCACTGAAAAAACTCAGAAATGAAACAGACAGACTGGTCAGACAAACAACCGCAAGCGGCAATAATTCAGAAGATGTATCGTACATAGCAATTATAGATAAACAGGGCCAATAAGAGAATACTGGCGACAATCATACCGGTGAGTAGAAGTTTTTCGTCCGAAGACTCACTTTTGCGTATTGCAGTATTGAGTGGCGTAGGCGTGTCCCTGTCCACCTGCAGATCATAAAAGTATTCTTCATTTTTTCGCATTATACTCAGACACATGAATTCATGACCGACATAAAAATGATAATTCTTGTCATCAAGTATGTGGAAATCAATCAAAAAGACTTCATTGTTCATATACAACACCACGTTGCCGGAGTCTTCTCCGTGGTATAGACCAACAGTGTAATGATCGCCTGTGACACTATCCATATTCCACACCTGTTGACCCATGATACTGAATATAGCTACTAAGATACTGAATCTAACTAATTTTGAGACTGTATTATTTTATAAACCAATATGTTAACAATAGATCTAAAAGGAAGGCGTGTGCTGGTGTGCGGAGCGAGCAAAGGAATTGGTTTGTCTGTCTCGCGCATGCTCGCACAATGTGGCGCAGAAGTATGTCTTCTCGCCAGGCAGGAAGGACTCCTTCAAAAAAACATTTTGACCATGCCGTCAGATTCGGGACAGCGGCATCAATGGATCGCTGCAGATATGAATGATCACACTGGAATGTTGGCAGGTGTACGCAGCAAACTTGAACAAGGGCCATTCGATATTCTGGTTAATAATACTGGCGGACCTGCGGGAGGAAAATTATGGGACGCCACCAGTGACCAGCTCCTGATGGCATTTAATCAGCATCTTATTGCAGCCCATGAATTGATGAAGATTTTGATTCCGGGAATGAAATCTTCTTCCTATGGACGAATCATTAATATTATTTCCACTTCAGTCAAGCAGCCTCTGGAGAATCTCGGGGTATCCAATACCATTCGTGCGGCAATGGCTTCTTGGGCGAAGACGCTTGCGAATGAACTGGGAGAATCGGGCATAACAGTCAATAATGTATTGCCCGGAGCAACAGATACCGACAGGTTGAAGGAAATCATCGCCAGAGAGTCGTTGTTACATAAGCGAAGTGAAGAAGAATCAATTCGCTTAATGCAATCTCAAATCCCCTTGAAAAGATTTGCCTTACCTGAAGAAATTGCTTCTGCCGTAGCTTTTCTTGCTTCTCCGTTGGCTGGATATATCACAGGGATTAACCTTCCTGTGGATGGAGGACGCACCAAAAGCCTTTGACAAAACTACGGTTTCGTACTGATTTCGATTTTTTCTGCTGCAAATGCTTTTTCCAATTTAGGACGGTTGGTATTACGTATTTGCTGATATTGTTGAACTGCATCTTCAACTTTTTTGGAAAGATCATCTGCAGAAGCTATTACCGTGTTGGAAGGTCTCTGGTGCCCACTGACACAGGTGCCGTAGGCTTCACTAATCTGCTCCCTCAACTTTTTCTCATCAGCGAAAATTGATTTTTGTTTTGAAGCCAACAAGGTGGTTCTCAGATTTTCAAGCTCATTGTAATACTGGTTTGCGATGGCAAGATTTTTCTTTGACTTTATTTTTTCTTTGTTCTTTTTAATCAACTCTTGCTCTGCGTTCAGGTTGTCGACACATTTGGCCAATGATTCATGCATATTGTAAAATCGCATGGAAACTTCATGTTGCAAAAGACGGTCGTCCATGGTGTAATGATCTTCGTCTTTGTGTACCATTTTGAATGTGTCATACACAATTTTATTACGAACGGTCAGCTTCGCGATATAAATACCTGGTAGCACTTCAGGAGCTGTAAAACCGCCGAAATCCAATTTGGTACCTCCTTCTGCCACTTTTGGTGGTTTGATTCTGTAATTCCAGAAGACTTTGTTGATGCCTTTTCTTTTGGAAGCCGGAATGTTCTGAATCAGGTGCCCTGTACTGTCCAGGATCTCCACTTTGACTTCACCATCAAGTATTCTTTCTTTAAGATAGTATTGAATGGGTATCATTGATTCCGGATTGCCAGCATTCCAGCCTCCCGAGAAAGGCGATGCTCCGCCGTATTTCCCATCGGTGAGTGGGATTTCCTTTTGATGAAAAAGAAATACTTCTTGTTTTGCCAGTTCCGGCGTCAGGCTTCTGAACAAACGGATATCGTCATAGACATAAATACCACGGCCATGCGTTGCAATGATCAATGCATCGGTCACTGGATGTATTCTGATATCCCGCACCAGTGCATACTCCGGAAAACCGTTTTTCATTCTGAACCAGTTTTCTCCTCCATCGATGCTTACAAATAATCCCATTTCAGTGCCCAGAAAATATAAAGATGGATTGATGCGGTCCTGAACAATTTTATGGGCGTAACCTGTAAACTCAGGACTAGTGATTCGCTTCCAACTCGTTCCGCCATCACGACTGACTACTACATAAGTCTGATGGTCTCCATACATATGATTATCTAACGTGGCAAATATCAGCTGAGGGTCATGGCTTGATGCGAAAATACTGCTGATCCAGGTTTGCGCCGGAACACCAGCCTGTGCAATCGCTTTGCTTACATTTTTCCAGCTCTGACCTCCGTTCGTTGTAATCTGAAGATTTCCATCGTCAGTTCCAACATAAATTGTTTTATCATCAAAGGGGGATTCGGTAATGGTAAAAATCGTGCAATGATTTTCCGCACTTGTATTATCCGCGGACAAACCGCCCGATTCTTCCTGTTTTTGTTTGGCCGGATCGTTGGTGGTCAGATCCGGAGAAATTCTGGTCCAGTTTCTGCCCTGGTCAGTTGATTGAAAGAGATATTGGCTGCCCATGTAAAGATTTTTTTTACCAGGGACCAAAGGCGTATTCCAATGCCAGCGCAACTTGTCTTCTTTCGATGATTTTTGAGGCTGAATGCTGTAGGATTTAAGATTTCTGAGATCAATACGGGCGGCATTGCCACCTTGATATTCTGCATAGCATACATTTTTATCGGAATTGTCCGGTTCTGTCCAGAATCCGTCGCCCCAATACACACCTTTCCAGTCTCCATTGGAGATTCCACCGGGCTTTTCGGATGGGGCCATCCAGCTACCATTATCCTGAAGTCCACCATAGATATTATAAGGCTCTGCCTTATCGACCGCGACATGATAAAATTGGCCAACAGGCAGATTTGCACAAAAAGTAAATGTAGCACCTCGATCATTGCTTATATAGACACCCCCGTCTGTACCCAGGTACATATGATTGGTGTGATTCGGATCTATCCATAAAGCGTGATGATCTGAATGAACCCAACCACCATCACCGGACACTTCGTTAAAAGAATAACCGCCATCGTCAGAATAGGATAGCGTAAATGCAGGGCGATAGACCCGATTGGAGTCCTTAGGGTCAATCACAATTGTTGAAAAGTAGAACGGACGAGCAGTTACATTCATAGTGGCGCTTTGACTTTTCCAATGTTCGCCGCCATCACGCGAAATATAAAGCCCGGTTGATTCAGCTTCTACAATCGCAATCAACTGATGAGGTGCCGATGCTGAAATAGATAGCGCAATCCTTCCGTAATCACTTTGCGGCAGACCGGCGGTAATTTTCTTCCAATTTTTTCCCCCATCGGTGCTTTTATAAAGTCCGCTTCCTTTTCCTCCTGAATTAAACGAATAAGGTGTGCGTCTGAATTCCCAGGTTGTTGCGTAAAGTATTTGTGGATTTTGCGGATTGAAACAGACATCAGCTACACCGGTCCTTTCATTAATATATAAAATCTTATTCCAGGTCTTACCGCCGTCTTCTGATTTGTACAATCCACGATGGGGACTGTCAGACCAAAGAGGTCCAGGTACCGCGACATAGATTTTTTCACCTGAAGTTGTATCAATTAGAATTTTGCTGATGTGTTCTGTACTGTCCAGTCCCATTTTAACCCAATTGGCACCCGCGTCCGATGATTTGTAAATCCCATTTCCGATCGATACCGTATTTCTCATATTGCTTTCTCCGGTACCAACATAGACGACTTCAGGTTTTTTTTGATTGATGGCTACAGCGCCAATCGACTGACAATATTTGTCAAAAACTGAAGTGAAAGAAGCACCTGCATTGGTTGTTTTCCAGACACCCCCACCCGCTGTGCCGATATACAATGTCTTGCTGTCGCTCGCATTGCCGTCAATGGCTGTAATCCTGCCACTCATAGTGCCGGGGCCCAGTGCACGTGGTTCAATGCCTCCAAAGACTGAAGCATTGATTTTCACCTGAGCTGGAAGAATATATACCTGTAAGAAAAGAAGTAGAAAAAGGCAGAGGTTTTTCATTGATTAAATGTTTTTTGGTTTTGTAAATGTATGAATGACGAGGTGAATTGGTATTTGTACCCTGCAATAAGTCTTACAATTAGGCAGGAGGCCATTAACAGTATGAAAGTCACAAACTTTTTCATGAGGAATTCTCAGGGGTCACTTATAATCTAATAAACCGATAAAGTATTTTAAGGTACCAAATCAATTGTATCATCATTGAACGTATGTGAGTATATTTTCGAAGTACTTAGCAAAAAAAAACCACGACGCAAATCGTGGTTTTTTATCAATGAACTTAAATTACATGCCTGGTGAGAATTTTGCGGAATCAACGGTACCATTGACAACAATTTTTGTCATTTCGACCGGTCCACCCATACTGGTAACAGTAAATGGGAAGATAAAACCGCCTTCTACTTCTTTATAATTACCCATATCCACCTGAACTTCGACTTCCTTACCGCCAGCATTCTGTTTTGCAATTCTGCGAACGGTGTAGAAAGTCTTTGGATCGATTAAATAATAGTGTACGTTGCCTGCCTTGGTGATTAGTTTTAATTTATGGCAGTCGGTCCCTTCCACGTCATCCATTCCGAGATATTCAACGGTACTTCCTTTTTCTTTGTAGTCCACCAATTCTCCTTCAAGATCCAGCTGGTCCTGAGTCTCTTTTAGCATATCGGCAGGAACGGCTTCGGGTTTTGTTTGACCCTGGAAAGGCATAAAGGTCCATCCTGAGTCCTTGCGCATGATCATCCACGCATTCATGCCCATGACACTGAAGTCCGTACGCATTGCCGTGTTTTTGACCATTGACATGCTGATAGGGATTTCCATGCCCTGCGCATTAATCTTCCCTTCCATGACCACGGACTGAATGGATTTGAGTTTATCCACACCACCCATGGCCTGTATGTTTTTAGTGATGATCTCATCTGCAGTCTGAGCATGAACGCCCATACCCAGAAAGCTAAATGTTAAAAGTAGTGAAAACAGTTTTTTCATGTAAGTAAAATTTTTCCCAAAAATAAGTCAGTGAAGGGACATCGGTCGGCTCTTTCGCCCAATGGGGCTAATCTTAGGATTAAATTAATGAACGCTGCGACCAATGGGACTATTTAGCCCACAAATTGTATTTCAAGATGCAATAAAGTGCCCTGAAACCGTCTTTCCAGTTGATTTTTTTGCCTTCCGCGTAGGTGCGGCCATAATAGCTGATGCCACGCTCATAGATACGAACATCGTGATAACGTGACACTTTGGCAGTTACTTCCGGTTCAAATCCAAATCTCTTTTCCTTTAATTCAAGAGACTTGAGTATGTCAGCCCTGAACAACTTGTAACAGGTCTCCATGTCCGTCAGGTTGAGATTCGTAAACATGTTGGAAACGAAGGTCAGGAACTTGTTGCCGATGGAATGCCAAAAGAATAGGATTCTGTGCGGCTTGCCTCCCATAAAGCGTGAACCAAAAACCACATCTGCAAATCCCTCCATGACCGGACGTAACAGTTCATTGTATTCCCGCGGATCGTATTCAAGGTCGGCATCCTGGATTAGGATGAAGTCACCGGTCGCCATCCTTATTCCCTGATGTAAAGCAGCGCCTTTCCCTTGATTGTAGGCCTGTTTGTGGTACAAATAATGTACTTCAGGTCTCTCCGCGAAATAACCCAGAATTGCCTCCTCTGAGGCATCAGTTGAACAGTCATTCACCAGAATGATCTCCTTTTGCATCTGGTAGTCAAGTTCGACGGCAATGACCTTGTCAAGAATCAGATGAATGGTCCTCGCTTCATTATAAACTGGTATAACGACAGATAATTTTTTTGAATTCAAAATTACAGAACTTAAGACATCAAATTTCGTTCCTTTGAGGTGCAAAAGTATATACTCAGATGAAATTTGAGACAGTAGTAATAGATGAGATTATACAAAATACGCCCGATTCGGTTAGTCTACGCTTTGCGCTGCCGGCCGATCATCCTCTTCGTCACTATGAGCCAGGTCAGTATCTGACACTCAAATACAATTTTAATGGAGAAGATTTTCTTCGTTGTTACAGCTTTTCGACCTTGCCCAATGATCACATGATCGGTATTACAGTCAAGAAGACTCCCCATGGGTTCATCTCGAGAGAAATAGTAGATAAATTCAGGCCTGGTATGGGCGTCGTGGTGGGAGAAATTCACGGGAAATTCAAAATACCCAATTTAGGATCGACCCGCAGAACGCATTATTTTTTTGCGGCAGGTAGTGGTATTACACCAGTATATAGCATGATTCGGCGGGTACTGGAAGATGAACCGATGTCGAGGGTCGTCTTGTTATACAGTAATAAAACCCGTCAGGATATCATCTTTTTTGAGCAATTGCAGGAACTGGAACAGCGATATGAGGGACAGTTAAGTGTATTTCACACTTTAACGGGTAACAGGAAGTTTATGGGATTCAGAATGAAACCCAGAACGGAGGAAGGCTGGAATGGCTGGATAGGTCGCGTGGATGCGCCCATGATTGAGCGGCTCATGCAGGCAGTGAAGGACACCAACAAAAACAAGGAGTATTATATCTGTGGCCCGGCTTCCTATATCCAAAAAGTCGAACAGGTCTTGACTACTTCAGGAGCTGAGAGCGGACATATTCATAAGGAATACTTTACCATCGCACCGGCCCAGGGCCAAGGCGCCAGGACAAATCATTCTGCTGATTATTCCGAATCCGTACTTAAGGTAACCCTTCGTGGAAAAACGCAAACCACTGAACTCAAAGCAGGCGAAAGGATTCTGGATGGGCTCATCCGCCAGGGTTTTGATCCACCCTATTCCTGCAGTAGCGGTGCTTGCGCCAGTTGTATTGCCAAAGTCAATTCAGGCAAAGTTCAAATGGATTCAGATTTGGCTTTGGACAAGTCCGAGATTGATGATGGATATATTCTGACCTGTCAGGCTAGGTGTCTTACACCGGAAGTTGAAATCACGTATGACTGATTATGCCAATATCGTGGTTTTTGCATTTTATTGATTACCGGAAAATTTAGGTAATTAAAGATTCATATTTATAATTTCGGAATTTGAAATTACATTTAAAAAATAGAATCTAAAACAATTAAGTAATCATTTAAGCAACCAAGCAAAAATTTAATTATTCAGATCGTAGTTGATCAATTCTCGCATTAAATAATCTAATAATTTTTAGATTCTGAAAAATGTAATGAAATAATTATCTGGTCTACTAAAATTATTTTAGTAAAGATTGTCAGATAAATGTACTAATTATTAAAGTACGTGACCTGCAGTTAATATTATAAATTTTTTTCAGAACCAAATAATGATTTTTTCTCTTCAGAATGATACCTTTCAATTTCAACGTATTCTCTAACTGTCATGAGTGAATTTTTCATTTGACAGTTAGAAAAAAAATTTACTTTAACAGGACATCAGAAAATTATAGCACTTTTTTCTATTTGTAAAAATCATTATCATTTTGGTTTGCAATGTTTCACCTTGCAGGATCATTGAGAAAAAGCAAAGTATTGGAGGCAGTTTTGAATGTTGTTTGTTTAAATTTAAAAAGTACATCTTGAAGGTAGGACTTTCTTTTACGAGGAAGAAAGAGTTTTCACTAATGAACTTAAATTGCTTTGTTAACTTTGACCTGTAAATTGAAATACTGCGGAATAAGTCACGAAAGGGTATGTGGAATCAAATTGTAAATTTTGGTAGAACCGCAAAATGTTGTGCGGTTTTTATAGTGTTATCTTCAACAACACACAGTCAGATCAGCATTAATGAATTCCTGGCTTCCAATGTGGCCAATTTAGCAGATCCCCAGTACAATGAATATTCAGACTGGATTGAACTATACAATGCAGGTACGGCTTCTGTCAATTTATCCGGCTGGTATGTCTCTGATCAACAGGGATCTGTACCCGGCTGGCGGTTTCCAGCCAACACAATAATCCAGCCAAGGGGTTTTCTTCTGATTTGGGCGGATGGACGCAATACTGGTTTGCACACAGATTTTAAATTGAGCGCAGGCGGAGAGGAGGTCGTTCTTTATGATGACCAATCCGTTATGAAGGACGATATCGTATTTGACGCACAAAAACAGGATATCTCCTATGGAAGAAAGACCAATGGGGGCACACCCTGGGGATTGTTTACAAGCCCAACGCCGGGAAGTTCGAATAACAACAGCAGGTTTTATTCTTCTTCCGTGGAGCAGGTACCCGTGTTTTCCATTAGTGGCGGATTCTATAACGGACCCGTCAACGTGTTATTAGAAGATCTTTATCACAAGGGTACCCTACGTTATACATTGGACGGATCAGAGCCAACTGACAACAGCCCTGTGTTCAGCTTACCACTATCTATTACAAAAACCACTGTGGTGAGAGCCAGGATGTTTTATACGGATCAGATTCCAGGACCGGTCATCACCAATACCTATTTTATCAACGAACATTTTGAAGAACGTCGGCTGCCCGTCCTGTCACTTTCTACCAAACCCGATTATTTCTATGGCAAGGACAGCGGTTTGTATGTTCAGAATTTCAAGCCGGACTGGGAATATCCGATCCATGTCGAATTCTATCAGAAAGACGGCATTTTTGGTTTTCATCACGATGCCGGCGTACAGATCGGCGGTCTGAATGCGTGGATACTTCCGCAGAAACTTCTCAACATATATTCCCGGAAAGTATATGGATCAGGGCATTTTGATTTTCAATTATTCAACACCAATTTTAGAAAACAATATGGAGACTTTATTCTCAGGTGTTCGGGTAATGACTGGTCAAATACTTTTTTCAGGGACGGCATGATGCAGGGTCTTATCAAGGATTATGCAGATCTCGACGGACAATCTTTCAGACCGGTCTCTGTATTTATTAACGGGCAATACCTGGGTATGCATAATCTGCGTGAAAAACAGGATGCCGATTATTGTAAGTTTTATCATGGCATTGATCCGGATAGTCTGGATTATATTGAAAACAATACCGAGATCAAGGAAGGCAATCTCGACCGATACAACCAGATGGTCGCAATGCTCAATACGGGTGTCGTGGCAGATGAGGCGTTCAACAGGTTGGATTCCATCATGGATACGCATAATTATACAGATTATATTATATCACAGATCTTTACTGCCAACACTTCATGGGGACATAATGTATCATGTTTTCGGAATCGGGGCCAAAATGGCCGCTGGCGCTGGCTTCTTCATGATTATGACCGGGGCTTTGATCTTGCCAACGTAGCGGGTATTGGAATGAGCTGGGCCACGGCAACCAACGGACAAGATTACAGCAACCCGGCCTGGGCTACACTTTTCCTGCGTAAAATGCTGGAAAACAGCGCTTACAGGCAGTCGTTTATCAGCCGTTTTGCAGATCACCTTTTTGTGACTTACCATCCGTTGACCATCAGTGCCAAAGTGATGTACCATGCGGATCTCATTCGAGGCGAAATGCCATATCAGATCGAACGATGGAAAGGGACAACATCATCCTACGGCAATGCGATTCCCACTTTAACGTTCTGGGAAAATGAAGTCAACAAACTCGTGCAGTACGGACAACAACGCAACACTTTTATGTGGAGTGACCTGAACAGTTTTTTTGGACTTTCTTCTACCACTGGATTAACCGTCAGCCTGAGTAAGCCCCAGGTTGGATATGTCAAAATACACGAGCTAAAAATTCCATCCTATCCCTGGAGCGGACAGTATTTTCAAAGAAGGGACATCACCCTTACCGCCTTCGCCAAATCAGGCTACCAATTTGATCACTGGGAACGTGTCATCACCAGAGATACCATACTGTTGGCTGCTGGCAGCAAGTGGAAATACCGCGACCTTGCTACAGCGCCGCCATCAGACTGGATAAGTAATGCTTTTAATGACAACACCTGGTCTTCAGGCAATGCCGAACTAGGTTATGGAGACGGAGATGAAGTGACAGTCATCAGTTATGGAAGCGATGCGAACAACAAAATTCCAAGCTATTATTTCAGAAGTAATTTTAATGTAAAAGATGCTTCATCCGTTTCGGATCTCATACTCCGTATCAAAGCAGATGATGGCGCAGTGGCTTACATAAATGGCAAAGAAGCCGGACGGATCAATATGCCGGCAGCGCCCATCGTCATCGGTTTTGATACGCTGGCACTGAGTAGTGTGAGCGGTACAGCCGAGTCCAGCTTTACAGATCTCTCTGTACCAGTATCGTTCCTGAAAAACGGCACCAATCTGATCGCAGTGGAAGTCCATCAGGCGAGCAGAAGCAGCTCTGATGTGAGTTTTGATGCAGAAGTAATTGTGCGCACGACCGGTAATTCGACGTTCCTGAGTAATAAGACTTCGTATACCTTTCAATTGGATTCAAGTCACTGGAATGTCCGAGCTGTTTTTAATCCTGATGGTCATTGTGGTGTTTTGCCAGACAGCATAATAGAAAATACTACACTAACCGCATCTTGTTCACCTTATATCGCCAGTGGTAATGTGTTCGTAAAGCAGGGAATTCACCTGGTGGTCGAAAAAGGCGTTGAGATACGTTTCCCGGCAGGATCAAGCCTTTACGTCAATGGAGATATTCAGATCAATGGCACACAACTGGATCCGGTGTTGATCAGGGCTATTTCAGATTCTGTACACTGGGGAGGAATTTTTCTACAAGAACCAACCGCAGAATGTCAGATGCAATATCTGCGTTTAGTTGGTGCCGGCGCAGGGACAGACAGGACTTATTTTCCAGCTGCAATCAGCGCATACCGCGCGACACTCCGAATGGATCATCTGGATCTCACCCAAGTCACAGACAATCCCGTGTTTAGCAGATTTTCACATGTTGAGCTGACCAACTCCAATATTAAAACAAGTGTCACGGGTGATGGTATTAACATCAAACAGGGATATGGTAGAGTTGAAAACTGTATCTTCGAAGGAGGACATGCTGTGGATATGGACGCGATCGATTATGATGGTGTGCAGGGCGGTATTGTAAGAAACAATATTATACATGACTTCCGGGGAGATAACAATGACGGACTGGATATCGGTGAGCATTGTGAAAATCTAATGATTGAGAATAATTTTATTTATCACTGTTACGACAAGGGTATATCTGTTGGACAACGATCTTCAGCTACAGTTCGAAATAATGCGATAGCATATACCAGTATCGGTATTGCACTCAAAGACCAAAGTCCTGTCGTGATTGATCACTGTACGTTTTTTGGCAACCAGCAGGGAATTTCGGCCTATGAAAAAAATGCAGGATTCCTTGGAGGTACAGGTCAGGTCACCAATTGTATTGTCAGCAATGCATACAATGACGCGTACGTAGCAGATCAGTATTCAGGAATTTCGCTGAATCATTGTCAATCCGATCTCGATTCATCCGGAGTTACCCAGGGAGACATCATCCTTGATCCACATTTTGTCAATCCAACGTGGTACGATTTTCATTTACAAAATAATTCGCAGGCCACCGGAGCGGGCAATGACGGCAAAGACCTTGGCTCCCTTTTTATTCCAGGTTATACCGGACAACCACAGATCCTTATATCTGAAATTCTGTACAACGATTCAATGAGCATACTTCCTGAATTTGTTGAATTGTATAATCCGGGTGACAAGAGTATTGATTTAAGCAATTATGTATTGACCGAAGCCATTGAATTTACTTTTCCATCCGGCACAAAGCTCAAATCAAAAGAAGCATTGGTTGTAACCGGTAATGCTAATGCATTCAGTGGAGTGCCCTACCAGGTATTTGAATGGGAATCCGGCAAACTGCGAAATGAAGGTGAAAGAATAACGTTATTCGATGCAGACGGCCTGCTGGTTGATTTTGTAAAGTATAATAATAAAGTGCCTTGGCCGGCAGCGGAGAGTCTAAATGGTTCTTCAATAGCGCTTATCAGAGACAATCTGGATAATCATTTTGGTACCAGCTGGAAGAAAAGTGAACAACCAGGTGGAACACCCGGTAAATTCAACGATATTACTTTGATTAATCAGAATGAGATCAGCAATTTTCATTTTTATCCACAACCAGCCAGTGAACAGGTATTTATGGAGACCGGTGATGAGATGTATGGCGGACAATGGCAGCTGAATTCGCTATTGGGTCAGCCGATTGGTGCTGGAAAAATAAATTCATCCAGAACAATTATCAACTTAAAAGAACTCGGTGCAGTGGATGGTACTTATGAATTGATCGTCGCTTCCGCTAACGGAATATGGAGAAAACAAAATCTCATCGTAATAATACTATAACACACATCATTTATTTGTATTCAATTTAGCAGGCGTTGAAGAGATTATTCAATTAGTCTGATAAGATATGCCTCGCGATACGAAGAATAATTTGATCAGGCAGTGGCTGGTCAAGTGGTAACTGAACAGTCCCTTTTCCGCCTTTGAAAGGCTTTAATAATTCCACAAAATCAGTGTGATTTCGCGGAGCTGGATAGATGCTGATGTGATCTTTAAAAGCGGCGTAATAAAAACGCTTACGTCCTTTTCTAATACAAGCAATACTGTAGCTGATGCAGTCTTCCCCGCCGGATATTTCGCTGTGAACAATATCATGGATCTGCTGAAGCAGACTTTGTTGTAATGTATCAAAGCTTGCAAAATATTGCTTTATGGTTGCGGGTTTCATACAGACGAAGTTAATCCGAATCCCTTAAGCGAATCGATATCGTAAGCATTCAAACTGTAGTTGACTATTCATGACAAATCAATTAGTCATCCGCATCCAGCTCAAATATTTCTTCCATGGATTTGCCAAACACTTTGGCAATCTTCAGCGCAAGCACCGCAGAAGGAATGTACTTATTGTTCTCGATGGCATGAATGGTTTGCCTGCTGACACCGGTGCGCTGGGCCAGTTCTTCCTGTGTAATGTCCAGTATGGCGCGTTCTATCCTGATTTTATTTTTCATGCAGGGCTTTTCTTTTATTAAAATAAAGCACCAGGTGAAAGCGGGCAATAAAAATAATCATCAGGGTAAACATGCCAAAGGTCATGACATTCAGGAACGAAGTGTTATAGATAAAAATGAAAGCAACTAAGAGCAACATATAGTGTACGGCGAACGCCCACATCAGTGAGCTTAATCTGGTGTGACGGATAAATTCATCTTCATTTTTCTCACGTGCAAAGGTTAACAGCAGTCCTCCGATAATTATAACTATTCCGCAAAGCGTAGCTACCAGGTCAGTCTGAATCCAACCAAAGTAGACGGCCTCACCAAATATTTCATCCTTTGCAAACGCGAATACATTGCCTCTGATCTCCGGAAAAGAGCTTTCGAAGATGATCTTAAGTGCACCGGTAAGGCTTCCAATGATTAAAAGGATCCATCCGGGAATCTTCCATTGATTAGAAATCTGAAGTGGTAGTTTCATAAATTTAATTTTATATGTATTGTAAACTTTACAAAAATAACGCTATACTTTACAAAATAATATGTTTACTTTACATATTAACAACTTATTTGTTAATGATTTTAAATCTTTAATGGGAGCGTCGGGTTATATTTTGAATTCCGTTGTCAGGGAAACCCTCCGGGACAGGCAATCAACAGAATCACTTAAGCTCAGGTTAAAACTCCCGGTCCGGATTATCATTTGACTGAAGCGAATTACTTTTGCCTCTCTATCGGACTATTTAGACATGCAGTATAAAACAGACATCGAAGCAGTTGACGCACTGGCTTCGTCATACAAAGCGCTGAGCAAAGAAATTTCGAAAGTAATCGTAGGGCAAGAAGAAGTTGTCAGGGCATCGATTATTTCACTGTTTAGCAATGGACACAGCCTTTTGGTTGGCGTGCCGGGCCTTGCAAAGACATTATTGATCAATACCCTGGCCAATGTACTGGACCTGAGCTTTAAGCGTATCCAGTTCACACCGGACCTTATGCCTTCAGATATAACGGGATCTGAAGTATTGGGCGATGACCGTCATTTTCATTTTAACAGAGGACCTTTGTTTGCCAATATCGTTTTGGCAGATGAAATCAACAGGACCCCTCCCAAAACTCAGGCTGCGCTGTTGGAAGCAATGCAGGAAAGGCATGTCACGGTATCAGGACAGCGTCACGATCTGCCTGCGCCGTTTTTTGTACTGGCCACGCAGAATCCCATCGAACAGGAAGGGACTTACCCACTTCCGGAAGCGCAACTTGACCGGTTTATGTTCAACATTCTGCTCAACTATCCAAGTTATGAACAGGAGCTTGAAGTGGTCAGACAGACTACGGTGGAGCGTAAGGTTGAGCTGACCCCTATTCTGAATGCAGGGCAGATTATGGAATTTCAAAAAGTCGTGAGAAAGATTCCGGTTGCAGATAATGTCATGCAGTATGCCGTCAATCTGGCTACGCGGAGCCGTCCAAATACAGAGCGTGCCACCAAGGAGGTCAATCAGTATGTCGCCTGGGGCGCTGGACCGAGGGCATCACAGAACCTGGTATTGGGTGCCAAATGCCATGCAGCCTTACACGGGAAATACAGCCCGGATATAGAAGATGTCAGATCGATTGCGCAGCTGGTTCTAAGGCACCGTATAGTGGTTAATTATAAGGCTGAAGCAGACGGATTGAATGTTGACAAGCTGATCGATACGCTACTTTAAGCCACGGGACAGCACAATTTGTTGTGCCTCGCAGCTATTTTTTAAAAAAATGGTTGTATATTTGCGACCCAATTTTAAGGTCTTAGTCATGAAAAAAGATATTCATCCTTCAAATTACAGATATGTGGTCTTCAAGGATTTCTCCTGCAACGAAGCCTTTCTGACCAAATCCTGTGCCGCTACCAAAGAGACTATTAAATGGGAGGACGGCAACGAATATCCGCTCATCAGGCTGGAGATTAGCAGCAAATCACATCCTTTCTTCACCGGAAAAATGAAATTTGTGGATACTGCAGGACGTATCGATAAATTTAATAAGAAGTTTGCTAAGGCAACTAAATCCTGATTTCCTTTTACTTTCTTGAACTTTTGACTGTGCCGGCATACTTTTGCCCGTATTAGTATTTTATTGTTTTGAATCTTATATTAGTCAATCCTGCAGGCTGGCGACATCTTCTGCCGCTCAGCGCAACAAGACCCGTGGCGGAGCTCCGCATCGGTATCCTAACCATTGCTGAAAAGTGGGAAAACAGATTCGGTATATCAGCGCACCACCTGGTTCATGGTTATCTCAGCGAAGGGAGAAAAATTCAGTCCGGAGAGGACAATCTTTTTGTCATCGGCGGGCTGCTACCTGAAAAGGAAATCACCAAACAGATTATCAATCTTAGCAAAGGACTGTGGCTATTAGATTCTGAAGGAAATTTTTTAGCGGCCAGGCTTGACCAGGAGAATGCCGAACGCTTTATTTCAACGTATGTCACCAGCGGAGGCAACCCACAGTATTCCGATCTGGCTGGCCAAAGCATAAAGGCGGAGGGTCAGCCCCGGCAGATCAGGCATACCTGGGACATCTTTATGAAAAACGGCGAAGAACTTGCGTCGGATTATCAATGGATCACATCCGGAAGAGTTTCTGCAGTGGCAGCACCTGGCAATCAAATTATCGGAGAAAGGCTATTTATTGAAGAAGGCGCCAAGGTTCAGTGTGCCATTCTCAATACCAGTACCGGACCAATTTATATTGGAAAAAATTCAGAGGTCATGGAAGGGTCAGTGATCCGGGGGCCTTTTGGGCTATGTGAGGGCGCCACAGTAAAACTCAGCGCAAAGATTTATGGACCCACGACGATCGGCCCATATTGTAAGGTAGGCGGTGAACTCAACAATGTGGTTATGCAGGCGAACAGCAATAAGGCACATGACGGATTCCTCGGCAATGCCGCCATTGGCGAATGGTGTAACCTCGGCGCCGATACCAACAACTCCAATCTCAAGAATACCTATGCAGAAGTCAAGCTTTGGGATTACGCGGCCAATTCTTTCGTAAAGACTGGCTCGATATTCTGTGGCCTGGTGATGGGTGACCACGCCAAGTGTGGCATCAACACCATGTTCAACACCGGGACCGTCGTCGGTGTCGGCGCCAACGTATTTGGCAGCGGTTATCCCCGCCAGTTCATTCCTGATTTCGCCTGGGGCGGCGCCAGCGGTTTCAAGACTTTCAAATTTGATGAATTTATCAGCACCGCCCGCGTTGTGATGTCCAGGCGTAATGTCACTTTAGATGAGGCACAGATCAGCATACTGCGGGAAGTGATGGCGATGTCAGCCGGATACAGGAACTGGGAGTGAGCCTAAAATTACACAACTGGTATACAGAAATCCGCCAAAGAAAAAACAAATTAGATAATCTTATACGGTCTCTGACTTCAGCGAAGCGCCAATAAAATATCGGTTAAGCCTGGCAATATTGCTGATAGAAATTTCCTTTGGGCACTCCGCTTCGCAAGCGGCAATATTGGAGCAACGGCCAAACCCTTCAGCGTCCATTTGCCCGACCATATTGACTACCCTGCGCTCGTTTTCGACGGCGCCCTGTGGCAGCAGACCAAGGTGTGAGACTTTTGCAGCGACAAACAGCATGGCAGATCCATTTGGACAGGCAGCAACACAGGCACCACAACCAATGCAGGCAGCCGCATCAAAAGCGCGTGCTGCAATATCCTTTTCGATCGGTATGCTATTGGCATCAACTGCTTGTCCGGTATTTACGGACACATAACCCCCGGCTTGAATAATTCGATCAAATGCCGAACGATCCACAACGAGATCTTTTATTACCGGAAAAGCTTTGGCCATATAGGGTTCAACGGTAATGGTATCACCGTCTTTATAATATCTCATATGCAGCTGACAGGTAGTGGTTCCTCCCTGTGGACCGTGCGGACGTCCATTGATCACCATACTGCAGGCACCACAAATACCCTCCCTACAGTCATGATCGAAGGCAATCGGCTCCTGACGCGACTCCAGCAACTGCTGATTCAACACATCCATCATTTCGAGAAATGACATATGTTCATTGGCCTCGACCTGGTAGCTCTCTAACTTACCTTTTGTTTGACTGTCTTTCTGTCTCCACACCTTTACTGTCAGTTTCATAATCTCGTTTAAGGGGTAAATATAATATCTACCACATTTATGGAAGGCGAGTGGAGTCACTTTGTTCACCTTTAGCCCGTGATTTAAGAAGAAATGAACCATTGCGCTGCATTCCAGCTCTGCCGGTCCTGCGCAATGGCGAACCGCGGCTTATCACATCCCACAATTTTTCTGAAATTTGGGACCAGTCATACGCCGTCATATTGAGTAACGCTGGTGACGGGGAAAAGGCAGGTTCGGAATGTGGCTTGGCAAAGCGATTCCATGGACACACTTCCTGACATATATCGCATCCGAAAACCCAGCCCTCCATTTTTTCGCTGTATTCTTGAGGGATTTCCTTCCTGAGTTCGATGGTTAGGTAGGAAATACACCTGGATGCATCCAGGAGATATCCCGAGGGACTAATGGCTTCGGTAGGACAGGCTTCAATACATCGAGTGCAACTACCGCAATAATCACGGAGAGGATAGGCATATTCAAAGACGAGATCTGTCAGAACACAGGTTAGGAAGAAATAGGAGCCAACACCGGGACGAATATTCAGGGTATTGCGACCATTCCAACCAAGCCCGGCTCGATTCGCCCATTCCCTTTCCATCACAGGTCCGGAGTCAATAAATGCTCTAAACAGAATGTCTCCGTACGCTTCTTTCATCCACCGTTCAAGCGCTTTGCATTTTTTACGAAGTACTTTATGATAGTCCTGGCCATAGGCATACCGGGCTATCTTTGCCCCAGAGGTTCCATTCTGTTCAGCGTAATAATTATGGCTTAATACAATGACGCTGCGGGTACCAGGCAATAACTTGCGGGGATCTGTGCGCAAGTCAAAGTGGTTTTCCATGTAGCTCATTTCCCCATGGAATCCACCGGCAAGCCATTGCTCCAGACGACGCGCTTCATCGTCCAATGCTTCCGCACGAGCCACCCCTGCAAAATCGAAGCCCAGTTCAAGGGCCTTCAAACGAACTTTCTCAAACGAAACCATGATAAACTTGCAACAAGCCGCACAAAGTTGATCATAAATAGTACACTTAGATATTATTCATTCTTGAAGCGATCTTCGGATGAAGTTATCTCGACTATCTTTGGGCCTTCGCAAGACATGGAATTCATCAGGCAAGTCATCGATTTTATCCTTCATATTGACCAGCATCTGGTAGAGTTGACCACACAATACGGTGGTTATATCTATGGGATTCTTTTCATTATATTATTTACTGAGACCGGATTGGTCGTAACGGCTATTCTTCCCGGAGACAGTCTTTTATTTGCAGCCGGCGCACTATGTTCCAGTGGCAACCTGAATCTAATCAATACCATGTTGTTTATGATGATTGGGGCAATTTTGGGCAATCAATTGAATTTTTACATTGGACGCTGGGTTGGCCCTCGTCTTCAGAACCTTCACACCAAATGGATCAATAAAGAATATATTGAGCGGACACAAAGATTTTATGATAAGCACGGCGGCAAGGCCCTTGTCATAGGAAGGTTCCTTCCGATCATCAGGACCTTCGTTCCACTGGTTGCTGGAATAGGTAACATGAATGCAGGCAGATTTGTCTTTTATAATATTATTGGAGCAATACTGTGGATTATCCCGCTCACCTTGCTCGGATATTTATTTGGCAACATACCATTTGTAAAAAACAATTTTACTATGGTCATATTGCTGATCATTGTAATCAGCGCAATGCCATTGTACATCGGCCTGTGGAACAGAAAAAAACTGTTCAAAAAAGTCAGGGAAATGGAATAATCGCCCCATGTTGAAACAAATCATTCAAAAGAACCTCAAGCTAATTTTTGCGGTACTTTTTATTTTGACAGCTGTATCTTCTGTGATGATGTTTGTACCGGAAGGCATAACAGACCAACTCAAAGGTATGACACGCTGGGCCGCACTTCTGACGATGGTACTGATTGGATTGCATTATCACAAGATCACTGTATGGATTATCATCAGTATGTTTATTGGCGCTGAGATAGGTTATGATTTTCCTGCAATTGGAGATCAACTCAATGTCTTCAGTAAAATTTTTATAAAGCTGATCAAATGTGTTATCGCACCGCTCATTTTCGGTACGTTGATTGTTGGCATCGCCGGACATTCCAATATTCGTCAGTTAGGAAGGATGGGATGGAAATCATTGTTGTATTTTGAAGTGGTGACCACGGTTGCTTTGGGCATTGGTTTGCTCGCGATTAATATCAGTCGTGCAGGCGCAGGAATCGTGCAGGTTAATAATGGAGAAACGCTGCCTACAGGAATCAAACAGGAAGGATGGAAAGATCTGGTACTACATGTTTTTCCGGACAATCTGATTAAATCCATTTCAGAAGGACAGGTATTGCAAATTGTGGTTTTTACCTTAATCTTTGCAATCGCCATGATGTTTGTCAGCAAAGAGCAGAGGAGACCGTTTCTCACCTTTGCAGAAAGTCTGTCCGCCATCATGTTTCGTTTTACAGACATCATCATGAAGCTGGCACCTTTGGCTGTTGGCGGAGCCATCGCCTACACGGTCTCACATCTTGGGGTGGAAGTCATGCGTAATTTGATGCTATTGCTGGTGACACTGTACATTGCGCTAATTGTATTTGTGCTCCTGGTTTTTGTTCCGATCATTCTTTTTCTGCGAATTCCAGTGAAAAGGTTTGTTGCCCATGTCGCCGAACCTGTCAGCATTGCTTTTGGTACAGCCAGCAGTGAAGCAGCACTTCCGCTGGCCATGGAAAACATGGAAAGGTTTGGTGTAACACGAGAGGTCGTGAGTTTTGTCCTGCCAACAGGACTGACGTTTAATTTGGATGGTACAACCCTATATCTCGCGCTGGCCTCTGTCTTTGTCGCGCAGGCAGCGGGTATTGATATGAGTCTCGGCCAGCAACTGGTGATGATGTTGACACTGATGCTGACTTCCAAAGGCGTCGCAGGGGTTGCACGCGCTTCCCTCGTCATTCTGGCGGCTACGGCCAGTTCATTCGGATTACCGGAATGGCCCATCGCTGCGATTTTAGGCATCGACGCATTAATGGATATGGCCAGGACAGCCGTCAATACGCTTGGCAATTGTCTTGCTACGGTAGTGATTGGCAAGTGGGAGAATGAATTGAAGATTCCAGCACCAGAAGTGATACCGGAGTGAACGTTTCGATCGAAACAAGCTGGAGAGAAGTATTACAGGCGGAGTTTGACAAGCCGTATTTTGCCAACATCAGAGCGTCGCTGATCAGCGCACGCAACGCCGGCAAAATTATTTATCCGCCGGGCCCACAAATATTTAATGCATTCAATTCGACACCTTTTGACAAGGTCAAAGTCGTGATCATTGGTCAGGATCCCTACCACGGTGATGGTGAAGCCATGGGCTTATGTTTCTCTGTTCCAAAAAATATCAAAATACCGCCATCACTACAAAATATATACAAAGAACTCAAAGCGGATCTCGGTCTGGATCCACCCGCGCACGGTGATCTCAGCGCCTGGGCTGCGCAGGGTGTTCTGCTATTGAATGCAAGTCTAACGGTTGAACGCAATCAGGCTAATTCGCACAAGGGAATCGGTTGGTACACATTTACCGATGCTGTTATTCGGCTACTATCAGAACATCGCAATCATTTGGTATTCATGCTCTGGGGTAATTTTGCCAAGCAAAAAAAAGAACTGATTGACACTTCGAGGCATCTGGTCCTGGAAGCAGCGCACCCAAGCCCTTTGGCCGGTGGCGCGTTTTTTGGCTGTCGACATTTTAGTAAGGCAAATGCATATCTTGCTACTACCGGAATAGATCCCGTTGAGTGGAAGATTATATGACGTTGTAACGGAATACATCAATTGAATGCGCTTGATCAAAATTCAACTGATTAAACTTTCAGTAGACCCAAAAGTAGAGTGAATAGGTTAGATTTTTACCAGCTGCCGCCGGCACCTCCGCCTCCGAATCCTCCGCCTCCGAATCCTCCGAATCCTCCGAATCCTCCACCGCTTGATGAAGAACCACCTCCAGAAGACCAACCTCCGGAGGACCAACCTCCGGAGGACCAACCTCCACCGGAAGTCCAGTTATCATCGCGGAAGTACCTTCCTCCACGAAAATAACCTTGGTTGCTGTGACGACGAATAAATATGGTCAAAATTAAAAACAGGATGATGAAGATGAAAATGAGAATAATAATCAACAGCGGCGATACGGATACAGGTTGTTCGGATTTATATTCTCCGCCATGAAGCGAAATGATGGCACTGGTAGCCCGATCCAAACCTGTGTAATAATTAGCCGAACGAAAAGAAGGCTTAATGATCTGTTCAATAATACGGCGCGACATTGCGTCTGTCAGAAAACCTTCAGCACCGTAGCCTGTGAGAATCCTGATCTTACGGTCTTTGAGGGCAATATAGATCAGTACGCCATTGTTTTTATTCTTTTGTCCGATTCCCCATGAATTGGCAATGGACATTGCCCTGTCAAAGTCGTCTTCTCCGTTAAGACTTTTTTCAGTCACTACGGCAAGCTGGGTTGAAGTTGAATCATTGAATGCCACAAGTTTGGACTCCAGCGCGTTGCGCTCTGAAGCACTGAGAATGCCTGCAAAGTCATTGACGAGGGTTGATGGCTTTGCAGGAACTACGGACTGTCCCCATATCACCAGTGGCAGTATGATTCCTGCCAGTAAGGATAATAATCTATGCATACGAAATCTTGTCCGGCAGCTGATTCAGATTGGCTCCGTTATAAAAATGTTTCTTTAATTCGTCTCCACACATCCGGATGGCTTCACAGGTACCGGCTACAAAACGGCTGTCCTGAAAGTAATTTTTCATCACATGGTAGACTTCATCCCAATACCCTGGTGGCACCTTCTCATGGATGCCTGTATCGCCAATAATTGCAAATTCATTTCGTTCCGGTACCAGAAAAATTAGTACACCATTGCGACGAGCAGTCCGGTGCATCTTGAGTTTTTCAAAGATTTGTATCGCTGCCTCTATTACAGGAATTGGTGGCATCATGAATTCCACGTGTACCCGGATTTCACAATCGCAGGAACGCTCCGCCTCACGGATCGCAGAGATGATGATCTCTTCCTCAGCCCAGCTGAAGAACTTTTTCATATCTGCACAAATTAGAATTCTACTTTAGGAGCCTTTTCAGATCCCTTGTCTGATTCAAACATTGGTCTTGCAGGAAAGCCAAAAGTCTTTGCAAATATCACTCCAGGAAATTGTTGAACTGAGATATTATAATCTTTGACCGCGGCATTGTATTTGTCCCGTTCTGTCTTAATCCTGTTTTCGGTACCTTCCAATTGAGACTGGAGTTCCAGGAAGTTCTGATTTGCCTTCAGATCAGGATAACGTTCAGAGACGGCAAGCAAACGTCCGATCGCCTGTCCAAGTACGGACTGATTATTTTGAAAATCGGTGAGCTGTTGGGCCGTGGCCTTGGAAGGATCAATGGTCATACTGGTCGCTTTTGCCCTTGCTTCAGTGACCGCCACGATCGTGCTTTGTTCAAAATCCGCATATCCCTTGACCGTGTTAACAAGGTTAGGGATCAAATCGGCGCGGCGTTGATATGCAGATTGTACATTGGCCCAGGCTCCGTTGACATCCTGGCTTTTGGAGACAAAACCGTTGTATTTGCTACAGCCGACAAAAAACAGAAGTAGGAGCACCAGCCCCCAGATAAGTCTTGAAAGATTGCTAGACATACTGATTAAATTGGTTTTACGAAGATTATAAAGCAATGATAACAGCGCAAAATAACACTTGGTTCCCAAAACTTTATTTTTAGAGACGCAGGACACAAAATGTTAAAAACAGTAATGATCTGAGCAATTGGATAATTAGTAATGATGCGAGTAAGAGATTGTGGCATTAAACCCCATAATAGCCGGGGAAGGCTTCAGCATCAATAAAAATCCCGCTCAACAGAACGGGATTCTGATACACCTTGATATTTCGGGATTACCTGTGTCTCCATCCGCGATAACCGCGCGACTGATCGTACGCCAATTCCTCCAGAAGTTTAATCTCCCTTCGTTCCTTACGACTGACGTAGCCATCTTCCAAAGCACGGTATTTTGCGGCCCGCAGCATTTGAACGTAGTTGATCCGTTCAGGTCTTCCGTAGTCGCTGCAAGCGTTAGTATATGTCCTTTGATCGTAGTCCCTGTCACGGTAACCGTAATCATTGTCACGTCCTGATTGTGCCGATGCTGTACCAAGTACCAAACCAGCTAACATTGTCAAAACCAAATTATTAATGTTCATGTTTCAAAAATTTTATTACTGTTTGGATTATCTTGATGAGATAAGGATTAAATATGAAACGCATTTTAAGTTTGATTTAACTAAAGTCGAATGAATTCAGATACACGCGTAAATAGCTATAACCTTGGTCGTATTTTTATTGCTTGCGCCAAATAGTATTGTTTGTTAGATATTGATCTATATCAACTGAATAAAAGTACATAATACCTAAATGTAAAATGTCCGATAGTGGTAAGGAAATAATGTATAGAAAATAAATTTTGAAATTGCAAAGCCGGGTATTAATTTTACTATTCAACGCATTTAAGTATGATAACTCCGACTGGCAGAATTCAATTAATTGCTGTTTTGTTATTAATCATCGGACCTAAGTTAATTGGGCAACAGCGATACAATAATGCAGATAGCACATATGTATATGCAAATTTGGAGAAGACTGATCAACTCGACTTTGAAGGAAAAGTAGAAGAAGCCATTCAGTTGATTGATGAGATAAATTCCTATTGCACAAAAAAGAAATTTACTCGAGGTCTTGGATTTGCACAGCTAAAGAAAGCAGATCTACTGTTGAAAAAAGCCCAGTACAATGAAATAGAGCTGCTCTTAGCAAGGGGCAGGGAGAATGGATTAAAGATTGGAGATAGTCTGATCGTGGGCCTATCTTATCATCAAATGTCACAGTTATACCGGAATCAAACTAATTTTGAAAAAGCTGTTGAAGCGCTGAAACTGGCGGAAAAAAACTATCCCAAACTGGGCGATTCTTCCTATTTGGGAATCGTGTTTAATGACCTGGGATACCTCGAAGACAAGCTTGGGAGATATGACCACTCAATAGATTATAACCTGAAGGCACTCAGGATATTTGATCAGCTTGAAGACAAAAAAGAAATGTCCAACACGCTGGGTAATATAGGAATAACTTATTACAGGATGGGTGACAAAACGAACGCCATACAATTCATCAAGCAGGCGCTTTCAATACAGACAGAAATTGGTGACCAGAAGAGAATAGCCTCAACACTCGGCAATCTGGCCACCGTATACACCAGTACTGATATCGACTCAGCCATTCTTTATCAATACAAAGCAGTTGAAATAGCACGCAAGACAGGACTGAAAAATCTTTTAGCCCAAACTATCAGTAATGCTGGCAAACTATACTATGTTAAAAAAGATTACAAAAATTCTTTTGATCAATACGTTATTGCAGAAAACCTTTATGAAGAAATAAAAGATAAAACCAAGCAGGCTTCAACACTAATTTCATTAGCCGACATTGCAAACAGGATGGGTGATTCTACCATGGCTGAATCATTTTATTCAAAAACCATGTCCTTAAACCAAAGCGCTTTAACTAAAAATGTAATTAAACAGTTTCATGAATCCAAAGCAAATTTTTATTCAGAAAGAAGAAACTATGAGCTAGCAATAGAACATTTAAAAAAGTCACAGATTTATAAGGACTCCCTGGTGGATGAAAAGACTAAAACCAATGTAGCGGAACTCAATTTAAAGTATGAAACTGAAAAAAAGCAATGGTTGTTGGCAAAACTTGAGTATGAACAAAAACAAACCCAGACAGAAATAGACAGGCAGCGAAGCTTGAACAAAATTGCCAATCTTATCAATATCCGGAATAAACAGGAAATAGAATTGTTGGTAAAAAATAAGCAACTCGATAGTATAGTGATGAATACGCTTCATACAGAACAGCAAAAGCAGGAAGTTATCAATGATAATCAGGAAAAAAATATTCAATTGCTGGAAAAGGAGAAGTTATTAAGTCAGCAAGTAATCAGGCGAAAGAACACCTTAATGGCCACAGGTATTCTTGTTTTGGTACTGACAGGTATAATATTTTTACAACAGTTCAGGAGATACCAGTGGAAGAAAAATATAGAGGAGCAAAAACATATCGAAGAAATGAGAGACAATATAGCAAAGGACCTGCATGATGATATTGGAAGTACATTAACCAGTATAAATATTCTTAGTAAAGTATCCTATCAGCAAGTTGATAATAATGTCGAATATTCTAAAAAATTATTAAAAGATATTACGGACCAAAGTAAAATTATCCAACAAAATATGAGCGATATCGTATGGGCGCTTAAACCTGATCATGATTCCATTCAGGCCTTTGAGTACAGACTTCGTGAGTTTTCTTCTAAGACGCTTGAGCTGGAACAAATTAACGTGCGTTTTGACCTATCGGAAAATACGACAAAGATTGTCCTTCCAATTAACATCAGAAAGGAACTGGTCCTAATCGGTAAGGAACTATTAAACAATATTAGTAAGCATGCATTTGCGAAAAACGTTACTATCAGCTTTAGTCATAGTCAAAACCACCTGTTTCTAAAGATTGAAGACGATGGTATAGGCATTTCGGACAAGGCATGGACTGGTTCAGGAATACAAAACATTCAAAAGAGATGTCAACATCTTGGAGGGCAATTTGTAATGAAGAACAGGCACCCAGGCACTGAATCATTGGTAACAATTCCCCTCACATAATCATGTCATTTGGTTAAGGTGTGAATTAATTACTTTTGTCCAACAATAGAAAAAATGAGCATTAGACTATTAATATACGAAGACAATGAGAATTTAAGGAAAAGCATGAATGCTTTATTTAGTCTGAACCCGTCTTATCAATTGGTAGAATGCAAAAGTAATCCGGTGGATGTTCTCACCGATATCTCTCAATTTCAACCGGAAGTGATATTGATGGATATTGATATGCCCTATATGGATGGAATTACAGCACTATCGACCATTCGGAAGGCTGGAATTGATATACCGGTTATCATGTTAACAATTTTTGACGATCAGGACAATATTTATAAGGCCATCTGCACAGGTGCCAGCGGATATATTCTTAAACATGATCTTGAAAACATTGGACCAGCAATTCAAGATGTGCTGGGCGGAGGTGCGCCTATGTCGGGTCCAATTGCCAAAAAGGTACTCTCTTACTTCTCCGGGATGCCTGTTGAGAAAAAAAGTTTGCCAGAAAACCTGACTGAAAGAGAAATTGAGATTTTAAACTTTCTTAAGAAAGGATTAAGTTACAAAATGATTGCAGAAGAGTGCAATCTCAGTATTGATACAGTAAGAACACACATTAAAAAAATTTATAAAAAACTTCAGGTCAACAGCGCTACTGAAGCAATTTACAAGTTGCGTTAATATCTGAATTTCATCAGTACTGAATTAGTGAGATCAAACTGAAAAGTATTGCAGGTGTTACATTTTTATGCTTCATGGGAAAAGTATCATACTACTATGACCTTGTTATGGCATGAAGTATTCTCATAATTAATCTTAAAATACTTATACCCAATTTGGGCCATCACATGGATATGTGATGCCAATATTGATAAAGTAACACCTTCATGTGAAGGGCGAAATTTCCAGTCTGCTGATAGGTCGACATACCTTTGTCCTATTCATTCAAAAAAAAAATTTACAATGAAAAACTTAATTCAAAATCTTAGCAAGGCAATGTTCGTTGTCATTTTAGTAAACCTGCAAATGGACGCCCAGGTAGTTACAGTTTATTCAGGAGCAAACCGTGTAGGGTCTTCGAGAAGTTTTACAACAGCAGGAGATTACACGCTCACGGACTGGGATGTCAAGTCCATTGCAATCCAGAATGGATATATCGTTCAGATGGCCAATGAAGGAGGTTGCACAGGGATTTGTACATATATCAGAAATGAGAGTGGATCGGAAAGGGGTATATTAGGTGCCAGAGGATGTAGCATTAAAATTATACGCAATGACGCAACGAATGCCCGATTGGAATGTAAGCTTATTACTGGCGATGATGATCTACGCAAAGGAAGCTCAGTAATTTTTCAATGTTTAGTCAATGGTGCCGGTACCCGATCTACAAGAACCGGGCCTATTGGATCAGATCCTGGAATTCCTAATGGAGGGAGTAGATCACTTAGGTTAAATATCCCGGGAACTCACCCAGGACAGGTTCTGGATTGTACTTTAAAATACAGAAGCGGAAGCTCAGGTGTGCCATTTGAGACTACAGATAATTGGAATATTAACAATGTTATTATCACTTATTCTAGTAATACCATAACTGATCCAATTATAATTTATAGAGGCAAGGGAAATCCCCTGTGCAGATTTACTGCGGAAAAGACAGAATTCAAAATGCCTGTAGCCAATCAAATATGTAATTAATTATCAAAAAATATAAATTAAATATCATGAAATCAATTATTGTTATTTCGTTTGTATTGTTCTCTAATTTTTTGATTGCTCAGGGAACTGTTTCATACAAAAATTTAAAGCCAACTCCCACGGCACAGCAAAAAATGTTTCGGGCAGTTGAAAAACTGGATATTGAGCCCTTAACTGAATGGTTATGTCCCAGCCAGTTACTTCGCGGTGACAGGGAGTTTGGTGGTAACGGACCGAAAATCAAATGTGAGGCCAGCATACAGATTGGCAGGGATAGTGCTTCTCTGATTCTGACGGTTAAGCTTTGGGCGCAGGAAACAGTACATGACTGGAGTACCACAGAAGGAACCTGGACGCGGCAAATATACCAAGCGCCATTAGGGAGTAAAATCACTAAAATATTATCCGACAATACTTCAAGAACGCAATTCATCAGTCCAAAAGCAGGATATCAGATTTTTGTTCCCGGAACTGATGTAGCCCAAGCAGCCTATGAATTTTTGGGATTTACTGATATAAAGTCAGCGGTATTAAAAGCATATGGATTTAAGCCTGGGGACCGATCTGCATTATCCAACTTAATAGCTCAGTATGTTGACAAAGGCAACACAGTCGTTAAGGTCCCTTCAGTAGAAGGAGGACTGGTCAAATTTTTTTACATCGTTGGTGATACAGGAGGTGATGATATTAGTACCGACGACAATTGCAACGACGATACCCGAATCAACAAATTGGAGTTTTTTCCAGTCACGATTGAAACATATAAAGCCCGGCTCTAATATTTTGTTGAATCAAAATTCTGCAATAAGTTCAAAATCATCGTCCCGATAAAAAGTAAACTTAATATAAATAGATAGCCATGAAAAAATTAATAATAAATCTGATTTGTATTCTTCATATAGGATACATGAATACTCAAATGGCCTTTGCTCAAAGCGGAACAAGGGAGAAGTCTACGATTGCCCAAAAAGTAAGTAGTGAAAGTCATAAGGTTTCATCTGCAACTCAGGATATTAAAAACAATATGGAAGATGCTTCTCATCAAATCACAGATGCCTACAATAATATGAAGGGTATTGTCAGAGTCTTCGAGCCTATATGGCGCCTGCATACGAATCGTAATTCAGGATCAGCTGCAACAGGGTCAGGCCTCACTAACACAGCGATACAAAACAAACAAACGACTGAAGCAGATGCACAAGTCAAGGAGGCTATAGATCAATCTACTGCAAATCTTGATACTTTAACAGTGGGAGAAGTAGCAGGATCCAACAAGATACAGGAAGAAGATCAACTCAATGTGAATCCTTATTATAATGCTGATGGGACTGCGAATTTGGGAAGTCAAAATAACCAGAAATATGGTTGCTTTCTCAATGTCCTAAAAGCCGAAATCATGGACGAGATTGATGTAGCAGGCAACTCAAAAGCGGTGGATTTAATCTTTACTTCAACCAGTGCCTTTAATGAACAATTGCCTATGTACGCATTTCTGACAGCTTCCTATGCGAAGCATGACCCATTTGCTTATAATTACTTCAAAGGAACCAAGTATAAAGATCGCAATATACCGCCGGCAACCTGGGAAGAAGTGAACGAATCTGAAGTGGCAATGACTTCGCTTACCGGGATGCAATTTGAGAAGATAAAAAACAATGATCAGCTCATGGCGGCAGTGCGTCAGCTAAGGGGTTTTTCTCAAAAAGTTGAGAGCAGGACCAAGCTCGACGGCAAGGTAATTGCGCTCAAGACCGAGATGGACCAAAGAACGGTATATGGCTTAATTTACATCGTTAATCATTATGGCACTACTGGAGAAAGCGGTTATCTTCGAATCAAAATTAAAGTCACCGGCCAGGATTCGAATGGTGACAATATGCCAGAGACTGAAATGTACTTTCGTTGATGTTATTTGCAAATAGGAATATGTAATTTTTTATCTTTTATTCTTACTATACAGATTTTTTATTGCGTCATTGATTGTTGACCAACAATAACCGTTAACAATACAATCAGGTAATTAAGATATGGAATTGAATCAAATTCACTTGAAATATTTTTTTAATATGATATGTAGGGCCTAAATTTGCAGCTTAAGAAATTTGAATGAAGCCCACGATATCCGGGGATGACCACCTTGAAGATCACATTATCACGCTACACGGCATGTACCAGGACTATTTTCTGGACTATGCTTCGTATGTGATACTTGAGCGTGCGGTGCCGGCCATAGAAGACGGTCTAAAGCCAGTGCAACGCCGTATACTTCACAGCATGTTTGAAAAAGAAGATGGACGATACCATAAGGTTGCTAACCTGATAGGGCATACCATGCAATATCACCCACATGGTGATGCCGCGATTAGCGAGGCACTTGTCAATCTTGGACAAAAGAACCTTCTAATCGATACCCAGGGTAACTGGGGGGATTACAGAACAGGAGATTCTGCCGCAGCACCAAGATATATTGAGGCCAGGCTGACGAAGTTTGCTCTGGATGTGGCCTTCAATAAACAGACTACTGAATGGCAGCTCAGTTATGACGGTCGCAATAAAGAACCTGTCACTTTGCCAATGAAATTTCCACTTCTTTTGGCGCAGGGAGTTGAAGGAATCGCTGTAGGATTAGCTACGCGTATCTTGCCGCACAACTTTATTGAGTTGATTAAGGCATCTGTTCAATACCTGAAAGGAACTAAGGTCAAGATTTATCCTGATTTTGAGACCGGTGGAATTCTGGATGTGTCGGAATATGATCAGGGACGGCGCGGAGGAAAGGTCAAGGTTCGTGCCCGGATCGAGATAGAAGATAAAAAGACGCTCGTCATAAAAGAGCTACCATATTCTGTAACAACAACCTCCCTGATCGAATCGATCGTCAAGGCGTCGGAAAAGGGTAAAATTAAGATCAAGCAGGTTTCGGACAATACGGCGCGAGATGTGGAGATTCGAGTCGAACTGCAACCTGGCGTTTCACCGGAAGTCACAATGGATGCGCTATATGCTTTTACAAGCTGTGAAGTCTCCATATCAACCAATGCCTGTGTCATTGTTGACAACAAGCCGCTATTTCTATCTGTGCAGGACATTCTCAGAATTTCAGTTGAGAACACAAAAAAATTGCTGGGTCTCGAACTGCAGATTAAACGCAATGAGCTACAGGAAAAATGGCACCTCACCTCTCTGGAAAAAATATTTATCGAAAACAGGATCTACCGTGATATTGAAGATTGTACCAGCTTTCAACAGGTCATAACGGTCATTCATAAAGGTCTTGAACAATTTGTGGCGACACCTTCGACGGTAAAGGCTGGAATGAAGGAGAAAAGGCTTTTACTAAATCGGGAGATCACTGAAGATGATATTATTCACTTGACAGAAATCAGGATCAAGCGGATCTCGAAATACAATAAATTTAATACAGATGAGCAGCTCAAAAAACTTGAACAAGAAATCAGTGAGACCGAACATCATCTTAATCACTTGACTGAATTTACGATAGCTTATTATGAAGATCTGCTCGCAAGATATGGTGCCGGACGCGAACGGAAGACCAAGATCACAGAGCTTGAAGCCGTGCAGGCCGTACAGGTCGTTGCCAACAATGCCCGCCTATACGTCAATCGAGCGGATGGGTTTGTTGGATTTGGTCTTAAGAAAGATGAGTTCATCAAGGAGTGTTCTGATCTCGACGATATTATTGTACTCAGGGCTGATGCCAAATTTGTTGTCACGCGAATTGCGGAAAAGACTTTTGTCGGAAAGGACATTCTTTTTGCTGATGTGTGGAAAAAAGCAGACGAAAGGACTACATACAATCTGATATATCTGGATGGGGAGACCGGAAGGGCCATGGCTAAAAGGTTTAATATCACTGGTATAACACGAGATAAGGAATATGACCTTTCAAGGGGTCATCCAAAATCAAAAACATTGTACCTCAGCGTAAATCCAGAAGGAGAAGCTGAAGTAGTCAATATACAACTGACATCAGGTTGCAGTGCAAGGATTAAGAACTTTGATTTTGACTTCAGTGAAATTGAAATTAAAGGAAGATCTTCTCAGGGTAACATCGTGACCAAGTATCCGATTCGCAAGGTAATGTTTAAAGAGAAAGGAAAATCTACACTGGTCGCACAGGAGATTTGGTTTGATACAAATACTGGTCGCTTCAACACTGAGGGCCGAGGCCTGGCATTTGGCGCATTGCAACGAGGCGAAAAACTGATTGCATTGTACCGAAACGGGACTTATGAGATTATGGAATATGATTTTAACCTTCGACTCGCTTATGATGAGCTTTTGAAATTGGAGAAATTTCATGAAGAAGATGTGATTTCGGCGATCTATTTTGAAGGTGAAAAAAAATGGACCATGGCCAAACGGTTTAAAGTAGAAACCACCAGCCTGCAGCAGCGCTTCTCATTTATTTCGGAGCACAGAGAAAGCAAGTTGTATTATGTCACTACGCACAAGAACCCGGAGGCGCTGATCACTTACAAGAACAAGAAAGAGAAGGTGCAGGAGATAATTACTTTAAAGGATTTTGTGGATGTCAAGGGTTGGAAGGCTATTGGCAATAAAATTGAGGCATTGCCAATGGTCTCTGTAACAGACCAGAGTCAACAGGAAAAACAAACGAAGGCATACAAGCCGGGAGATTCTATTGAGTTTTAGAAAATAATATAACCGTATGCAGGGAGATACATTTATTGTTGAAGGTGGAAGAAGGTTGAAAGGCACATTGCAGCCGCAAGGCGCCAAAAACGAAGCATTGCAAATATTGTGTGCAACATTGTTGACAAAAGAGGAGGTGAGGATCAACAATGTGCCAGACATTCTGGATATCAGACATCTTATTGAACTGATCAACGGACTGGGTGTAAGTGTTACACGGCATTCCGCCAATAGTTATTCATTCAGGGCAGAGCATGTTGATCTCGATTATTTTGGTACGAACGAATTTCAGTCCAATGCCAGGAAAATACGAGGATCAGTTATGTTATTGTCTCCAATCCTCGCCAGGTATAAGCGTGCTTTGTTGCCAAAGCCTGGAGGAGATAAAATTGGCAGGAGAAGGCTTGATACGCACTTTCTTGGGCTCCAGAAGCTGGGTGCAATTTTTGACTTTGATGATCAAAATAATATTTATAGCATCTCTGCAGATAAGCTGACGGGTACTTACATTCTGATGGATGAGATCTCCGTCACCGGAACCGCCAACGTTATAATGGCAGCGGTTATGGCCAATGGCACTACTACATTATACAATGCTGCTTGTGAACCTTATCTTCAACAACTCTGTGCAATGCTCAATAGAATGGGGGCTAAAATCAGTGGAATAGGCTCCAATTTGCTGACCATCGAGGGCGTGAATACGTTGCGGGGTACCGAGCACACTTTACTTCCGGATATGATTGAAATAGGAAGCTTTATGAGCCTAGCCGCAATGACCCAATCTGAAATTCGCATCAAGGATGTCCGTGCTGATCAACTGGGTATCATTCCATTTGTATATGAACGTATGGGATTGAAATTTGAATTTCAAGGCGATGATATATTTATTCCAGAGCAGGATGAATATGAGATCCAAAGCTTCATGGATGGTTCCATCATGACCATCTATGATTCTCCTTGGCCGGGATTTACACCAGATTTGATGAGCGTGATACTTGTTATGGCTATTCAAGCCAAAGGCAACGTCCTTATTCATCAGAAAATGTTTGAAAGCAGATTGTTTTTTGTGGATAAGCTCATTGATATGGGCGCTCAGATCATTCTTTGTGATCCGCACCGCGCAGCGGTCAACGGACTTAACCGAAAATATAAATTAAGAGGTATCGAAATGACCTCTCCGGATATACGGGCCGGTGTGGCATTGTTGATAGCAGCATTGTCAGCAAGCGGTAAAAGCAAAATTCACTCCATACACCAGATCGACAGAGGGTATGAGCGAATTGATGATCGTCTGCGCTCTATAGGTGCGATGATAGAAAGGGTATAATCGTAATTTTTACAAGCTATCTAAGTTGTAAGTTGATTGATTGGGACCATGGTAAATGGATTTAAATATTAGCGGAATAAGCATTCTTATCAAAGCATGTCAGCTGTTTATTTAATGTGTCAAATTCAATCAACATTCTCAGAATAAGAATTCCCTGTAATTCAAATACACTCTAAAACCAGCTTCAATCCAATAATAATTATCTGGAATAGCTTCGGTATATTGCGTTCTGACACCTGATACAAGGTCCAGCCAGGAATTTCTAAATAACCGATAGGAAATTCTACATTGCGCCTGATTCACCTGACGCGAAATGCCCTGCCCTGTCTTATTATTAAAGTCCGATTGGCGCGTAGTATAAGATTTAAGTATATTCCCACCGTAATTGGTTAAATAACCATCGATACCTTTAAAATAATTCATAAATGATACTGACATAAACCATCTCGGAGCAGGCTCATACTGAATCGTGCCAACCCATTCTGAAAAATTTGATCCCAAAGGATGGGCCAGTGCTTGATGGTAATGCGAATAGTCGGCGATGCTGTCCGCATATGAATAGGTATATGGACGGACTTTGTTGTACTCAACCTGCAGATATAGACCACGGACACCAAATGGTTCAGGGTATTTTGCACCGAGTTGAAATCCGTATTTATTTGCCCACCAGCCTTGGTTCTTTTTAAGAAGACGGTTAAATACAAACTCATCAAGAATAAACTGACCATAAAGGGTAATTCTATTTGCAATATGCACATGTGACTGAAACCCCAGCAGTTCATTGTCAGGACTACCCACAGCCTGTTCAACTGCCCGGTATAGAATAATGGGATTGAGATACTGCAATTCAAACATATTTTCGCGGTTGAAAATAACAGACTCAAACAATCCAATATTCCAGTGATCCGTTATATTGTAACTTAGAAAATGTGATGCTGAATACTTTTTGCCCAGCAAATGATCCCGATCGTTGATAAACCGGGTCTCCTTGCTTAGTTCCGAGAATATGTTGACATATTTGAACCTGCCCCATTCCGATTGAATTTTAAGATTGAATTGTGGGGGTGAGAAGTCTGATAAAAGCAGCGAACGAATTCCCTGACCGATAAAATTTCTTCCGTGTCCCAATTGAATGGCAATATGTTTTGATGCTTTGAAGTTGACGCCACCTTCTGCAACAATAAAATCATAACCACTGGAAATGCCAAAGACCTTGCTGTTATATGTTTTGACAAATCCAGCACCGGGAAATGCTTTGTAGAGTCCGGCATAATCATTTACAAAAGAATAGCTGCTATACTGATTTTCTGTAACTTCACTGTACAGATACACCTTTTGGTCTATTCCTGCAGACACTTTTAAGCCGCGACGGTTGGTTAGCAATTTGTTTTCATTGTGAAACTGTTTTCCAGCGCTCAATTGAATTAACGGATCAACGGTAACATAATAATGCCTGCCATAAGATGAAAAAAAATGAGCAGGATGTGTGTTGAAATATTTTAAAATAGGTATTCCTTGGCATCCCAATATCGATGAATCCGGTTTATGTAAATAAAACTCCGCGTTGTTGCATTGTATTCTCAAAATATCAACATGCGCGGATGAAGATAATACAGGAAGCACGGTACCCTGCATTGCTCGCCCTATGGAAGTATGTGTATTGAATAGTTCTTTATTGCCCAATTCTTCTTTTGATAAGCGACACTGGTCGCCTTCATAAACTGATAATGGAATTAACTGAGCCAAAAGTGATAAGGAGAAAGTGTTAAGCAGAACAAATAATAAGCCTGCAGTTTTCATGATTTAAATTCTAATAAATAATCTTTGATCAATCGAATAAATTGTTCTGATTTAAAAAAACTTACTTCAATAGGAATAGCATAGACCGGTACATCATTTTTTTCAAACAATTCGCGAAACATCATGAGACGTGTTGCATCTTTTTCTGTGGTTAAAACATATGTATTGTAATGATTAATCTGTTTAAATCGCGCGATGATCAGGTTGATTTCCTGTTCAGTAAAATAATGGTGGTCCTCATAATCAAATTCGGTAAGGGTTCCGATCTGAGGAGTCAAATGATCCCTGAGATAAGATGATTGCGCAATGGCTGAGACTAATATAATATGTGTCGTATCATTAAAAATAAAAGTATCTGATGGATTAAAAATATTGTAGGGCTTACCGTAGATAATTGAAGAAAAAAACAAATCCTGAGAAGGCTTTAATCTTAACTTTTCACGCCATATGGTTTCATCTCTCTCGTCAGGCGCCATCGGGCATTTTGTTACAATTACAATTTTTGCCCTGGAAGATCCAAATCTCCATTCACGAAGTCGTCCGCTTGGCAAAAGATAATCATCACAATAAGGATGGGCGTATTCAGTCAATAAAACATGTAGGTAGGGTTTTACTTCCCAATGCTGATAGGCATCATCAAGTAGTATCAACTGGGTATTAGGAAAGGATTTCAATAACCGTGGAATACCAATCGAACGATTTTTATTGACTGCCACTGGAATATCAGGAAATTTCATTTTTATCTGTAAAGGTTCATCCCCGACCTTGCGCGCATCATGATTCAACTCGACAAATATATGCCCTGTGGTATTGCGGCGGTAGCCTCTGCTTAACACTCCCAGATGAATGTAATCTTTGAGTGAACGAATCATGAATTCAATGTGAGGAGATTTGCCTGTGCCCCCAACGGAAAGATTACCGATAGATATTACAGGCAGGTTAAATGAAACAGATTTTGAAATACCTGTTATAAAAAAGCTCTGGTAAATGCTGACGCCAATACCATAAAGCAAGGAAAAAGGGCTAAGCAGAAGCCGGATTACTTTGTCCAGAAGTCGTGAATTTGTGCAAAAATAGTCTTTTCATGTCATGCAGTCAGATTTTCGACAGAATGTGATGTCCAATTCTGCAATCTATGCACTTTTTCACGCTACATAACTGTTTGAATTGGTGTATACATGCCTGACTGTAACGAGCAGATGAGATATCAATTCCAATATCCTGCCACATTCTTGTATAGCGATTGTTCTCTGCTTTTAATTCTCCCATCCATAGCAGGGATTTTTCCTGAAGTGTTTTATTAAAGTGCACGGTTCCGTAGGCATATAAAATAGGCACTACGACATTTATCATGAGTACAGTTCGAGTCGTGTTACCAATCATATGATCACCGGATTTACTTATTTTACTGAATTGAAAGTGATTGGACCAATATGAGGATGGAGTAACGCCGAAATGCGAAAGGACCTCCTGGAGTGTGTGTGATTCGATGATGAAAGACAGGGGGCGGTGATAATGGTGAAAGTAACTGCAGATTTGTGCGAGCCTGAGGGTAGGGAAATGTGAAGGCCTTAGCCTCAATAAATTCCAGACGGTGTGGGGCAAGTTTACGAAATTATTTCTGTGACGAATAAAGCGAAAGCGATGATGCAGGTCAGTGATATATTCATCATCAGAATCCGGCAATAATCCGGAAACACCAAAAAAAAGTGCTTCGAGATTATTCAAATCATCCTGATAAGAAGTGAGCTGTTTCCAGCTTATTTTTTGAAGCAGTAAATCCATGGCCTGTGTGTTCGGAGGGGTAACAAGGTATCGGCAGATATACTGAAAATACAGGGCCTCAAAGTCACCGTTAAGATTTTCAGCATCCCTGATCATCTTATCAGTCTTGTCAATCATGCGCTGAATGCCCACTGCTTCAAATTGTGAATTGATAATATGAGCCGGTATACTATTTATTAAAGTACGACATGGAATTTCTTCCACACTGTCAAATAGGTAGGCATATCGGTCCATTTCGATTCCAGAGATATATTCTCGGAGTTCCAAAGTAGGCAGTATTCTGCCATTGCAAGCCACATCTGTGTCATGCTCCCACACGACGTGAAGAATAACATTATGATAATGCGGATCATTCTGATGTCGGTGTCTGTTCCAGTCTGATGAGCGTACATGCATTTCAACATGACCTGCCCAGATGATACCATTGATATTTACAGTCGCCAACTGAAAATCAGGACCCTGATCTTTATTGAGAGTTCCGCGATCCAGTATTTCAAGTATTTGGGAGTTGGTTGTTCTTAGTTCAGTGTCATGCCATTGGTGGGTAGTCCATACATAGTGTAAATAATCTTCTCTCATGTTTTAAGTAAGTAGGTGTTAAAAGAATAAGTGTTAAGATTTTTAAGGTCGGGTAAATGTTTTTCTTCATAAATAAGTTGCCATCGGTCCCAGTCAATCGTTGGGAAGAAGGTATCCCCTTCAATATCAACGTCGACTTTGGTAACGTAAAGTTTTTTCCAGTAATGAATGGATTGTTGGTAAATTTCACCACCACCAATGATAAATAATTCTTCAGCCCCTGTTGCATGCCCAACGCTAAGCCCTTCTTCAATGCTGTGAGCTGTTTGACATCCCGATACAGCAAATTTTCGGTCGCGCGTGACAATAATATTCTGTCTTTCCGGAAGGGGTTTGCCAATGCTCTCATAACATTTTCTTCCCATAAGTACTGGGTGGTGTAGGGTTGTTCTTTTAAAATACTTTAAATCCGCTGGCAGGTGCCATGGTATATGGTTATCAACACCGATCAATCCGTTCTGGTTCATGGCTACGATACAGGATATAATCATGTTCTGGTTTTGTTCTTTATCTTTAACTCAATCATTTTGGTCTCAAGGCTTTTTCTACTCACTGTATCCTGCAGATACTTTTCGATCATCAGGGATCCCACGGGTGCTGCAACATCCCCTCCCCAGCCAGCATTTTCGATATAAACTGCCAGTGCGATCCGAGGATTATTTTTCGGAGCGAATCCGAAAAAGACAGAATGATCTTCACCATGAGGATTCTGCGAAGTTCCTGTTTTGCCGCATACAACGATTTGGTCATAGTAAGCTTTTTTTGCAGTTCCGGAACTGACCGCTAATTCCATTCCTTGAATCACTGGCGGAAAATACTTCTGATCCACAGGAATAATATGTTTGGTGCGGAGATTCTCTGGTATCAGTAAATACGAATCACTGAATCTCTTTAGGAGATGAGGTGTGTAGTAATAGCCTCGGTTGGCAATGATGACAGCCAGATTGGCCATCTGAAGTGTTGTAAGTTGTAATTCTCCTTGTCCGATACCAACAGAAATAATATATGTTGATCTCCAATTATTTGTTTTGTATAGACGAGAATAGTATTCGGATGTTGGGATAAAGCCGCCGTTCTCTGTGGCTACATCGGAATACAAGGGTTTTCCGAGTCCAAAATATCCGAGGTATTTGGTCAAAATATCCAGTCCCTCCTGGGGTTTGTTGTATCCGTTAATTTCGATAAGATCTCTGAAAGTCTGAATAAAATATGAATTACAGGAATGTTGTAAAGCCGTCGCAATATTATTTGGGGCAGGATGATGATGGCAGCCGTAAGAAACATTTTTATAATAATAAGCACCGGTACAGCTATGCGAAGTAGATGAATGCAGTACACCTTCCTGTTGGGCAATTAGTGCCAATACTGGTTTGAATATAGAGCCTGGAGGGTAAACTGCAGATGCTGAACGGTCAAAAAGTGGCTTAGTACTATCCAGCAGTAGATATGCATAGTCGCGACCGCGATTTCTGTTGACGGAAAGCAGATTCGGATTGTAATTTGGAGAGGATACCATGGCAAGAATTTCTCCGGTTGAGGGTTCAATGGCTACGATGCTTCCGGATTTGCCCCTTAGAAGCAATTCACCGTATTTCTGAAGCTCGATGTCTATGCCAAGCATGAGGTCCAGACCTGATTCTGCAGACTTATCCAAAGAACCCTTGAGGTAAGAACCAACTTGCTGTCCCAGTTTGTCCCGCAATACAAACTGAACACCTTTGGATCCACGGATATAGTCTTCATATTGGCGCTCAAGACCGGTTACCCCTATGTAATCTCCGGGTTTATATTCACCTTCTGCCTGATCAATATCACTTTTTTTGACTTCACTCATGTATCCTAGAAAATGAGCACCATGAGGTTCTGGATATTCCCTGACCGCACGCAGGTAAGGCTGGAATCCAGGGTAACGATAGAGTTGTTCCTGGAAACGCAGGAAGGTTTCGGGTTCAATGTTTTTAAGAAAAATGAAAGGAACAGACTTAGAATAAATTTTGGAAGACCAGTCTTTTTCAAGGTTATCGACAAATTGTTCGTGAGAGATTCCCAGTAGAGCACAAAATCCGTTCGTATCAAAATCTGGTCTGATATTTTTATAAGTTACATAAAGATCATATGCTGGATAGTTGATGACAAGTATTTTACCATTCCTGTCATAAAACAATCCACGGGCCGGATCAATGTTTTTTTGAATCAGTGTTGTCGCATTGGCCTTGCTGGTATATACTGGATCAAATAACTGATAAGAGGCAAGCACAATAATGAGAATGCCGATCCATACCACAAGAAATCCTTTAATAATTAAGTAACGCGTTTTTTTATCAGTTCGTAACATGCCGTTACTCCTTAGGGTTTATCAGTATTTGTATCAGAAAAATTACCACCATCGAAACAGTAAAAGAAACCACCGTCTTCAGAAGAATTTTGCCAAAATATACAAATGTAAATACCTCCATCGTAAAATATGCAAAGAGATAAATAAAGGTTAGTGTACTGGCAAAACGGAGGAACCAGAAAATTCCAAGACTAGAAGGTGTAGGTTTCTGGTTGATGCTATAACCTGATTTTGGTTCAAGAAATTTTAGCACAAATGGTCTTGAGGCAGCCATCCATAGACAAGCTGAAGAGTGTACACCAGGGGAACCATAAAAACTATCCACGATAATCCCGCACACAAATGAAATTAAAAGTACTATAAATGAAGGAAGACCGACAGGGAGAAGAATTATTCCCAGCTGATAAATAATGATACTGATGTAATGCGTAGACGTGTTTTCCAGATTAATTTCTTTAAGAATTAATACCTGAAAAAGCACTAGAAGAATAATCCTGAATCCGTTAACCAGAAGATCTTTATTCATAGTTAACTGATTTTTGTTCTAAAGTTTCTTTTTCCTCTTTCAATCGGTGGTTAATGACATATACCCTCTGCAGTCGGAAAAAATCCTGCTCCGGTTCCACTTGAATGCTGTATGTGAAAGATCCTGCTTCTACCCTGTAATCAGCGATTTTGCCGACCAGGATATTTTTTGGAAATACGATAGAATAACCACTGGTGACGACACTATCGCCTTTTCGAACTTCAGCGTATCGCTGAATGTCTTCAAGTTGGAGTAATCCAGGATCTTGCCCATTCCAGACAAGCGTTCCAAAAAATCCACAATGTGGGATCTGACAACTGAGCCTTGACTTGGAATGAAGCAAAGACATTACAAGCGAAAAGTGTGCAGACACATCTGTTACAATCCCAACAACACCTTTATTAGAGATAACGCCCATGCCGGGGTTTATGCCATCCAATGATCCTTTGTCCAGTGTAAGCATGTTGTTTCGTCTGGCGACACTATTGTTGATAATATTGGACGAAATCACCTCGTACATCGCCATGGTACTGTCAAGTTGTACGGTATCCATCATGACTGCTTGTTCAGCTGCAATTCTTTTTATCAGACTTGCATTTTCATCGGAGATCTGCTGATTAACTTTGCGCAGACTGAAATAATCCAGTATGCCTTTATACTGCCGCGTTACAATATTGGAATATCGCTGAGTAGAATAGAAATATATTTGTTTTTGATGCTCATTGTTACTGACCACCCAAAAGAAACAAATAATCTGCAGAATGATGAATAACACCAAAGATCCGTTTCTGACAATGACCCGTAAGGTTTCAAACATACCTTAATTAGTCTTTAATCGTCGTCACACAGATTTACGGTCGATAAGGAACGAAAACCGGTCTGTGTTTTTAAGGGCAATGCCAGTTCCCCTGACAACCGCACGGAGTGGGTCTTCGGCAACGATCACAGGCAATTTGGTTTTGGCTGAAAGACGCTTGTCAAGTCCCCGTAGTAGCGCTCCGCCACCGGTTAGGTAAAGTCCAGTTTTATAGATGTCTGAAGACAATTCAGGGGGTGTAATCTCAAGCGCTTTGAGTACAGCTTCCTCTATCTTCATGATTGATTTATTGAGTGCCTCTGAAATTTCCTCGTGGCCAATAACGATTTGCCTGGGAATGCCTGACATAAGATCCCTTCCGTTGACCGCATAGGGTTCCGGTGCCACATCAAGCTTGCTTATGGCAGCGCCTGCGTGGATCTTTATGCTCTCAGCGGTCCGTTCACCAATCAGCAGATTGTGTTCGCGGCGCATGTAATCAATAATATCTTCAGTAAACTCATCACCTGCCACGCGGATCGATTGATCACACACAATTCCACTCAGTGCAATCACTGCAATTTCAGTAGTGCCGCCGCCAATATCAATGACCATATTACCGACCGGTTCCTGCACATCGAGCCCTATTCCAAGCGCAGCAGCCATGGGTTCATGAATGAGGTAAGTTTCTTTAGAGTCCACATGGTCAGCTGACTCAAAAACGGCCCTTTTCTCCACCTCAGTTATGCCGGAAGGTATGCAGATAACCATTTTCAGGTGTGTAAAAAATCTGCGTTTGTTTCCAATCATGCCAATCATTCCCTGAATCATGCTTTCAGCGGCATTAAAATCAGCAATAACACCATCCTTTAGCGGGCGGATTGTATCGATATTGCGATGGGTCTTTTCATGCATCTGCATAGCCTTCCAACCTACCGCGATAGTCTCCCCTGATTTTTTGTCGACGGCTACAATCGAAGGTTCGTCAACAACTACCTTGTCATCCTGCATTATAAGGGTATTGGCTGTGCCCAGATCAACCGCCAATTCTTGCATGAATATGTTAAATAGCTTCATTGTTATCTTTTGAAATTCAATACTTTCTGATAAAAAAGTGTCCTAAATACAATTAGGCACAGACTGCCACGGGAAGAAGAATGGCAAAAATAATATTTTTAACTCAGGAAATCAGGCAATTGTATATAAAATTCTCTTGATCAGAACTGCAAGAAGGAGTTGAAACTTTCTGTGTAACGTCAAGTTTCTATCTTTGTACAATGTTATTTTTTTGGATTTTTTTATTTCTCCTCCTCAGTGCCTTTTTCGCCGGGACTGAAATAGCTTTTTTTACAGCAAACAAGCTGGGTGTTGAAATCAAGAAGTCAAAAGGTACACCCAGTTCTAAGATCCTCAGTTACTTCTACGACCATCCTGACAAATTTATAACGGTTATGCTGATTGGCAACAGCATTTCTTTGGTGTCACTTTCTTACCTGCTGACAGCACTTTTCAATTCCTTACTGCAACCCCTTGACCTCAATCATGGAGTGCTCATTGCGCTCAATACTGCACTCACAACACTAGTTATTCTGGTTATCGGTGAATTTCTGCCGAAGGTACTTTTTACCCTGTACGCCAATGAGTTGATTTTTCCAATGGCGTATGTGGTACAGTTCTTTTACAAATTACTGTATGTCCCTGCCATTTTTATTCATTCGATCTCAAGATTAATGATAAAGTTGTTTTTCAAGGAGTCTGAGACCAAGCCAAGGTACAGATTTTCAGCTCTTGACCTTGAACACTATATTGACGGACCAATGAGAATTTCTGAAGATGAGATTGATGCAGACATTTTTAAGAACACGCTCAATCTCAAACAAGTTCGTGCGAAAGCCTGCATGATCCCGCGAAACGAAATTGTCTATGTGGATGTCAACTGTTCGAGGGAAGAACTCATCAAAACATTTTCAGACACCAAGCATTCAAGAATAATTGTGGCAGACGAAGATATTGATAATGTGTTAGGATATATTCACCATCAGCAGATGTTCAAGAAAACAAAAAATGTCCGCGATATGATAATGGATATTCCTTTCGTTCCTGAGACGATGAATGTCTATGATCTGATGCTGCGCATGAACAAACTGCGTTTGTCCGTAGCTTGTGTGGTAGACGAATTCGGCGGCACAAGTGGTATTATTACCCAGGAAGATATACTGGAAGAAATTTTCGGTGAGATCGATGATGAGCACGATAAAGAAGAATTTATTGAACAAGTCATCTCAGAACATGAGTATTTATTTTCAGGAAGACTGGAAATACAATATCTCAACAACACCTATAATCTGCATTTGAAGAGCGGAGATTATCACACTTTGTCAGGTTATCTGGTCAGTACAACAGGTACCATTCCTGAGCAAGGACTTGAATTAATACAAGACGGATATAAATTTGTCTTAGAACTGGTAAGTGACACTAAAATTGAAACCGTCAGGATTTTTAAAATCGATGATCCTGACTAATTGGGATTACTGAGCCCTTAATAAAGCAGGTTAACGGATAACAATTACCGGAATCCCATTCAACAGCCAACAGAACCGATGGATCCAGCAACAAAGCACATAGATCCCAAAGTTGATCATCACTGCCCTGCAGCTTAACAGATTCTCCCCCAGCATCAATCAGGTAAAATGACCGCTCGATATACGCGACACGTACATCAGACAATATAGAAAAATTGTGTCTGATGAAAGGTGAATCGGCAACATTGCGCGCATGCCTGGTTAGAAAATGTCCCAGTCTTTCGGATGACGGTAAGAATTCCAAAGGAGCTGGCGCACTTTCATTTGGAATATCTGTCACCCGGTACTCTGCTTCTCCGGGATAATAAAATACCCTGCCACGGTATATCATGCCATGTTGGAAGTGTCGCTGTGAATTGTAACGGTTAAACAGGAATTCAATCATTAGGGCAATTCGTCCCGACTTCACACCTGTGAACCAGTGCCTGACCATGGTTAGTTTCTCTTCTTTGCTCTTGATAGTGCCGCAATAGAACCAATCATCTTGAAGGTATAGATTCAATGCCTCAATTTCATTTTTCCTGCGGGGAGATCCGATCAAATTCTGTAGTGATGAGTCAATCTGAAAATTGTTTTTTCTGGCAATGCAACATGCCAGGTAACATTCACCCAATTCCCTGAGCACGGCAACTTGCCAGTCGTTTTCATCTTCAGTCTTTTCAGGCATGCTTCTCAATTTGCGTGCCATTCCAGACAAGCCCAGATCCACCATCCTTGTTGCAATGTCATCCAGTCGGTGAGGATCATGCTGGAGCACATCAATGCCCTGATCAAGCAATTGAATGATCCATTTTTCAAGTAATTCAACACCTGTCTGATGTTGCAATTGTTTTTTTTCTAAGGACAAAGCGAATAATGTGCTGGGTAATGATCAGGGCTGAAGTTGCGCCAGTGCAATTTCGGCGGCCACCTGTTCAGCACTTTTTTTATTGAAATCCTCTGCCGTAGCCACTTCAACGCCATCGATATAGACACCGATTCGGAACCTGTCCCTTTTATCATTTTTGGACTTGCTAATCACTCGGAAATCGATCTCCTTGGTGTGTTTTTGGCACCATTCAAGCAATTGGCTTTTGTAGTTGTCATCAAAACTTTCAAGTGAATGAATGTTGATATACTTCTTGACAAGGCCATTAAGAATATAGTTTTTGGTATAGGCAAATCCCTTTTCAAGGTAAATGGCACCAATAAGCGCTTCGAGTGCATTGCCAAGCATACTTGGGCTGATACTCGCATTGTTAAACTCCATTAGCATCCGGTCAAGGCCCATTTGCTCTGCGAGGTAATTCAGCATTTTGCGCTTGACAATTTTTGATCGCATCTTGGTCAGAAAACCTTCGTCAGCCTGGATGTATTTATTGAATAGATATTCACCAATAACAAAACTCAAAAGGGCGTCACCCAGGTATTCAAGTCTTTCGTTGGATTGAATATATTCGCCTTTCTTCCCTCCGTTATTGTTCTGTTGGGAATTGTTGATAGTTGATTTATGGTAAAAGGCGATTTTAAATAGGTGTAGATGTGCTGGCGTAAATCCTAGAACTGAATGTAGCCGCTCAACAAAATGACGATCGCGGGAGAAATACTTATAATTTACTCTTTTGACGAGGTTAACAACTTCGGCTACCATTTTCTGAAGATCAAAGAGCTGTTATGTCCGCCGAAACCGAAAGTGTTACTCAAAAAGCTCTTAATTTCTTTTGATTGTGCCTGGTTGAAGGTAAAATTTAGTCTAGGATCCAATTCCGGGTCATCCGTAAAATGATTGATCGTTGGCGGAATAAATTGATAGTTCATTGCTAAAATTCCGGCAATGCATTCAATGGCTCCGGCAGCTCCTAGTAAATGGCCAGTCATTGACTTGGTGGAACTGATATTGATGTTGAAAGCATGGTCTTCAAATACTTGCAGTATAGCCTTAACCTCAGCGATATCGCCCAACGGAGTGGACGTTCCGTGGGTGTTGATATAATCAATATCTTCAGGATTCATGCCGGCTTCTTCGAGTGCAAGCTCCATCGCTGCTTTGGCGCCCAGACCGTCGGGATGCGGTGCTGTGATATGGTAGGCGTCTGCCGTCAGACCAGTACCGCAGATTTCGGCATAGATGCGTGCTCCCCGGGCCTTGGCATGTTCATATTCCTCTAGCATCAGCGCTCCGGCACCTTCACCTAATACAAATCCGTCCCTGTCTTTGTCATATGGTCTGGAAGCAGTATGGAAATCATCATTCCTTTCAGACAAGGCTTTCATAGAGCTGAATCCACCAATTCCTGCTTTGGTCACAGCGGCTTCAGATCCACCGCAAAGAATAACTTTTGCCTTTCCGTGCCGGATAAAATCAAAAGCATTGGAAATTGCATGACTGGACGAAGCACAGGCAGATACCGTTCCGTAGTTGATACCCATAAACCCGTACTTGATGGAAATATGCCCGGGGGCAATATCAGAGATCAACTTTGGAATCAGGAAAGGGCTGTATCTAGGCGGACCCGAATTGAGCGCTGCCTCCGAAATATCTGTCTCCAATGTGTAAAAACCGCCTATTCCGCTCCCCCAAATTACGCCAACCCTGCTTTTGTCTACCCGATCAAGGTCTAGTCCAGAGTCTTTGACGCATTCTTCCGCTACGACTAAAGCATACTGAGAAAAAGGATCCAGTTTGCGGCCTTCCTTTCTGTCAAGATGTTCTTCAACGTTAAAATTCTTGAGTTCACAAGCAAACCTGGTCTTAAATAACGTAGGATCAAAACGAGTGATAGGCCCGGCACCGGACACACCATTCTGAAGACCCTGATTATAAGCTTCCAGATTATTACCAATCGGGGTAAGGGCACCCATTCCTGTAACCACGACTCGTCTCATGAATAGAAATTTATGTCTACACGGCTAGATACAAAATAAAATTCTGATAAACAGATAATTATGATAATGATATGGCTTATTTGCTATTTGACTCAAGGTAGTCAATAGCCTGGCCTACCGTCTGAATTTTCTCAGCCTGATCGTCGGGAATGGAAGTATCAAATTCTTTTTCGAACTCCATGATTAGCTCCACAACGTCAAGAGAATCAGCACCTAAGTCGTTAACGAAGCTTGATTCATTGGTAACTTCAGACTCGTCTACACCCAATTTGTCTACGATGATTTTTTTAACTCTTTCGCTTACAGTTGACATTTTTAAGATTGTTTTTATAAAATTTCACGCAAAATAAAGCCTTTCGGCAGGTTCTCACAAGGGTTTAACCATAATTATTTAAATAATTGGAGTTTTTATAAACAACCGGAACCATATAATTTGTTCCCTTAGTTCGACATTTATTTATTATACATGATTCAGCATAACACCAAAATAGTTGCCACGGTTGGTCCAGCCTGTAATACCTATGAAGGCCTGGAGGCCTTAGCCCTTGAAGGGGTATCTGTTTTCAGACTAAATTTCTCACATGGCACGCATGAAGACCATCTTAAAGTGATACAGCATATTATTCGTATCAATGAAGTGCATGACCTGCATGTCGGGATTCTGACAGACCTCCAGGGACCCAAGCTCAGGATCGGTCTGATGGAAAATAATGCTCTGGAAATACGCCAAGGCGACATTTTGACCTTCAAAGACGAAGAGTGTATTGGTAACAAAGACCAGATATACATGAGCTATGACCATTTTGCAAGAGATGTCAGGCCTGGAGAGAGAATACTGGTGGACGATGGAAAGTTAGTATTTGAGGTGATCCAAACCAATGGACAGGATACGGTAAAACTAAAGGCTTTGTATGGCGGTGTATTATCCTCCAACAAAGGAGTTAACTTGCCGGACACAGAAGTAAGTCTGCCGTCTCTGACAGAGAAGGATTTGAAAGACCTCGATTTCATTCTTACTCAACCCGTCAACTGGATAGCGCTATCCTTTGTGCGCAAAGCAGATGATATTGTAAAGCTTCACCAAATGGTAGAAAGATCAGGACATCCGGCCAAAGTCATTGCAAAAATAGAAAAGCCGGAGGCACTTCGGAATATTGATGAAATAATAAAAGTGAGTAATGCCATCATGATCGCCAGAGGTGACCTAGGCGTTGAAATGCCAATTGAAAAACTTCCGACAATACAAAAACTGATCATCAGCAAATGCATCCAGAGAGCCAGGCCAGTGATTGTGGCGACACAGCTTATGGATAGCATGATCAATAATCCTTCCCCTACACGTGCTGAAGTTACCGATGTGGCCAATGCGGTACTTGACGGTTGCGATGCGGTAATGCTCAGCGGAGAAACTTCCGTTGGAAGGCACCCTCAGCTGGTGGTCTCGGCCATGAACAAAATCATTGTTGAAGCAGAAAAACATTACGGTTTTCAGACAAAACGGCCAAAGCCTTCTGAAAAATCCTCAACTTTCGTAAGTGATGTGGTTTGTTTTAACGCCGCCAAAGTAGCAGAAGATCTTAAAGCCAAAGCAATCATTGGACTAACCGTCTCTGGGTATACAGCTTTTAAAACTTCTTCCTATAGGACCAATTGCCCTATTTATATCTTCAGCAGTGAACGTCATATCCTCGGCACCCTCAATCTCGTATGGGGCGTACACGCATATTACTATGATAAAATGACCTCAACCGATGAAACCATAGAGGATGTCGCCAATATTCTCAAACAAAATCAAAAAGTCAAAAAAGGAGATCTCATAGTAAATACGGGTAGTATGCCTATTCACGCCAAACTGCGAACCAATATGTTAAAGGTTACTGAGGTCTCGTGAAATTTATAGTATCAGCTTATCGTTATTTCGAACATTAAATTACTGTTATATCAAAAATTTTATCCATTCAGCCCAATACCTGCGAGCAATATTCTTGCAAGCAAGCTTCTTGGCCTTCATGTTACTTTCCAAACATTCGGTAGTCCATGGCCAGATTCTTAAAAGTGATGCCCCGGTTAGTATTGAATCACAAATCATTGAAGCTACAAAGGAACAGCTGACAGGTAACCCTGACAAGGCGATTGAAATGTTTGAAAAGTTGAGATCTGAACCTGAAGCCAGGTCCACGGTATATTACCAATTGTCCAGATTATATCTCTCCAAATCCAGACTTGAGGATGCAATAAACGCCATCAGCGAAAGCGTCAAAGCAGATCCGACAAACAAATGGACCAGGGTTTTTCAGGCTAACCTGCTGGAATCTGTCGGCAGGTATTTTGGGACGGCAGAAGCCTATGAAGGGTTGAGCCAGATCTTACCGGATCAGTACTCTTTTTATGACCTCGCTGCACTAAATTATGTGAAGGCAGACCAGGATGAAAAAGCTTTAGCTGTGTTGGATAAGGCACAAAACAAATTCGGTCTATTACCCGCTTTAGTGATCAAAAAATCAAGAATACTTGTCCATCTTGGCAGAGAAAAGAAAGCCATTGATCTCATCACCTCATCGCTCCGCAGTTACCCGGTACACGAAGAACTATTGTCAGCGTTGTATGATATTTATATTGCACAAGCGAACAAAAAGGAAGCTGAAAAAATTCTGTTACAGCTCAAAACTATTGATCCGCTGTACACTGCAGGAGGAAAGATAAGTCAACCAGCACCGAACGTTGGCAATCCGGAAAGTATTGAACAACAAATTAGAGAAGGAAAGACCGGATTAGATGAAATCATTCGATCCTTGATTCCATTTATTGAACAAAACCGTTCTACCGATTCCGCAAGACTCAAGTCGATTGCCGATCTTCTCATACAAAAATACCCCCAGGAGGCAAAAGCGTGGGCGCTCCGCGGAGATTTGTCATACTATACCGAGGACTTGACAGAGGCAGTTAGTGATTATGAAAAATCTGCAACACTTCAAAACGTACCATATTCCGTTTGGGAAAATATGATTGTGTGTTTGTTGAATTTGAGCCATTGGAAGAAGTTGGAAGAAAAAATTTCACAGGCTTTAGACTTTTATCCCAACCAGCCTTTCCTGTATTTTGCACTGGCCGAATCCCAGCTTCAATTGTCAAATACAGGTGAAGCATTGACCAATGCACAGCATTTCAAATTGATGAGTAAGAATAATCCCTTTCGTCAAACAGAAGCAAATCTTCTGCTCGCTAGAATTTACTCTGCAACAGGCAATTTTCAGCAAGCCGATCTGATGTGGACCGAATGCCTTAATTCCGAAAAAAACGAGGCGGCTGTACTTGAAAATGCTGTTTATCAATCTGCAAGAGGACAAATTGTAAATAAGGCGAAAATTGAGGAAATTTATAATAATAAAAATTTGTTCAAACCTTTTGTTCTCAACCGGTTGGCAATAATAGCCTCAAATCAAAATGATTGGGACCTTGCCAGAAAACGAATTGAGGAATGCTTGCAACTGAAGACTGGACGAAATAGTGATAACTATGCTCTGGCAGCAAAGATTTGCCTTGCCCAGCAACAAAAGGAAAACGCAATCATCTATGCTCAAAAAGCGGTTGATCTTTCAGATGACAGAAATCGTTATTTGCAATTGCTAAATAAGATGAAATGATAAGCAAGAAAATAACACTGCTGTTTGTGACCCTTCTACTGATTTCGTGCCACACATCCAAACAGATGGCCCACAGCCCTGAAAAGACGGATAATGCAACGCTCGAAGAGCTGATGGATCAAATTTCAGAAGCGCAGAAATTTAAAACTTATTCCGCCAAAGGAACAGTCTCCTATACCGGGGCAGATTTTGGCGGAGACGCGGACGCTCAATTGAAAGTTATTTATGATAGTGCCGCATTGCTTATTATTCGCAAATATGGAATAGAATTATTCAGATTATTATTGGATAAGGATAGCGTTACATCATTAGACCGAATTGACAACAGCTGGAGCAAGAATTCTATCAGCGAATGGGCAAAAAGCTATAAAGTTCCGCTCGATTATTTAATGATTCAGGATATCGTAACCTCAGGTTTTTATCTTACAGAGTACCTTTCATATCAGTTGGAAAAAAATTCCGAAGGTTATAGCGTAAAAGGATTTTCGGAACTTTTTACGATGACCACGGATCTGACTTATTCACCACCTAAGCCACTGAAAATGAGCTTACGTCAAGACCGTAGATTATTGGATATTGGATTCAATGAAATTACTACTTTCAGTGGAAGGGTCTGCCCCAAGTCATTGGAGGCAGTCTATAAAGATGAAGTATTGGGCACTACCGATAAGATCATTATCAAATGGAAGGAAATCAGTATTGATAAGGAAGTAAGCATTAAGTTTGCCATTCCTGATCACTATACAAGAAAATGAAAAAGCGGATATTCCAAAAAACTGCTGTGAATCCAGTGCTGATTTCTCTGGTGGCAAGCATCGTTTTTTCTTTTATAGCCAATGAACCCAGTAACAAGGAAAGAATAAAATTTTTAAAAGCACAAATCAGGGAAACTGAATCTGTTCTCAAACAGCTGGAAAAGGACAAAAAAAATTTTGTTACACAGATTAGGGTTAGAAGAGGATTGATTGAACAAAGAAATGATCTGATCAAGAACATCCGAAATGAAGTGGAGGCTTTGAGTAAAAAGCTAGAAGAACTTGAAAGTACGAACAAACTTGCTTTGGATACATTGTCTGAACTTCGCGCAACATATACAGAGATTGCTTGTCAGAAAAACAGGTCCAGATTCTTAAAGCCGTTAAGTCTAGAATCAGTAAACGGCGCTTGGAGCCTTGATATAAAGAGGAATCTCTGGAAGGAACAGATAATCCGGTACCGTATTGGACAGTTTATAAGATACAAAAAATCACAGGAAGTAATATTATCGAAGCAAAATGACATTAAGCAGAAAATCAATGAAAAGAGAGAACTACTGAACACAGAGCAATCTGAAATGGACAAAATGAACACTGATATTGCCGACCTTGAAAAAAATTATGAGCATATCAGTAGTAAATCAAAAGAGTACCAACAGCTTGTCATAAGTTACAATAAGGAGCAAAAGTCACTTGAAGAAATTGTCAATAAAAGCATATTAGCAGACAAGACAAATAGTAAAGGGTCAGCAGTAATAAATAGAAGTATTTGGAATTTGCCCGTGAAGGAAGGAATTGTTATTACCCGATTTGGTTTGCTTAAGGATCACCATAATCCCGAGATTACTTTGCGAAACAATGGCATTGATATCAGGTCTTCAGAATCTTTCGTACGTGCAGTCAGCAATGGGAAGGTTGTTCAGATAAGGCAGCTCCCCTCTGGCAGTTTTGTAGTACTTACGAAAGCGGGGAATCTATATGTAGTCTACTCTAACCTGGATAAAGTATTTGTAAAGGAGGCTGAAAATATTGCTGCGGGAAATAATCTTGGAGAACTAAAACTAAATCCCTTCGGTTCATATGACCTTCATTTTGAAGTTTGGGAAGGCAAATCAGCGGTTGACCCAATGCATTATATTCGCCTTAATTAAATCCTCTATAACTACTATGTTCCAGTCTGGGCTTTAGCAGTCATTTTTCACTTTAATTAAAAACTAGTGAATTGAGAATTACTTCATTATTTATTATAATACAAAGAGTCCTTGAAAGGCAATATTGAAAAAGTTAAAATTAAAAGGTTTGAATTTGCCAGCGCTGAATATATGTATATGAAACATACGGCTAAATCAGTCGTATCTTCGTTTGAGAAACCATTCATTGTCATTGAGTCTAATACCCAAATTCACCTTAAAATAGTCTTCATTGATCAGGTTACTCACACTCATTTTTCCGAATTCAAGACCAAGATTAATGGTTCCTGATTGTCTTTGGAATGCAAATGTGCTGGACATGCCCAACGTGAGTCCATATTGCTGAAGTATTTCATTTTTAACTTTGAGATAACCCGATTCGTAAAATGCGCCAACCCTGTACTGGCTTCGTTTTAAGATACTACCAAAACCATTTTGTTCAGGTCTAAGCCATAGTCCACCAGAGATTCGGCTCTCATTTATAAAATTGCCTTTGGCTCCTTCATATAAGGTAGCCGAAGACCAGTTCTGCAATGCGTAATCGACCACAGCACCATAATGATCCTTATGATTGTATGATAATCCAGCAGTCAACTCAAGAGGAAGCGTACTGTTCGTAAGATTATTTTCCTTAAAAGAAAGTGTGTCAATGATCGTTGCAACATTACCAAGCAAAAGTTCAGAGTAGTGTATGGAGTATTGATTCATCCGCAAGGAAGAAGGTGCAGAAATAACAAGACTCACATTCAGCGATTTACCATGCTTTGTAGCATCTTTTTTAAATTCCGCGCTGTTTAATATTTCTTGATAAATAAATCCTATTTGCGGCCTAAAGCCTGATCCAAAGTAGCGGTCGGTATAGTAATCTTTTGCTCCTGGAAATTGATCACGCAGATAAAACACCTGTTCGAATTTTAGGTTTCCGAAAATATAAGCCAGATTGAGACCTGCGGAAAATTTTTTATATCGGTACCCAAAACCGACCATAAACTGATTAAGTCCTCCGCTGCCTGTCAACTTACGCACCGTCGCACCAACAGTATTGCTGTCATTAACCTGATAATTATATGAAGTACTTGAAACAGGCATAATGCCAAAACTCAGGCCGTAAGTATGCTTGTACTCTTTGCGTTCAAGAAGTTGATTGATTGAATTGCGCAATGGAATACCAATCTGAAGGTAGGACAATGTACCCGAAAGATCATTGATGCTGGTTTGATTATCACGGATTGATTTATACTTGATGTTATAACCAATTTCAGCATCCGTTACTTTCAAAAAACCAAGCGTCGCCGGATTAAGAGGATTAAATTCATCAATTTGGGTGTAAGCAGAACCTGAGTGTCCGCATGCCTGCGAGAAAGGAGAATAGGTTCTCGTCATTGAACCAAAGCCATATCTGGATAATGGCAGAAATTCATTGGTCTGGGCTTTGATAGAATAAACTAATAAAATACTATTGACTAGTGGAAGGATAAATTTTTTCATCTGCATCTGGCAATTTCATTCAGTCCGTGAAGAACAAGATAGGGTTCTACGCTGGTCTTAATCTGTGTACGAACCGAGAGAAACTCGGCGTCACCGCCGGTCATAATACAAAAAAGGTTCGGATTCTTGGAGGACAATTCATTATAGTAACCGTCAATTTCATAAATGATCCCATTAACAGCTCCGTGTTGCAATGCGGATTCCGTACTGGTACCCAGCATTCCTGGATTAACATGATGGGACTTAATAAGTGGCAATCTGGAAGTAAAATGATTCATGGCGCGAAGTCTCATATTCAACCCTGGTGCAATATTGCCGCCAATAAATCCAGATTCTCGGTTAACAAGATCATACGTTATGCATGTTCCACTATTAATGATGAGAATGTTATCGGCGGTGGTCAGCTTTAATGCCCCGCACCAGGCTGCCAGACGATCACTGCCAAGCGTATCTTTGGAGCCGTATTTGATCTTTATAGGCAAAGGACTAAAAGCATCCGGTTCATAAATATCTATTTCTTCCATTAGTCTCTCAAGCCACTCCGCATTCTTTGAAGCCACATTACTAAGTATACAGTCTTCAAAATCGATATCATCCAACCAGTCAAAGATTTCATCCGTCCTTTCAGAGGAAAAGATCTTGGTGCTTTTTAAATTATTGTTGTCGAAAAGCCCAAACTTCACCCTGGTGTTTCCACAATCAATACAGAGATTCATAACTTATATTCTAAATTTTACGTGATTTATTAGTGTTTGAAATGCCTGATTCCTGTCATTACCATTGAAATACCTAATTCATTGGCTTTGTCTATACTTTTTTGATCCTGTATAGATCCTCCAGGTTGTGCGATCGCAGATATCCCAGCTTTTCCAGCGAGTTCTACACAGTCGGGAAAGGGAAAAAATGCTTCTGAAGACATTACGGCATGCTTTGTATCAAATCCCATTCTTTCAGCTTTTTCTATGGCCTGTCTGCATGCATCAACCCTGGAAGTCTGACCACAACCCATTCCAATAAGCTGAAGATCCTTGACGATGGCTATAGCGTTTGACTTAAGATGTTTGATGCAATTGACAGCAAAAACAAGATCTTTTAACTGGCTTGCATCAGGTGCTGTTCTAGTAACTGTTTTGAACTCGTTGCCATCAGATACATGAAGGTCCTCTTCCTGACTGAGTTGGCCGTTGAGACAGGTCCTCATGCCAGAAATCGGGGTGCTCCAATTTTTTAATTTTAATAGTATGCGATTTTTTTTAGACTTAAGAACATCTAGTGCGCGGTCTTCATAATCAGGAGCAATGAGTACTTCATAAAACAACTTGTCGACTTCGCCCGCCGTACGCTCATCAATAGGTTTATTACAGATTATCACTCCTCCGAATGCTGATTGCGGATCGCCGGCGAGCGCGGCAGCCCAAGCATCCAAAAGACTAGGACGAATCGCCAGTCCGCAGGAATTATTGTGTTTTAAAATTGCAAAACAGGCATCGCCTTCCCAAAAGTCTCGTATCAATCTGACGGCAGCGTCAACATCTACAAGATTATTATAAGAAAGTTCCTTGCCCTGAATAAAATCAAATACCTCAGTCAGATCGCCTTTAAACCAGGCTTTTTGATGGGGATTTTCACCATATCGTAAGGTTCTCAGCGGTGTGCCCCCAAAATAATCGGCAATCGTCCTGTCGTAACTCGAACTCACCCTGAAAGCTTCAAGTGCCAGGGATTTACGCAATTCAAGGCTTGTAAGTGCATTGTCATGGAGGATTCCCGCGAGCTGATCGTACTGACTTTTCGATGGAATTATAACCACATCGTTGAAATTCTTGGCGGCAGCACGGATGAGCGAAATGCCACCGATGTCTATTTTTTCAATAATCTCATCTTCGTCACTGCTGGCGGCTACTGTTTCTTCAAAAGGATATAGGTCTACAATCACGAGATCAATCATAGGGATCTCAAAATGAGCTAATTGTGAAAGATGATCGTTATTTCTAACCGCCAGAATACCCCCGAAGACTTTTGGGTGAAGAGTCTTTACACGTCCTCCGAGAATAGATGGATACCCTGTTACATCCTCGACAGCGACTACTGGGATATTAAGTTCTTCAAGAAAACTACGGGTACCGCCTGTAGAATAAATGACAATGCCCAAATCATGGATTAACCTTACCAGGGGTTCCAAACCTTCCTTATTATATACTGAAATCAGGGCGGAGCTGATCCTCTTCTTAGGCATTGTGTGATGCTTGAATCGCAAAGTTATCAAAAATGACTTCTTCCCGGCATGCCTGTCACGGGATTATTCGATTAGGTATTCAACACTTAATATTCCTTAGGCTTCCTTTTTGCCAATTCATTATAGCTTTGCTCCCGGTATGTCTCTATCAGAAATCATTAGACAGGCCCTTCAAAATATTAGATCCAACCTATTAAGATCGGGTCTGACACTGCTGATCATTGCCCTTGGAATTACTGCCCTGGTTGGAATTCTGACATCTATCGATGGAATTATCTATAGCATGAGTAGTAATTTCAGTCACCTTGGGGCAAACACATTCAGCATTAACCGCAAAAATGAAGGCATGCGAAGGCATAACAGAGGTCAGACCGTCAAAGATGCCAACCCAATAAGTTATGCCCAGGCCCTTGAAATCAAAAGAAGACTTGAGGGTCTTGCTGACGTCTCTGTCGGTTATAACGCACGCAACAATACTGTAGTCAAATATCTGAATAAAAAAACCAATCCGCTGATACGCCTGCGGGGTATTGATGATCAATACTTCAACACAACCGGCTATGAGGTTGAATTTGGCAGAAGTTTTTCTTCTTCAGAACTGGAATATGGTACCAATAAGGCTGTCATCGGCCGCGAGATGATCAAACTTCTTTTCAATGACAAACCTGAATCGGCGCTTGGGCAGGATATCATCGTCGAAAATCAAAGGTATCAGGTCATTGGGGTGCTCAAATCCAAAGGTTCTGCAATGAATGAAGGTGCAGACCGGAGAGTGCTGATCCCTTTACTCAGTGCCAAAATGCAGTTCGGTTCTGCATTTACAAGCTATGATATCAACGTTCATGTTAAGCAGTCAGCCCTGCTTGATGATATTATTTCACAAACAATCGGGGAGATGCGAATCGTTCGTGGCTTAAAAAGCTATGAAGAAAATGATTTTGAAATTTTTAAAAGTGACGGTATTATTACTTTTCTGAAAGATAATACGGTCATGTTACGATCTGCTACAATTGCGATTGGACTGATGACATTACTCGGTGCTGCCATTGGTCTGATGAACATTATGCTGGTAAGTGTCAATGAAAGAACCCGTGAAATTGGTATCTCCAAAGCACTTGGCGCCAACCGTCGGACTATTTTATTACAGTTTTTGGTAGAAGCCATAATCATTTGTCAACTGGGAGGGGTTCTGGGTATTTTGTTAGGAATTCCAATTGGAAATATTGTGACCTTTTTTATGGGTGGACAATTCCTGATTCCTTGGGCCTGGATTTTGCTTGGTCTTACGGTATGTACAATTGTAGGTGTTCTTTCGGGGCTTTATCCGGCTTTAAAAGCCGCTTCCTTGGATCCGGTTGAAGCATTGCGGTATGAGTAACCGTCAAGTTCGATTTAATTTTTTCAATCCGCTCAAATGTCACTAAGGTAATAAGCAATTATTATATTTTTCCTCTGCGCTATAACATTGAAATATTTCTTCTATAAATCAGGATTTTCTCTATGATCAAATATATTATTAAGATTGCTTCTGCAGCGTATGGATTTTTCTTTTGTTCTTGAAATGAATGCGTTTTGATCCTTGATGGTGCCAGAGGAAACCGGAACAGAATTTTGTATGATCCGCTCAAACCAGCGGTTGGTAAACTGACATAATACCGGGCTGATGCTTCTCATAAAGTTAGGATTGTCGTAGGTATTATAGACTGCTTCATGGGCTTTGGATTTAACATAAATGATGTTATTGGTGTGTAGAATTTCGTTATTGTACAATTCGATAGAACCGGGTTCACCACCGCTTTTATCTTTGAGCACATATTTGTTTTTTGATTTGATTATTTCGGCAATTGTATCTATCAGCCTGTCTACATCGTCTAAAATTTCCAAAGCCTGATCCCTTGATTTAATTAAGCCGGCTTCGGAAAGATAACGTAACTGATTGAAAGTATTGTCCAAAACAGAAGTTGTCCAGATTTCAATGCTGTTTATTTCACTGTAAAGATCTAATATCCTCCTTGTTATTTTGTTGAAATCTTCATCAAAACTGTAATCATTTTCTTCATATGGTTTGATGATGGTCTCATCCAGCCTCCAGTTAAAATTGAAAAATACATAAAACTTAAAACTCTTAAGTTTGGGAAAAAGAAAGTAATAAAACAGAGGTAACTCTTTTGTTGAATAATATATTATTGGATTAAGTAGCCGCAGGTTTTCGAGATCTTGCCTGATCGGATCTATAAAGTCACGATGATCCTTTACAGCGCCGTACAAAGCAGGAAAATCAAAATATATTTTATCTTCTGATAATCCAAGAATCTCGTCCAGACTGATACGAAAATGTTTAGCAAGGATTTCGGCTTCTTCAAGACTAATAGAAGATTCACCCTTAATTTTTTTATAAATTGAGCTGGGCTGCAGATGAAGAACTTCACTGACCGTATCGACCAATTGTTTTTTATTTGTAAAAAACTTTGATTCGATCATATCAAAGATTTTACGGGTTACAGTCTCTATTTGCATATTGAATTCATTGTCATGCAAATTAATGAGAAGTAGGTAATTTTGCATAAAAATAATTGAATTGGAGATTGGCACGGAGATTTGGGAAGAATTGCAGTCATCGTTATCCGGAGATTTGAACTGGTCGGACCTTTACAAGGGCCTCTATTCAACGGATGCGAGCAACTATCAGATCAAACCACTGGCATTTGCCGCTCCAAGGGATGCGGGAGACGTACTGACCATTCTGAAGTTTGCCAGAAAGCATCAGTTGCCAATACTTCCAAGGGGAGGCGGAACCAGTCTGGTCGGCCAGACCGTTGGAAAAGCAATTGTAATTGATTTTACAAAATATTTAAACCGCCTGCTCGAACTTAACCAAGATGAAAAATGGGCCAGGATTGAGCCGGGTATGATCAGGGACGAGCTTAATAATTCGCTACTAAAACATAGTATTCATTTTGCTCCGGATCCGGCTACGAGCAGCAGGGCGTCTATAGGGGGTATGATCGCTAACAATTCAAGTGGAACCAGATCGATTCTTTATGGAAAGACCATTGATCATGTGATTGAGCTTGAGGTCATGCTGGATGACGGAACAATCATTCAATGCAAGGATCTGAACCTTAGCGAACTTGAAGAAAAACTGTCACAACAGAATCGCGAAGGGGAAGTCTACCGTGCAGTCTTCAATGCGGTAAGCGCCAACAGGGATGAAATTGATCAACGCTTTCCAAAAGTAATGCGCAGGGTTGGGGGTTACAATCTCGATGAATTCCTTGGTGACAACTGGAATCTCAGCAGAATTTTCGTAGGCTCCGAAGGCACCCTTGGTATTATTCTTTCCGCCAAAATCAAACTTGTTGATAACCCGGTATTTCAAAGCTTATGTGTGGTTCATTTTGATTCGTTTTATGATTCAATCGCTCATATCCGTGAAATGGTTGCTTTTGGACCTGCATCCGTGGAACTTCTGGATAAGTTGCTAATTGAGCGCAGTAGGGAGAATCTGGAGACGAGAAGGTATTGTAGCTTTATACAGGGCAACCCCGAAGCAGCCCAGGTGGTTGAATTCTACGGTAACACATTAGAAGAAGCGCGTCATAAAGCTGAACAACTTGCCTCAAGTCTGGCACAACGTAAAATTGGATATGCTCACCCGGTTTTTTCGGACCGAAAAGAAATCAATGACATTTTTACGGTAAGGAAAAAAGGCCTGGGACTGCTAATGGGTGTTCGAGGTAACCGCAAACCCATTGCTTTTATTGAAGATGCGGCCGTTCCACTCGAACATCTCGCAGCATACATCATGGAAGTATTTGATGTATGCAAAAGAAATGACACGCCGGTAGTAGCTTATGCGCACGCAAGCGTTGGATTGCTGCACGTCAAACCCTTGCTGGACCTGAGGGATCAACAGGATATTGTCCGAATGAAGAGAATCTCGGAAGAGACACTCAACCTCGTGCTGAAATACAAGGGTTCATGGTCCGGCGAACATGGCGATGGGCTTGCGCGAGGGCCTTACAATGAAAAATTTTTCGGAAAAAAACTCTATCAGACTTTTGTAACATTAAAAAAAGAATTTGATCCAATGCAAATTCTGAACCCTGGCAAGATAATCAATACGCCACCACAGGAATCTAATTTGCGTTATGGACCTGAATATCACGACTTCCCATTTAAGTCGATGTTCCAATATCGGACGGAAGGTGGATTTGAAGAAGCAATACATTTATGTAATGGTGTTGGCGAATGCAGAAAACTGACAGGAGGAACAATGTGCCCGAGTTTTCGTGTTACCAGAGACGAAAAGGACAGCACCCGTGGCAGGGCAAATTTACTGAGGCTTGCCATGAGCAGGCAGCTTGACAGCGAAGGGATGCAAAGTAAGGCTTTGATGGACGCCCTGGAACTTTGTTTGTCTTGCAAAGCCTGTAAAGCGGAATGCCCAAGTAGTGTAGACATGTCTAAATTTAAATCCGAAGTGCTTTCGGCTCAGAAATCTTCAGGAAATTGGTCGCTGACGGACAAACTGATCAGGCACCAGCACACTTTATCAGGATGGAGTACAGGTGTTGCAGCCTATCTGATCAATCCAATACTTAAAAATATTTACTTCAGAAAAATTCTGGAGCGAATTGCCAATTTGGATGCCAGAAGGATTTTACCACTTTATGCCAAAAAGCAATACCGACCGTTAAATTTCTCTGGCAATTCAACAGACCCCGAAGTAGTCCTTTTTGCGGACACCTATATACGTTTTCATGAGCCTCAAATTGGATATTCAGCCGAAAAACTGCTACGTTCGCTGGGTTATAAAGTTACAGTTATCAATAAAGGTTGTTGCCAGCGACCTGCCATATCTCGAGGACTTTTGGATCATGCACGGTCAGAGGGTTTAAAACTTTTTGAATCGCTTTTGCCATTTTTAAAAAAGGGTTTACCAATACTTGTGTGCGAACCAAGTTGTGCGTCCTCTCTCAAAGATGATTTGCCTGATCTTTTTTCTGATCCTTCGTGGGCAGCCTTCTCAGATCAAATTTTCATTCTGGAGGATTTTGTTGCTCAAGAGATTTCCAAAGGAAAAATACGAACTCCGATTAGATTAAAAGATGCTGAATATTTTATGCACGGACATTGTCACCAGAAAGCCATTTTTGGTACAAGTTCCGTTCACAAGATTTTTAATTATGCCGGGATGAATTTAAATGAATGGAATACAGGATGTTGCGGCATGGCAGGATCTTTTGGTTATGAAAAAAAGAATTATGAAGTGTCCGAAAAACTTGCCAATGAGTTATTGGTGCATGAAGTGAATGCACTTCAAGAAAATCAGTTGGTTATTGCCAATGGTTTCAGTTGCAGGCACCAAATTGATCATTTTACCCATCGAAGCGCATTGCATTGGGTCGAGGCACTGGATCTTGAGATATAAATCTGAGGTTTTGACTTATCCAGAAGCGATTCAGTATATGTTCGACAGACTGCCAATGTTTCATCGCATTGGTGTCAAGGCATACAAAAAAGATTTATCCAGAACACTGGCCATGTGTGAAAGACTTGGGAATCCGCAAACAAAACTTCAGTGCATACACATCGCGGGAACGAATGGCAAAGGATCTGTATCACATATGCTGGCTGCTGCGTTGCAACAACATGGATATTCTGTAGGTCTGTATACTTCTCCACACTATAGGGATTTTAGAGAAAGAATAAAAATTAACGGCACCTACATTGAAAAGCGGTTTGTATCAGGGTTTATTTCAGAATTCAAATCCATCATTGAAGAAATTGAACCGTCATTTTTCGAACTGACAGTGGCACTTTGCTTCTATTACTTTCAAAAAAAACAAGTGGACTATGCCGTGATTGAAACCGGGCTGGGCGGTCGCCTGGACTCAACCAATATCATCAGCCCTTTACTCTCAGTGATTACCAATGTAAGCTGGGATCATATGGATGTCTTGGGAAATTCCTTGCCCGAAATTGCGTTTGAAAAAGCCGGCATTATCAAGCCTGGTATCCCAGTCATTATCGGGAGGCATCTTCCAGTGACAGATGAGGTTTTTAATCGTGTTGCCGATGAGCGAAAAGCTGATATGGTCTATGCCGAAAGCATAGCTATGGAATTTAACGATGACAAAATTCAATTTACAGAAGAGGAAGTGATTTTTACACCGGACCTTTCAGGACCATTTCAACCGGAAAATTACAGAACAGCATTTGCCTCGTTGCATTACTTGCTAAGCAAAAAAATAATTCCCCTAAATTATAAGGCCATATCGACGGCATTCGGACAGGTTGCAGGCTTGACAAGAATGATAGGTAGATGGCAGTGGGTTGGCAGACGACCGGACATTTTGTTGGATTCTGCGCACAATGAGGATGGTATACGTCAGCTTTGTCAATGGATTGCATCACATTCCTACCATACGGTCCATTGGGTCATCGGATTTGTCAAAGACAAGGATTTATCGAAGGTACTGGAACAATTGCCCTCAGACGCTAAATATTACTTTACACAGGCTAAAATCCCTCGGGCACTTGAAGTTAATGACTTGCAGAAACATGCTGAAAGTTATAATCTGAAAGGTAAATGTTATAAAAGTGTTCGCAATGCTTATAAGTCAGCCTGTGTTGCGGCTGCAAAAGATGACCTCGTCGTGGTAAGTGGAAGTATCTTTGTATTGTCAGAAATTATATGAAAATAGTCATCGGTTTATCAGGGTCGAGCGGGGCCATTTACGCCAGATTACTACTGGAAAAATTAAATCGGTTCGACGGTTTGGAGCTTGCTGTTGTGGTGTCAGCCAATGCAAAGGTCAATATATCAATTGAGATGCCAGACTTTGAGTTGACACAGTACAGGTGCCGCGTTTTTGAAAACCACGATTTCAATGCCCCCTTTGCCTCGGGCTCGGCTGGTTGGGATGCGTTGGTGGTATGTCCTTGCTCCGCAGGTTTTCTCGCTAAAGTGGCGACAGGCCTTTCTGAAGACCTGATGAGCAGAACTGCACAGGTTATGCTAAAGGAAAGAAAAAAGCTTTTATTTGTTTTCAGAGAGACTCCACTTAACCTTATTCATATCGAAAACATGAAAACGGTTACACTTGCAGGAGGTATTATTTGTCCTGCCGTACCTTCATTTTATGCCGGAGAAAAAGAAGCTGACAGAATCTTTTCGAGTGTTACCGATCGTGTAATTGATCTTTTAGGTCTTGACAGTGATTCTTTTAGGTGGGGTTCAGGTTCATTATAATACAATTTATTACTTTTGTGTCAAATTAATCATCAAAAAAGCATAATCCTATGAAAATCAAGTTATTATTAGGCTTAGTAATACTGGCTACAGGAATATCCTCTTGCGTATCAAATAAGAAGTATAAAGCACTCCAGGATGAGCTGGCCAACGCTCAGTCCATGCTTGATGCCCAAAAGAAAAAAGTATCTGATTGCGAATCTTCCAAAATGGATTTGGAAAAGCAGATTTCAAAGCTTCAGGGTGACCTGAGTTCTTCCAAAGGAGAAGCGAGCAAATACCAGGCTCAGGTTTCTGAATTGGAGAAAATGAAAGCAATGAAAGAGCAGGAGATTCAAAAGATCAAAGATGAGATCAGAAAAGCTTTTGCAGGAATCAATGTGCAGGGAGTTACCATTTCTCAGACAGGTGAAAAGCTTTTTGTTTCACTGCCAGATCAGGTTCTGTACAAAAAAGGTTCAGCAATCATTAATTCAAATGGCAACAAGATCCTCAAGGGTTTAGCCGATGTCTTCAATGCAAATCCTAACATGAATGTTATGGTTGAAGGACACACTGATAAGACTTTGGTTAAAGACGGTGCTCCATTTAAAGACAATCTTGAGCTTTCTACTGAAAGAGCAAATAATGCAGTGCGTTTCCTTTTGAAAAACAAAGTGAAACCTGAACAGCTTACAGCAGCGGGAAGATCAAGCTTCGAACCTTCAGGTAAAATGAAAGAAGGTAAGGACAAAATGGCTTATGATAGAAGGCTACAGATTATTCTTACGCCGGATGTTGCCAAACTTTATGAAATATCCAAAAAACTGGTCCCCTGATCAAACATTAGTAAAAAAACAAATTAAAGAAATCACAACCTCCTCAAGGTTGTGATTTTTTTTTTGCCATAACTTGTCCTGTTGGTAATTTTGAACAAAGATATGTGTTCATGAAAGTCGGTAATAAAAACAAAGGTCCGGTAACTACCGGTTTGGCAACACCGACAATAGAAGGTCAATCTGGTAAGGAACAATGGAAACTTCCTGCCTTATTGTTGACTATGCTGGGATTGCTGATTTACCTGCCAACTGTCAGGCATGGTTTCGTATTGGATGATGGGCTGGTCACCACCATCAACGAATTTGTAATGAAGGGCTTTGCGGGCTGGAAAGACATTTTCACGCATAGTTACAGAGCGGGGGCCTCGATAAGCACTGACTCAGAGTACATGTACCGTCCATTATCGGTGATGATGTTTGCAGCGGAATGGCAGTTCTTTCCAAATCAATCCTGGATACATCATTTGGTAAATATTCTGATGTACGCAATGACAGCTGGCATTTTATTCAAATGTCTGCTCTCCATTCTTGGAAAGGAAAAAATGGACATTGCATTTTTGGCAACCCTTTTATTTGTAGTACATCCTATACATACAGAAGTGGTTAGTAATATTAAGAGCAGGGACGAGATTATGAGCTTATTGTTTGGTTTGCTAACTATACTTTTGTCAAGCAATGCGGCACGTTCTGATAAGAAATTCATCTTTGCCCCTGCGTTCACTTTTATTCTTGCTCTTCTTTCTAAGGAAGGAGCAATCGTGATTATTTTTTTAGTTCCTTTGATTGTGTATCTGACTACCGACAAAATTCCTTTGAAGGTGATATTGCCCCTGATCATATCGCTCATTGGGTGGTATTTTATTCGGCATCATTATATGGGAAGGTTGGATTATATACCGGATGCAAATGATAATCAGCTGGTGAGATTAAACTTCAGTCATCGGAGCGCAACCGCATTTCAGGTTTTATTATCATATCTTCAGCTTCTGGTTTGGCCTCAGAATTTAAGCTGGGATTATTCTATCAATCAAATTCCGGATGCTTCCTGGAGTTCGTTTTATAGTATATCCTCATTATTAATACACCTTGGTCTGCTGTTCTTTGCATTGAAAATCTTCAGGAATAATAAAATATGGTCATTGGTTATCCTTTCTTATCTCGCGTCGATTGCATTATACAGTAATTTATTTTTATTGATAGGCACAATAAAGGGTGAAAGGTTGATTTACTTGGCTTCTGTTTGGTTCTGCCTGGGAATAGCAATGTTGATTGCCAGAACTGTTAAATACAAAGAAGGTACTGGACGCTGGATGAGCGGCGACAGAATTTCTGCATTCTATGGTGTCACCTTGTGCATTGTAGCAATAATGACCAACAAGACATTAGACCGCTCCAAAGATTGGAAGAGTAGTTATTCCCTTTTCTTACATGATGTCAATACTGCACCAAAAAGTTTTCGTACGCATCAGGCATTGGCTGACGAAAGTTTGCAGTTTTATATGAAGAAATATGCGAATCCTGCTGATTCAGTCAAATACTTAGATCAGGCAGCCAGGCATTATATTGAAAGCGCAAAAATCCTGAAGACATTTTCTAATCAAGTTGGATTAGGCAATGTCCGTCTGTTCCAAAAAAACTATCAGGCAGCTATTGAAAGTTTCGAAAGTGCAAGAAGTATTATTGATAATACAGTTATCAGAGAGCGACTAGCAACTGCATATTATCAATATGGCCGGCAGGAAGCACAGCTAAATAATAATTTGCAGCACGCAGAACAGTTGTTGGACAAATCGTATCAGCTTGATTCAACACAAACAGCTGTTTTGACAGATCTTGGAATGGTGATGGGCCTGCAAAGAAAATTTGATTCAGCTTTATTCTTTTTTAATAAGGCTTACACGTCAAATCCAAAAGACGAAACGATAGTCAATAACCTGGTCAGAACTTATATATTACTTGGACAACAGGCTAGGGCAGATTCTATTTCTTCAGTATACAAACAAAAATAATCCTTTTCGATTACAGATGCCATTGTTTTTAAGTCTCTCGCTTCCCAATGACATAGATTTATATATTTGGAAAATCGAAGAACCGAGCGAATTTTTCGAACCAATTCTGGATCTTAATGACCAGGAAAGTCAATGGCTCGCCAGTATTCATCCTGACAAGAAACTTGAATTTCTGGCTTCCAGATACCTTATGATGCAACATCTTGGCCCCCACAGTCATATTCCGATACTAAAAGATGAATTTGGAAAACTAAAATTCGAGGATGACAAACATTATCTTTCGATATCTCATTCCGGACGATTTTCAGCATTTGTTCTTGGGCCTGTCGACCTGGGTATAGACATACAACTGTATAATGCTAAGGCACTTCATATTGGACATCGATTTTTATCAGCCACAGAATTGAGATGGCTTAGTAATTTTCACGACATGAACGAGAAAATTCGGATGGCAACGCTGTGCTGGTCTGCCAAAGAAGCTATTTACAAAGCTTATGGTAAACGCGGCATACATTTCAGTGAAATGATCCGACTTCGTTTTGATTCCACTGAATTAGTGGAAGGCATGTTATCTTTGCCACACGAAAAGATCAATTATCAGGTAAAATATGGCATCAATGAGGAATTTATATGGATTGTCGCTTTTGCCGTTCATTCTTATAATGATCTGCCTATTGATTTCCTGTAAAAATAAAGTTCAGGCACCGGGAATCGCAGACAGAATTGAAGGTGGAAATATTCATACAACAACAAGATTTGAAGAGCTTCCGGAAGATTTTAGAAAGTTTTATATTCAATTTCATGAGGACAGTGTATTTCAGATGAACAGTATTTTTTTTCCGCTGGAAGGATTACCACAAAATGCGGATCCGGATTTTATAGGCAACGAAAAATACTTCTGGTCGCCAGATCAATGGGTTATCCACAGGGAACTTGTGTATGAGAATAAGGATTACCAGACAGAATATTTAATTGTCAGTGATGTTTTAATCGAGGAGACCGTTATTGATGCAAAAAATAACTTACGCCTTATTAGAAGATTTGCTAAAACAGGTAATGGTTGGAGACTGATCTACTATGCCGGCATGAACCGATATAAAAAAACCGGATAACGCGAGCTTAAAATTGTATCTTTATCATCAAAAATAATTTTATGGCTATCCGCAAACCGTTTAACCTTAGTCAATGGATTAAAGATCATCGTGAGGAACTTAAACCGCCTGTTGGCAATCGCAATCTTTATACAGAGTCAGAAGATTACATTGTAATGATTGTAGCTGGTCCTAATGCGCGTAAAGATTATCATTTCAACGAAACTGAAGAATGGTATTACCAGCTGGAAGGTGATATTGTGGTAAAAATTCAGGAAGACGGTGAAGCGGTGGATATTCCCATTAAGGAAGGAGAAATGTTTTTGTTGCCTGCCAAAACGCCTCACTCACCATCACGGCCAGCAAACACAATAGGCCTGGTAATTGAATGCAAAAGACAAAAGGGCGAAATGGATGGTCTGTTATGGTTTTGTGAAAAATGTAATAACAAACTTTACGAAAGCTACTTTCCTCTTGAAAACATTGAAAATGACTTTCTCCCCAGATTCAGGCATTTTTATAGCTCAGAGCAATTGCGAACCTGCTCCCATTGTGGGCACGTAATGGCACAGGACCCAAGGTTTGTAGATCGAGGATAGTGTTGTAATAAAGTTGGGAAAGATATATTTTGCTTCTGATTTGCATTTGGGAGTGAACGCGATAAAAAGTTCACATGAGAGAGAATTAATTTTCTGCCAATGGCTTGAAGAGATTTCTGCAGATGCAGACCGAATATTTCTTCTGGGTGATTTATTTGATTTTTGGTTTGAGTACGGGAGTGCAGTGCCCAAAGGATTCACCAGGACTCTTGGTGCTTTGGCCCGATGCAGTGATGCTGGTATTCAAATAGATTTGTTTACAGGCAACCATGATCTTTGGATGAAAGACTATCTGGTAAATGAAATCGGATTAAAGCTTCATTACAATCCAATTCAAACAGACTTGATGGGCCGCAGGTTTTTAATTGGTCATGGTGATGGTCTGGGTCCGGGGGACCACGGATATAAAATGATGAAGAAGATATTCGTTCATCCGGTATCTAAGTTTCTATACCGTTGGCTTCATCCTGATATTGGCATTCCGCTGGCATCCTATTTTTCTTCGGTCAGCAGGAAATCACAGTTAATGGTCAAGGATTACTTGGGTCATGAAAAGGAGTGGCTTATAAACTTCGTAGAAGAAGTATCAGCTACCAGTAATTTCGATTATTTTATTTTTGGGCACCGCCATTTGCCAATCGATTACAAGTTAAAAAATAATTCTTCCCGTTATATAAATACGGGTGACTGGCTGGTACACCAGTCTTACGCAGAGTTTGACGGACAGAAACTAAATCTTCGCTTTTACAAGAATGATTATGGTAAGATTTTTTCTTAGCATTCTGTCAGGGATCTTGGTTGCACCGGTATTAGGAACTGGACAGGCTTTTAAGCTGGAATTAAAGGACAGTCTTCCTTATCAAGTGAATGAGATCTATATAGACAGATTGAATCAAATTTATCTTTTCCCATCAGGAACCACAGATTTAATAAAGCTCAATGAGGACCTCTCACTCAATCAGAAAGTATCCAGCCCCTTTTTCAGTCAGTATATTTTTCTTGATGTCAAGGACCCGATGAAACTGTTGTTGTATTTGGCACAGTTTAATAATGTCAATCTCTATGACGAAAGTCTGGCAGCCATCGCTGAAGAATATTTTGCTGACTTTAGTATTGAATCGTCAGTATGTTTTTATTCATCAACCCAATTGTGTTTTTTCGCCAATAACCGGATAAATATTAAAAACATTCTCGACAAATCTGTTCAATCGGGAGAACAGCTATTTTACCCACGTAAGAAGCTTAATCAGGTGAGCCAGATTAAATCCAACGGAAGAGATATTTATCTGCTATTACCGGGGATCGGACTCTGGCATTTTAATGCATTCCTTAACGTAGAATCTTTCCTTGAAGATTATGATATAGAATGTATCGAACTTCTGGATGATCAGCTTTATTACCTCAGGAAAAATACGATATTTTGCAGGAAGGATCGAGAGATCAGAGATCCGGAAATATTCAGTTCGGTTAGACCACTGCGACGATTTACAATGAATAAGAAGTACTTAATGATCGCGCATCCTGACATTACGCTTCGATATAGAATACTATAGAACAAGCAGGATGATTTGTGGAATGGACCCCTAAAATCAGACTTGGGTTACTCCAAAAAAAAATCCCGCCGAAGCAGGACTTTTGTTTTTCGTTTTGAAATAGGTTTTATCCGAGAAAACTTTTTACCACTTTAAAGGAAAATAGCCAGTTGAAGGCAACAACTGGCTATTATAATCCCATGAACATATCCAAACTAGCTTACTTTTTATCTCAAAAAATGAATTTGTGTCTGGGTTGATTGTCCCTGGAACTTGATAATAGAAACCGGTAATTATACCGGCTTCCTATTATCAAATTTTTTAATCCCATGAACATATCCGAATTTACGGTCGCTGATACTTTTACCAGCATTCTGATTGTATTTCTTCCCTTTGTAAACAATCACGATACAAGTATCCGACAATAATTTTCCGCCAACAATTACAAAAAACGACCATAGTCACATATAAAAATATTATATATAATAAATACAAAATGTATAATTAGCTCATAGATAGTATATTAAAATTATTTGGAAAAGAACTTTGTGATTAAAAGTCTTTTTAAAAGTTTATTTTAAGGCAAAATGAGCCGTAAAAAAATCAAAATGGGCTAAAAAAATCGGGGTTTTGAAGGTAGCTAGTGTCTACCAGCGTCTTAATAAATGCTATTACTTGTTTGGCCTGCCGGGCACTTATTTTAAGGTTGGCAACATTGGGATCCAGATTGGAAGCTTTTTTAACCTGGGTTGTATAATGTGTCATAACCTCATCAAGTGAGCCAAATCTGCCATCATGCATATAAGGAGCGGTCAGATGAATATTAATTAATGTTGGGGCCTTAAATTTTCCCAAGTCATTGGGAATCATATTAATAGCTCCACGGCCCGGATCTTTGAACTCGTTAAGGCTTCCAACACTATCCAGTCCGTTGTTAAAATAATTGTTGGACGCAAAAGTGGGGGCTGCATGACAGTGACCACACTGGGCATCGGGTAATGCAGGATTGCTGTTAAGATACATTTCCATGCCATCCGTCTCATCTACTGAAAAAGCATATTCCCCCCGAAGCATCTTTTGATACCGGCTGTTGCCCCCGGTTAGAAGAATTCTTTCAAATTGAGCAATGGCTTTGGTCGCAAGATCGCGTGTTATTTCAGATTTGTTACTGATACCAAAAGCCTCTCTGAATAATTTCGGATAAAATGCGCTACGGCGCAATTTGATCTCCACATTCGGCCACTGTTCATGCATCTCTACCGGGTTTTCAACAGGTTGCAGGGCCTGATCCCGAAGATTAGCTGCCCTACCATCCCAAAACAAACCATTGTTGAAATACGCTACGTTAAGCAAGGACATGCTACTTCTTGTCCCCGTTGTACCGCCTACACCCGTACTGAATGCTTTACCGTCCGTGAAAGCTAACTTCGGATTGTGGCAGGAGGAGCAGGAAATCGTCGAATCAAGGGAAAGGAGCGGATCATAAAATAAGTGTCTCCCCAACAATACGCCCTGCTTGGTAAGTGGATTCGAATTATCTTCAGCAATTGTAGGAAGACCTTTTGGAAAAACCAAACTATACGGCTCAGGGCTTACAAAAGGTATCTGGCTGAGATCTCCAGGATCTGGATCATGGCCGCAGGCACAAATCGTTAAAACAAACCATGATAGATTAATTCCAGAGCGCCAGTTCATCATTAATAGAATGCATTTTTAAACTGATTCATAAATTTTATCATGAAATCAATTCCGTTGTGAACGATATTATTTTCGTAAATATTTGTGTAATCCGCAGACGTTCCAAAGAGCCTTTCGTGATCAAATTCTATATTGATGGACCCCGTTTGGTCAGGCAGAAGAGTGATCGGTTTTAGTATTTCTTTGGTAATAAAGGCTTCGTTAAAACCGGTATGATACGCAAATAATACATTCTTGTTACTGTTGCTTAACTGACCCTCGGTTTTGCTAAAGACGTACGAATTCCAGCCAGCCCAATAATGTTCGCCGTCCGAAAGGATGTTCGTGGACTGGTAATCTGAAGGTTTGGAATTGTTTAAATCTGATGGCAGACCCAAGCCGATTCGTATTCCTTTAAATGTACCGGTATAATTGACCGGAATCCTGATTTTATAACCCTCTTCAGCCTTTGAAACCGAAATATGATGGTTTTGTAATTCACACAGATAGACTCCATTCACAGGCAGGCTATGAGAATTCTGATCTATGAGTTGAATGTCACTGATAAAAAATTCGGAGCGGGTAAAAGTTATATTTGACCCATCAAAATAAGTATAACTTACCCCAGGGGCAAAAACCAAAGGTCTGCCGGCATAAGTGCCTCGAATAACTATTTCAAGGGTACTATTGTTTTGTTTGTCTCTACAAGACTGCAGCGTTAAAAACAAAGCAATCACTCCAATGCCAATTCTGCCAATTATAATTTTCATATTAATTTAAACACTGATTGTGATGGTTTCGTTTTCAGGCGTTACGGTTTTTTTTAATCTCCTCCTCATAGTTTTGCAATAATTCCCTTACCAGTTTTTTGACTTGAAAGGAAAATTCTTTTTCCTGAATCCAATGGTAGTAATTACGGTCTTCATACAAGGTCTTGGCTACGGGTTGTCCTATGTATTTTCCAAAGGCAAAAACAACTACCCCCTGCTCATTATATTTCAGTCTTTGGGTTGCATCAATTACCTTGATGTCATTGGTAAATTCATGCAGCTGAGAGACATTATTGCTCACAGGTCTGGTGATCACCTTTCCTTCCTCATCAGTCAGGTCAGTGTCCCTGTAACGTTCCAGCATTCCTTGTAGTACATCAACAGTAGCCCTGATATCGGCTAGTGCATCATGTGCATTTTCAAGATCCCTAGAGCAATAAAACCTGTAGGCAGCTTTAAGAGTTCTGGGTTCCATGCGATAAAATATCCGCTGTACATCGATTAATCGTCTTTTTTCAACTTCAAGATCCAAATTACAACGTGCCATCTCTTCCATCAGAATCGGCACGTCAAACCGGTTTGAATTATATCCTGCCAGATCGGCATCTCGAATAAAATCATATATCTCCTGAGCCACTTCAGAGAATCTCGGTTGATGCAAGAGTATTTCCTCACTGAATCCATGGATTTTTAAAGCTTCCGGAGAAATAGGAATACCCGGATTGATGAGCTTTACAAGCTCGTCAGTATTACCGCTGGGCGTAAATCGTATCATGGCTATTTGAATAATCCGGTCACGGATAACATGCAGGCCGGTAGATTCAACATCAAAAAAAACAAGGTTTCTCTCGAGATTTAACATGCGTTACGAATTTGTTTCAAATGAAATCAATGCAATTTGTTTAATCATTATAATCAGGAGAACCTGTCTCCTTGGTCTGCTAATCGTGTCGAGATGGAATCATCAAGTGTCTGAAAACAGTAAATAATCCAGAAAATACAAAGGCCTGGAAAAACAACTGCCCACCAGGCATAAGGATAATTTCTGGCAGATTGCATAATTCCACCCAAGGTTACTTCTTCAACAGGTAGTCCAAGACCTAAATAACTCAAAGAACTTTCCAGTAAAACAACATTAGCGATGCTCAGGGCAACCACAGGGCCAATACCCTGTAGGACAGATGGAATAAGATATCCGGTTACAATTAAGTAATCAGGATAGCCCAATGCTTTTGCACTTTCCATATAACTATTTTGACTGAGACTACGGGTAGTAAAACGTGCATACTTGGCAAAATTCAGTGCGAGATAAAACGACATAATCAATGCAAGTACCCACATACCTGGTCTCACGGCCAGTTGTAATATGATTAAGACCAATAAGATCATTGGAACCGATTTGCCAAACTCAATGAAACGCATCAACCAAAAGTCAGATTTTAAACGAATCAAAGGTCTTGCCTTAATAATATTAGTGGACAACAACAATAACACAACGACAGGCGGCAGCGACCAATAAAAGTAACTCAAGTCCCTTATTTCAATTCCGACCACCATGAGATAAACAAGATAGATTCCTAAAATAATTAAAATGATCACACTAAAGAGAGAGACGGTCTTCTTTGTGAACTGATGATATGCCAGTAAAACTCCGGTCGGAATCCCCCAAATTAACCCAAGTAGAATGCTAATAAGTGCAATGACCAGAGATTTTTGTATACCCACGATCAATGACATAAATATGTCTCTGCCGAGATCCCATGTACCCAAAAGATGTGTTTGTTCTGAAGCCTTACTGAATGGGGGTAACCAGGCAGCTTCCGGTTGATATTTTGAACCGCTCAGTGTGATCAGAGGATAAATGGCTCGATCGAACGCCAGCTCCCGCCAGTTATACTGACTATTTAGAAGGGCACTTTGAAGCTGGCTTCCGGCCTTGATTTGATCATCCCAAAGGAGTAGATGCTTCTCACCCTTGTATTCTGCATACCATGGTACATAACCAACAAGCACTCTGCTGAAAAATGCAATTACAAAAAAAATGTGAAATGAAAAACTGATAAAGGGATGCGTTCTCCAACCGCTGAGATACCCCTGAATAAATTTATTTTTTTTGAGTCCAGTCACCTGTTACCCGGATAATACGCCAAAAGTATACAATAGTTTTATTTTAAAAGTCAAGCGATTTAAAAATCACCTGCGAATATTAACTGCAGTTAATAATTTCCTTGTTCAGAATGAAATATGCACTGAAAAGAATGAAAAAAAAAGCCCTGATTACAGGGCTTTTAAACTAAACTACAAGTTACTTTAACAAGACAAATTTCATTGGAATGGTATAAATGACCGGAACAGATTTGCCTCTGATCTTACCGGCACGCCAAGTTGGCATCATGCGCACAACTCTTTGGGCTTCATCTTCGCATCCACCGCCAATGGATCTGATGCAATGGATCTGATCTATTTTCCCTTCTGTGGACACTATAAACTGTACAAGTACGGTTCCTTCTATGCCATTTTCAAGTGCGATCTTGGGATAGTGTAGGTTCTTTCTGATAAAATCATACATCGCGGACATTCCACCGGGATATGAAGGCATTTCTTCAGCATAAACGACTGGTTCAATGGTTTCTTTAAGTGCAGTACCGGAACTTCCGTCCTGTGATGTTCCTGCGTCACCGATGCCGTCTGTTGAGGATTGCAACACACCAGCTGATCCTTCGTCAACTTCATCAGAAATATCCTGAACATTGTCAGTAATATCTTTTAGTGGTAGAGAATCAGCGTTAACCTTAAATGTATTCAAGGACTTTTTAGGTTGAGGTACAGCAGGCCGTGTATTGCTGATTTGTTTGTTTTTCTTAAAGATTTCAACAGGCATTTCATATACTATGATTGAATCATCACAAATTTCGTCGGGCATTGAACTGTTTCTGCCCGCATTGGATAAAATGGGCAGACAGATGATTAACACGAATAGCGTTATAGCAAGCAGAATGGCGCGGCTCATGTTCTGATTATAGTTCATTCGTATGACATAGGCGCCATAGCTTTTATTGCGGAATTTGAAAATAAGGTCATCCATGATATCGAGATTTAGGTGAACAATGAACTTTAATACTATAACGTACCTAAATCGGGATTGTATTCTAAAATGTAAAAAATTTAATTTGAGAATAGAATAGTTATTCACAAAGGCTAAAACTAAATATCTATAAAGTAAGGCACTCCTGAACTGATTAATAATATGCCAGATACAACCTTACGATTGGCCTTAAGATTGAAGCATAATGAAGTTCAGTGATAAGTTCTTTCCTGCGGTACAATAATTTTAAAACTAGTGTCCCAGTTCGGCCAATTCGGACTTGTCCGGCCTGGTGATTGTATAGTTTTTTATTCTATGGGCATTGACCACATCAAGTATATCAATGAAGGATTGATATTGCGATGTCTCAACCGGTTTAATGACTACTTCGAGCACTGAATCAGCATGAAATTTCTGCTTCAGGAAACTTAATTTCGCTTCAAATAGTCGGAACAATTCGAATTTATTGAGCACACTGTCAGTGATCGTCCAATAAGAATCCGACCCATGGTAGTTTAAAGATTGTATATAATATGTACCGTTCTTACCAATAAGAACGCTAAGTAACTTATGGTCATCAGGCTTGAATCGCGAGGCTTCACTTTGTTTTTGACTAAAAAGGCTGAGGACTTTTGTTTGATTAAACGTTGATGCCAGCATAAAGAAGGTAATCAGAAGAAAACCCAGGTCAACCATCGCTGTAAGGTCCACGCGGGTCTTTCCTAAATGACGTCTTCGGCGTGATTTTTTTTGGTTATTTGATTGATCAAAATTTGCATCAGCCATAATCTGTATTTTAATAATTGATCACCAATACCTTTTTCGGTAATACCTGTTGCAATCTCTGTAAAACTTTCGTAGGATTCTACAGCTTTTGCATATCAGTCTTAATAAAGTAACGACTGAATATTGAAATTGCTGTTCTTCGTGGATGCTATTCTATAGTCCTGAGGCTTCGGTATAATCTCCAGATCCCATAGATTAGGAATAAAGTAGCCAGTGAATAATTGTAAATCGGCATTGCTAGCACTGGCCGAAAAACAACCAGTAATCCGACCCCAATATAAACGACCGATAAAATGATCAGAAAAACTCTTTTTAGCATCATCGGTGCAAAAATACCAGGAGTGGGGAAATAAATCGTGCGATTACAGGATAATAAAGTGTTCTAACATAAACATCAGAGATTATCAATTACAATTCTGATTTACCTTGACCTAAACCTAAACAAAAAAGCCG